>CAJYAJ010000021.1 GCA_913065005.1 uncultured Verrucomicrobiota bacterium | reverse complement strand
CTTATTTTTTATCAATTATTTAATTAATCAAAATTCATCAGTTTATCTTCTTCTTTGTCGATCTGTTCTCTTCTTTTCCGTTGTGAGTGAATCGGTAGTAGAAGTAAGGAAAATTATCTGGTTTATAAACGTTTGCCATAATAAATGATCCTGCTATATTTCCGACGCAATTTTGTTAACGACGTTACAAGTAAAGTAACGTTAATTAGCGTTAAGAACAATATAAAACTCGTTGTAAAGTCGTTGTACTTAAAGTTCATCGATAAATAAAAATGAGCTATAGAAGCATTTAAAACGTTGACTATTAACAGTTTGCCCAGGTGGTGAAATTGGTAAACACAAGGGACTTAAAATCCCTCGACTTTGGTCTTGCGGGTTCAAGTCCCGCCCTGGGCACCATTCTTTTTGATCAACGAACTATTTTCGGGCATGGATGATACGATCGTGTCCTTGCAGATCTTTTTGCAGATGAATGGCGTGGAATCCATTGCGTTGTAGAATGCGTTGAACGAGATTGCTTTGATCGTAGCCTATTTCAAGGAAGAGGTGGCCGTTGGGTTTGAGGGCTCGCCAGGCTTCGGGGGCAAGGGCTTCATAGCATTCGGTTCCTTCGGGGCCGGCGTCGAGTGCGGCACGGGGTTCAAATTCTTTTACGCTGGGGGCAAGGGCTTTCCAATGATCGGTGGCAATATAGGGCGGGTTGGAGATAATGGCGTCGTAAGTGTCGTCGGGCCGTTCGCTGAGTAGGTTGTTGTGATGCAGGACGATGCGTTTTGAGAGGTCTAATTTTTCGGCATTTTCCCATGTGAGTGCAAGAGCGGCTTCGGAGCTGTCTACGGCTTCCAGATGGGCGTTGGGAAGGTGGCTGGCGAGAGTGAGGGCAATGCAACCGGTGCCGGTGCCGACGTCGATCAGACGTGGGGTGGGTTGATCTTTAAGGTCGCTTTGGAGAATGAGTTCAATGAGGGATTCGGTTTCGGGGCGGGGGATCAGAGCGCGGGCATCGCAGTTGAATTCGATTCCATAGAAATGAGCGGTTCCGAGTATGTATTGAAGGGGTTCGTTATTGAGGAGGCGGTTGAGGTCTGTTTCGACAATGGATTCATTGAGGGTAGTTTGGTTGTAGATTTCTAGGGGTTTGCAGTTGAGATGATGAGCGAGGAGCTCTTCAATCGTGCGTTGTGGGTTGTCGTGCCCGTTTTCAGCTAGGCGTTGAGTGTAGGCTTGAACCAATGCATGCATGGATTATTTGTAGCTTTTTGGCTCTATACCTAGGTTTTTGATACGGTAGTTGATGATGCGTTGGGTGGTTTGAAGATAGCGAGCAACTGCGGCGGCATTTCCTCGATGTTTTTTAAGGGCATCAATCAGGATCTCACGTTCATACCCTTCGACCATCTGTTTGAGATTGGCGCCTTCGTCTGGGATGAATCCGGTGTGGGTCTCTTCGCTGGTTTGCAGTGAAGGGGGCAGGTTGAATCCGTGTACGACGCCATCGGCGGAGGTGAGTACGGCGCGTTCGAGACAGTTTTCGAGTTCGCGTACGTTACCGGGCCAGTGGTATGCCATGATCATATTGATGGCGCTGGTGGAGATGCGTTTCATCTTTTTACTGTAAAGTTCGCCATATTTTTGAAGGAAGTGATCGGCGAGTAGTAGAATATCGGATTTCCGTTCTCGGAGGGGGGGGAGGAGAATCGGGAAGACGTTGAGGCGGTAGAAGAGGTCTTCTCGGAAGGTGTCGGTTGCCATGCCTTCTTCTAGGTTTCGACTGGTGGCGGCAATCACGCGGACGTTAACGCTAATGGTTTCGTTACCGCCAACGCGTTCAAATGTTTTTTCTTGAAGGACGCGCAGGAGTCGGACTTGCACTGCGGGAGAAATGTCGCCGATCTCATCGAGGAAGATGGTGCCGCCGTTGGCGAGTTCAAAACGACCTTTACGCTGTTGTTGGGCTCCGGTGAAGGCACCTTTTTCGTGTCCAAAAAGTTCGCTTTCAATGAGGTTTTCAGGGAGCGCCGCACAGTTGACGCTGACAAACGTATTGTTTTTTCGGGGGCTGTTGAAGTGGATTGCGCGGGCGATGAGTTCTTTGCCGGTTCCGGATTCACCGCGAACGAGGACGGTGGCGGTACTGTCGGCGACTTGGATGATCTGCTCATAGATGAGCCGCATGGCGTTGCAGTTGCCGACCATGTTGTCGATGCTGTAGCGGTTGCCTAATTGACGGCGAAGCATTTCGTTTTCTGATTCCAAGGCATTGCGTTCTTCGATTTCTTCGCGGATGGTTGATACGGCGGAGGCGAGAATTTGTGCTACGTGTTCGAGGAATAGGGCATAGGTTTCAAGGGCGGATTCATCGACGGCTGGAATATCGATACTGATGGTGCCGATTATCTCTTTGTTGTGAATGATCGGTACGCAGATAAAGGCGACCTTTTCGTCGTCACGCGCTTTCGTTCGATTGAGGAAATCAGTGGATTGGCTGATATCGGCAATGATTTCCATCTGCCCGGTTTCGGCTACTTTACCGGTTACTCCTTCTCCGAGTTGATATTCCCCGCGCTGCATTTGGCGTTCGGATAGTCCGCTTGAGGCTTCGATGTTGAGAATGTCGCTATCTTGTTTGCGCAGGGTCAGCGTGCCGCGAAGTACGCCGAGTTCGGTTTCCATGATTTGGAGAACTTCGGTGAGTAGCTCTCCTATGTCATGTTGTCGTGACGAGACCGTTTGTGAAATTTTATAAAGAAGTTGAAGTTCTTGTGCGCTATTGTCCATCCGGACACCCCCTAATACATATTTGCAATAAGGTCAAAAATGTAGCAGACGGCAAAGTGATTACAATGGTTGATCTAGATTATTTTCGCTTATTGCGGGGGCGGCGCCGACGGGGTCCAGCGCGGTGGGGTGCGCGTTTAACCGGGTTTTCGCGGCGTAGTTGTGCCCAGAATTCAAGGAGATCTAGATCTCGGTTATGGGTTTTGGTGGTATATTTTAGGTAGAGAAATGCATCGAGAAAGCCGGCGGATTGCATGAAGCGTTGGGGTTGTCTGCCTTTTGTTTTTCGGAAGCGGAGTTGATTGGTCATGATGTCGCAGACTTGATAGATGACGGTTTTTGGAATCCGTACCTGGATGCAGATGGAGTTGAGGTGCTGATAGACGGTGTCGCGGGCGGCATCGAATGGGGCGCTACCTTGTTCTATTTTTTGGGCGATGAGTGTTTCGTGATATTCACCAAAGATGAGGGCAAAGAGGAGGGAGGGATGGATGCTGAGTTGTGCTTCGCGCCAGCGGTCCATTTGTTCGAGGGCTTGGATGACCCAGTCGTGACGTTTGGGATCTTCTTCGACCCAGTCGCTGAAGGTGGTGAACATGGGACGAATCAGATCGGTTTTCTCGAGCCAGTGATAGACTTTTTTGGCGTGCCCACAGAAGAAGAGTTTTTGGACTTCTTCATACATGCGAGAGGGGCTGGCTTGTTCAAGTAGGGGGGCGTTTCGGCGGATGGAGTCGAAGTCGGCTTGATGAATTTGGAAGTCAAGAGTGCCGGCAAATCGGGCGGCGCGGATCATGCGGACGGGGTCTTCGGTGAAGCGTCGGTCGGGGTCGCCGATGACGCGGATGAGGCGTTGATTGAGATCTTCGAGACCGCCGGCATGATCAATGACGGTGAAGTCGGAGGGGTCATAGAAGAGGGCATTGATGGTGAAGTCGCGGCGTAGTGCATCTTCTTCGGGGGTGCCAAAGAGGTTGTCTCGAATGACAAGACCGTCGTTCACGGTCATGGTTTTGCCTTGTTGGGCGTCTTCGGGGGTGGTGGGTATGGGGGCACGAAAGGTGGAGGTTTCAATGGTTTCGTTTTTGAAGATTACGTGGGCGAGGCGGAAGCGACGGCCAATGATGCGGCAGTTTCTAAAAAGGCGGCGTATTTGTTCGGGGGTGGCTTCGGTGGCGACATCGAAGTCTTTGGGTTGGCGATTGAGCATTAAGTCGCGGACGGCGCCGCCGGCGAGGTAGGCGGTAAATCCTTCTTCGTGGAGCCGGTAGAGTACTTTGAGGGTGGCGGTTGAGATTTGTTTGCGACTGATCGTATGATGATCGCGTTGTAGAATGGTTATGTTCTCGGGGGATGAGTTCATCGTGTTTTATTTAAAAAAAGGAAACCTTTTTTTTTATCCAAGTTGGTCATTCATCCAACTTATCAAAACATCAACGATAAGGGTGACTTCTTTTTCGCTTAATTGTTTCCCTTTTTTTAAGGAGAAGAAGGTTTCGACGGCGTTACGATCGTTACAGCCGCAGGCATGTTGTGCGATGAATACCGGATGCCCTTTGGTGGGGGTTTGGTGACCATCGTTTTTGGGTTCAGCGGGTGCGATTCGCTTTTGAATAAAATCGGTCGCGTGAAGGCGCAGAATATCGATCCCCCTGGATTGAATATATTCGACTTCGGCATCACCAAGTGTGAACTTGGCACTTCTTCCATCCTTGTCGAGTTTGGCTCGTATGGATGTAATCTGTTTTGTTTGTTTGCTAACCACAATCTCTCACTACATTTGTTTTGGTTTTATGAACCACTTATTAGTTTAGAGGAGAGGGGTTGTGGTTTTCAAGGCAGAAGGTGAATGAATTATGTGAAGCAAAAAAAAGCCCGCCGAGTGGCGGGCTGAAATCGTCTTGCCGGCGATGGTGCTGTGGGTTGCACGACAAGGTAGTGGAGTGACTACTTTAATACTACGTGGTCAGTTGGCGAACGGTTACTCGATTTTTTATTTTTCAGGTGAGTTCTTGGTTGAGGCGATTAATTTCGGTGCGCATTTTTTCGAAGACTTCGGCTTTGTAGACGCGGACACTGGTTTCGGAGATGCCGAGTTTTTGGGCGATGTCGGCGTTGGGGATTTCTTGGGAGACGTATTTGAAGACGCTGCGTTTGTTTTCGTGTAGATCGTTTTTGATATTTTCCCAGGCGAGGTTGGTGATGTGAAGGATCCATTCTTCGCGGGCGAGTTTTTCGATGTCGGGAAGGACTTGTTGTTCGATGGAGTCGTACGTTTCTTGGTATTCGACGGCGTCGCGTCCGGTGATAAAATTTTTCTTGGTACGGAAGAAGTCTTTGACGGTGTTGCGAGTCATGGCGGCGAGCCAGTTGTGGAATTTGCCGCGGTTGCGGTTGTATTCAAAGTCTTCGATTTTTTGCCAGACTTTGGTGAGGACGGTTTGGCTGATGTCTTCGGCGTCGGCGTTGGGAATGCCCATGCGGAGGATGAGACTAAAGATGAATGCGCGGTAGGTGGATTCAAATTCGAGCCAGGCGGTTTGGTCTTTTCCGGTGCGGAGGCGTTCGAGGAGCGTGACGCGGGTGGGTTCAAAGTCGGGGGTGGTCATGGAGTACCTGTTTCGTAGATGAGGATGATGCCGCGGTTGATGAGGGGTCGGAGGGCTTGTGGGGGTTGTGTTTGAGGGGTGAGGGTGATGGTTTTTAGGTGGCGGCACCAGATGAGGCGGGGGGAGAGTTCGAGGTTTTCGATGCCGCTGAGATTGAGGGTGGTTAGGTTGGGATAGCGGAGGATGCTGCTGAGGTTTCGGATGCGGGTGTGGGAGAGATCGAGAATGTTAAGTTGGGGGAGGTCGCCAATTTGGTTGAGGGTTTCGAGGCGGGTATGTGCGAGGCGGAGTTCGCGCAGTGTGTCGAGCTGAAGGGGGGCGAGATCGGGGCGTCCGGTGCGGTTGAGATTGAGGATGGTGATGGGGAGTCCACTGAGGGGGGTGAGGATGCTGAGTTCGGGGTTTTGGCCGAGGTCGATGAGGAAGCCGGCCGATCCAAAGGGGGTGTGCCGTAGGGTGAGGTTGGGGGTGTCGGGGTTGAGTTGTTGGAGACATTTTTCGAGGGCGGGGAGTCGGGTGGCGGGGTTGAAGGGGGCTTGGTTGAGGTGGTGGAAGAGGCGGGGAAGCTGGGGGGTGAGGTTATGTTGGATGAAGGCTTGGATGAGGGTGGGAAGTTGGGCGTCGGTGATGGCAGGCGTGTTTTTATATTTGTTGGCGAGGCGCAGAGCGGGGGGGTTGGGGGTTGTGGGGATGCCGTCGGTTTGGTTGAGAAGGTCGTAGGCTTGCTGGAATTCAAAGTGGCTGAGATGGATATAGGCGCGGAGGAGGCGGCTTTCAGGATGGGTGGGGTGGAAGGTGAGGGCGGTGGTGAGGGCTTTATCGGCTTGGGTGTAGCGGTATTGATATTCATGTTGTCGGGCGAGTTCGAGGTAGTCGGGGGCTACGCTGAGGGCGGTTTGTTCGATGTAGGCGTTTTTTTGTTGGAGTTGATCGAGGGCGTTGAGGGCGATTTGTTCACTGGCTTGAATGGAGCGGAAGCTAAAAAAGAGTGTGAATGAGATGATGATTAGGGTGAATATGAGGAGGGCGAAGGCGATGCGGTGACGGTTGATGAGGAGCTGAAGGTGGGTAATGAGGGTGGGGTTTTCAGCGAGCGTTGCATAGCCGTTGAGATAGCTTCGGATGTCGTTTTTGAGGGCGGCGACGTTGGCATAGCGTTCGTCGGGATGAACGGCGAGGCCTTTCATGGTAATCGCGGAGAGGGCTTTAGGTATGGGAGGTTGCATGGGATGTTGTGCGGGGGGGATGATAGTGCCTTGTGTGCTGTGTCGCATGATGGCTTCTGTGGTTTCGCCGGTGTGGGGGGGGGGTGCGGGTTAGGATCTGATAGAGTAGGGCACAGAGCATATATATATCGGTATGGAAGTGAAGGTCTTCTTTGTTTCCAAGCGCTTGTTCGGGTGCCATGTAGCCGGGGGTTCCGCCTACTACTTTTCGAGGGGTTGAATCGTTTTGATGAGATTCGGTGAGGAGGGTGGCGAGTCCCCAGTCGAGCAGGTGGACTTCTCCAAAGTCGCCGATCATGACGTTGGCAGGTTTGATGTCGAGATGAAGGGCGCCTTTGGTGTGGGCATAATCGACGGCATCACAGAGGTTGAGAAAGATGTCTAAGAGGTATGTGAGGGAGTATTTTTTTTCGGTTTCGAGGTCGTGGTGTTGAAGGCGGTGGAGAATGGCTTCGAGGGTTTCACCGCGGAGAAGTTTCATTGTGAAATAGGGGTTGCCGTTTTTTTCGAGGGCGATGTCGTAGATGGGTAGAATGTGGGGGTGTTGTAGGTGGGCGGTGAGTCGGGCTTCGTGGAGAAAGGATTCGATGTCGTCTTGAGAGGCAATTCGTTCGGGTTGAATGAGTGCCATGGCGAGGGTGCGTTGGGTGCGGGTGTCTTTGACTTCCCAGATGGTTTTCATGCCGCCGTCTCTTATTTTTTTGAGGGGGATGTAGCGGGTATCGGCGGTGGAATCGGTGAGGGCTTCGGTGGAAGTAGTTTGTGTTTGGTGTAGGTCTTCTTGGAATAAGATTTGTTCGGTATCGGAGAAGCTGATTTCTTCTGAAAAGAGGTTTGGGTTGAGAATCTCGCGATTGGGTGGAGGGGTCTGATTATCGGATGGATCTGATTTTTTCATAGGAGTTGGTTATGTGGTATAGCTTGAATGCGCAAAATAGGCAAAAAAAAACCCTGCAAAGGCAGGGTTTTTTCGGGGTTTTGAGCGAAGGGTGGGTTGTGGGTATCGCTCAAATAGGTATTAAATTCAATTCTGTATACGCAGGGGGGGTGAGTTTTGTTACTGGATCGTGTTCTTTTTTTAAAATTTGTTTTGATAAAATAGGACTAAATTTGTACGACTTATTTCGACGTATGAAATACGTTCACTTATTTCATGCTGCCGAGGAGGCCTCGGGGCGGTGTAAAAAACATTCATTCTGTGTTACCGAGTTCAGTGGTTGAACCGATCTGTAGAGGCCCTTCCTAGCGTGGCGTTTTGCTCGATGCGAGAGTCTATTCAGTGACACGGATTGAGGAGAAATAATGAGAAAAGTAGTAACTGCAGCCTTTTTGGGCTGTTTGGGAGCGGTTGCGATTGCAGGTGCTGATCTAGAAGAGCGCATTAGCAAATTAGAAGCTGCAGCGGATCTGAATGCTCTCACGAGTCGTCTGACATTAGGCGGTTATGGTGAGTTTCATGCAACAAGAAAAAAGGGTGCTACCTATGGTGATTATCACCGTGTGGTTATGTATGCAGGTTATCAGTTCAATGATTGGATTCGGTTGAATTCAGAAATTGAATTAGAGCATGCGAAAACAACGGATGGATATATTCTATTAGAGCAGTTTAGTGTTGATTTGCAAGTGACGGATATAACGGCTATTCGGTTGGGTCGTACACTTGCGCCATTGGGAATTGTGGGGCTTCGTCATGAGCCTCCCTTGTTTTTTGGTGTAGAGCGTCCTCCCTTTGAGAAGTACATTCTTCCTTCGACTTGGTCAATTGACGGAGTTGGTTTGGTTGGTGATTTATCAGCTGACCTTTCTTATGAAGTATACGCGGTTGGCGGATTAGATGGATCAAGTTTTTCTGAAGGTTCTGGAATCCGTGGCGGTCGTGAAGCTGTCTATCCTGGATTGGAATCACCCAGCTTAACTGGACGTCTTGATTACTTTGGTATTGATGATCTTCGTGTGGGGGGTGGATTCTATACAGGTTCTACAGATTACGGTGCCGAAGGTGTGGATGCTATGTCAGGTGGAGAAGTAAATATTCTTTCATTGGATGCTGAATATACGGCTGGAGCGTTAACGCTGAATGGCGTTTGGGCAGCAGGGGATCATAAGGGTAATGGGGTTGCGGTAGCGGCTTCAGATTTTGGTGGATATTATGCTACAGCTGGATATGAAATCTGGCGTGAGGGTGAAAAAGCCGTTATCCCGTTTGTTCGTACAGGTTCATACGATACACATGAGGCATCAACAAAAGCTGGTACAAATGATACGGAAGTAGATTCAACCCAGTATGGGTTACATGTTTTGCTTTCGGATCAATTCGTTCTTAAAGCTGACTTGTTAGATGAAAACGGTACTGAAACATTCAGCGTCGGTTTCGGCATGATGTTCCAGTAAGCGAGGATTCGAATTTTCTTTTGGTGCTAACTCGAGGATGGAGCCGTATAACTCCTTCGGAAAATTTCGAATACGACGAGGGCGTCTCAGTTGCTGAGGCGCCTTTTGATTTATTGAGGGCGTTCGAAGTAGACGGTGCCTGCTTGGGGACAGATGGTAATGATGAGGTCAGTGAAGAGGTAGCGTCCGAGGCGGGGAAGGGTTTGTGGGGGTAGTGGGGTTTGTGGCACTTTTCGAAAAACGAGTTCGCCTAGACTGAGTTGTCTTGCGGGGAAGCGATCGGCTTTTGCGTGGGCGAGATGATACTCTCCAGCTAGATCGAGAACAAATGGGGTTTTCTCTCCAAAGAGAGCGCCTTCAATCACGAGGCCTACGTTCTGTTTATTGAGAATAGATGTTTGCGCGAGTAGCCATTTTTCATTGGGGGTGAAGGGGTTCATGGTGTTGAAATCAATGGTGCCGTTTATGAAGTTGAATTGAACATATGAGAAAAGTTTTAAGAGGTCATAGCCGAGTACGGTTCGGATGGGGGGTGATTGAATTCTTCTTGCTTGGAGTCCGAGAGAGCCGGTTGCCATGCGGATATAGAGCGGCATATTTTCAATGAAGAGTTGCCCGATGCGGAGTTGATATGCAATGGCAGCATAGGCCGGAACGCCGCCGGTGCTGTAGGTTCCTCGGTAGGGGAAGTGTCGTTCCCGAAAACTGAGGAAATCGGTATTGACGGTTTGCGAGTAGCTGAATTCCATCCAGCTGTTGGGGGAACCGGTGTCGATAAGAGCGGGGGCGGGGTCGCGGTAGTTACGTCCGGCAATTTCGATGACGGGGAGTTTATTTTTTTCCATGGGAACGACGGCTCGATGATTGGGGTGGAGGCGTGCGTTTCCGCGCATGCCAATTTCGTTATTGGCGATGGGAAAAACTTGATAACCGAAATGACGAGCGGGTTTGGCGTGGGATAAATAGGCTTGTTGTTGAATTTCCGGAAGCGGGGTTTCGGTGGTTGAGCTGATGGGCGTTTTGCATCCAGCAAGAAGGAGGATGGATGAAAAAAAGATGAAGTGGCGCATGTCTGGACTCCGCGTTATTGGGTTAATAGTGTGAAAAATGTATAAAGAGTTTAATATCATCTGGATAGGGTGAGTGACAAGCAATGAGCATGTTTTCTGTGAGTGCGATTCGTAGCGTGGAGGAGGAGGTATGGGATGAGAGTTCCCAGACGGGACAGGCTGCAATGTTATCTTGTCGCAACCAGGAGGGGTTTTTGAATTGATTGAGCCTGCCTCGCATCCATGGGATGTCTTTGCCGAGTTGAATGAGGATGGCCCAACGTCGATCTTTTCCGGTGGTTCGTTGGGGCAGACCTGCCACGATTAGATGGTTGTCTTGGATATGTTTAAACCCATATTTTATCTGAAGCGTTTTTTCGATATCGGAATCAAATGCTTGATTAAGGATGTGGATGAGTGGGCTTTTGAAGAGCTCTTGGGGGGTGCCTGTGAAGAGGGTTTGAGCGGTGGGTGGTAAGTGATCGGATAGGGGGCGGTTTTGTTCGTGTTGAAGAAGAGAAAAATAGATCAGTAGTATCCCGAAGATGGTGATTAAAATCACTTCTTTGGCGGCGGGGGACTTCATCCGTAATTTACGGTTCCAACGAGTTGTTTAATATCGTTTAGGCCTTGGTCGATCAAATAAGTTTCGATGCCGTTGATGACTCGGATGGCGGTGCTGGGATCGATAAAGTTGGCGGTGCCTACGGCAACGGCGCTTGCACCAGCAATGAAAAATTCGACAGCATCTTCGGGCTCAAAGATGCCTCCCATACCGATGATGGGCAGATTGGTTTTTTGGGCCGCATCGTGAACGAGCTTGATGGCAATGGGTTTGATGGCGGGGCCGCTCAGACCGCCGCTTCCATTGGCTAAAACGGGTTTGCGTGTTTTAATATCGATCCCCATGGCGGGAAATGAATTCATGATTGCGAGGGCGTCGGCTCCGGCTTTTTCGGCGGCTTGTGCGAAGGCGCCGATATCGGAGACATTTGGAGCGAGTTTGGGAATGATGGGTTTTTTTGTTTTTTCTCGAACGAGTTCAATGACGTGTGAAAAAATAGAGAGGTCGGTTCCGAAGGCAGAGCCTCCTTCTTTGATGTTGGGGCAGGAGAGGTTGATCTCATAGGCGTGAATGCCGGTTTCGTTGTCGAGTTGTTCGACGACGTTGCCGTATTCTTCGATGGTTTTTCCCCAGATGTTGACAATTACGGGGGTGGTGTAATCGGCGAGGAAGGGAACATAGGTATCAATGAAGCCTTGTGCGCCGGGACCGGGGAGACCAATGGCGTTGAGCATGCCGCCGCGGGTTTCGTAGGTGCGGGGGGTGGGGTTGCCGAGGTGGATGTCGGGGGCAATCCCTTTTACGGTGATGGCACCGAGGCGATTGAGATCAACGAGTTCGGCATATTCGGGGCCGTATCCGAAGGTGCCGGAGGCGACGGTTACGGGGTTTTGCATGGTCATGGAGCCGATTTGAACGGCGAGATTGGGTTTATTCATCCCACAATACCTCTCTGGATTCGAAAATGGGACCATCCTTACAGCAGCGAGCCCATTGCCAACCGGTTTCTGTTTTTTGTTTGATGACGCAGGTTAAACAGGCGCCAACGCCACAAGCCATATTTTCATCTAGGGATAACCAGGCTTTAAAGTTGTTTTCGATGGCGCGGTCGCCCATGGCGCGTAGCATGGGGGTTGGGCCACATACAAAGAGTTCGGGCTTGCGTTCGTTCTGTTCGAGAAGCCAGGGGTCAAAGGCATCAGTGACGAGTCCTTTGATGCCGAGGGAGCCGTCGTTGGTGGTGGGGCGTACATCCCAACCGAGGGCTTCAAATTCTTCGACGCACAAGATGTCTTCGGCGGTTCGACCGCCAAAAAAGGCAACGCCTTTGCGTTTGAGTGATCGTGCTTTGAGGTAGAGTGCAGCGTTGCCGTATCCGCCAGCAACGAGAACGGGTAAGGTGTCGTTTGCTGCTTCGGGGTAGCCGTTTCCGAGGGGGCCGATGAGGTCGACTTGGCTCTTTTTGTGGAGGGTTGCCATGGATGCGGTGCCTCGTCCTACGGGTTTGTATAAGAGGCTGATTGATTCGCTGTCGGCTTTATAAATACTGAAAGGGCGTCGCAAAATTCGGTCGCCCAATTGGGGTACTTGCAGGTGAACGAATTGACCGGGTTGAACGTGTGGACCAATGCCGGTTGTCGCCAAATGGAGAATTCGATAATCACCTTGGAAATTTTCGTGTTTGAGAACGGTTGCTTTGTCTTGGATCATAATCGGGGAAATATGATTGATTGCTTTTGAGTCGTCAAACCTTTCCGGTGTGTGGCCGGATTTGATCTGTGGTTTTAAATGAGTTGACGATGTATAGCTCTTTTAGGCAGGTTGTTATCTGAGTTAAATAAAGTAGGTTCGAGAAAAAAGAGTGTTGATATGAGATCATTATATGCAGGGATGAGTCTATTTTTCGTGTGTTTTACAGGGGTGGCAAAGCAGCCGAATATTGTTTTTCTTTTTTCGGATGATCATGCGACGCAAGCGATTGGGGCTTATGGGCATGAGTTGGCTTCATTGGCGCCGACGCCTTATCTAGATCGGATTGCTGATCGGGGTATGCGGTTTGATCGATGTTTGGTGGGGAATTCGATATGTGGGCCAAGTCGGGCAACGATTCTGACGGGTACATACAGCCATATTAATAAATTTTTCTCGAATGAACATACGAAGTTTGATGGATCTCAACCTACCTTTCCGAAGGTGTTGCAACGAAATGGATATAAGACTGCTTTGATTGGTAAATGGCATCTTGCGAGTGAACCTACGGGTTTTGATCATTGGGAGATATTGCCGGGGCAGGGTCGATATTATAATCCCGATTTTCGGACTGCGGATGGGGTTCACCGTGAACAAGGATATGTTTCTGAGCTGATTACGGGGAAAGCGATCACGTGGTTAGAAGAGGATCGGGATGCGAATCAGCCTTTTTTATTGATGGTACAGCATAAGGCACCGCATCGGGATTGGTCGCCTGCACCGAAGTATTTGGATGCTTTTTCAGCGGTTGTCTTTCCTGAGCCGGAGACGCTTTTTGATACTTATGAAAATCGTTCGTTAGCGGCGAAGAATCAAGATATGACGCTTCGAAATACGATGCTATTGGGTTCGGATTTAAAGGTGGAGACCTACCATACGAATCGGTTTGCTCGGATGTCTGCGGAACAAAAAGCGGCATGGAAAAAAGTGTATGACCCGATCAATGAGGCTTTTGAAAAAGCGGAGTTGGAGGGTGAGGCGTTGGTTCGTTGGAAATATCAGCGTTACCTGCAGGATTATTTAGCGTGTATTAAGTCGGTGGATGATTCGGTGGGTGAAATTTGGGATTGGCTTGAGGCGGAAGGATTGTTGGAAAATACGATTTTTGTGTATTCGTCGGATCAGGGATTTTATCTGGGTGAACATGGGTGGTTTGATAAGCGTTTTATGTATGATGAGTCGTATCGGACGCCGTTGTTGATGAGTTGGCCGGGCATTACGAATCCGGGCTCAGTTTGTTCGAACTTGGTATCGAATCTCGATTTTGCTCAGACGTTTTTGGATGCGGCTGGATTGGAGGCGCCAGCTCGGATGCAAGGAGCGAGTTTGCTTCCTTTACTGCGTGGGGACGAAGAGGTGTCTTGGCGTAAGAGCCACTATTATCATTATTATGAATATCCCGGTTGGCATATGGTCTATCGGCATGAGGGGGCGTATGATGGACGCTTTAAGTTGATTCATTATTATGACGTCGATGAATGGGAGTTGATCGATATGCAGACCGATCCGCACGAGATGATTAATCAATATGGCAATCCTGTTTATAAGAAGACGGTAGTGCGGATGCATGATGAACTCGAGCGGTTGCGGGCGCGATATCAGGTTCCACCGAATAAGCCGAAATCGGTAGAGGGTGTTACGCAGCATTATCACTCTGATAAAATTAAAGTGCGTCAAGGGGATAGCGAGTAACATGAGCTTCATTCAACGTTTAGGGCTGATGCTCTGTGCTTTTGTTTGCATGGAAACGTTGGCTCTTGGAGTTGAACAATTCGATCTATCTTTTGATGAAATAAAGCAGTTGGATGTTGAGGCGTTGCAGACCAAGCCCATGGTTGAGGTGTATGGGCAGGTCGTTCGTTTTCATTCGCGTGATCGAGGCGTGTTCCTTTTCAATGGGGAGCGCGGTATTTATGTGCAACCGAAGAAAATGTGGCCGCGGAAGATGCAGTTAGGCTCTTGGATTCGAGTACGTGGTATTGCGGTTGAGGGTATTTATTATCCGATTGTTCGGGCGGAGGACGTTTCGGTTGAACGGGTAGATGCGCCTCTTTTTGAAGCGGCTGAATTTGACCCTAATTCATTCTATGATCCGACGATTGATTCTCAGTGGATCCAGACCAGCGGACTTATCATTGATTATGATTCGTTCCCTGAGCGAGATCATATCATGTTGGAGATGGAAGTGTTTGGCTATCAGGCGTCGGTTCAGATTCCTTATTCGCAGCAAAATCTAATGAACGCTTCTGCGTTGATGTTTCAATCGGTCCGTTTTCAGGGAGTGGCCTGTGTTCAGGTGAATAATCGCCGGCAAATGACGGGGCGTATTTTCTACATCAGTTCGATGGAAGATTTAAAAATAATACAGTCTGAAGCTCGAATGAAGCTGCGCGTTTTGACGGTGGATCATTTTTTGAATGAGAATGTTGAAATCAATAATTATGTGGCGGTCGATGGGGTCATTGCCCATGTCGATGAGAAGAATCTGTATCTTCAAGATGGAGTACATCATCTTCATGTGCGGATTAAAGAGCGGGCTGATTTCCGTGTAGGCGATAGAGTTCGTGTTTCTGGGTATGCATGGTCGCAGCCTATATCGCGAGGATTGCGGGCGATTGAAGTGGTGAAATTGGATGTCGACCAAGCTGTGAAGCCGATTGAAGTTCCTTTTTCGGACTTAAGGGACCCTCAATATAATCATGCATTGGCTCGCGTGGATGCATGGGTGGTAGATATTGGTAAATCATTTGGGGGGGGCGATTCGGTGGTTCAGTCCAGTTTGCTTTGTCGCTCAGGTGAGGATGTCTTTGAGTGCAAGGCGCCTGCTTCTGTGGTGGATTCGCAAGCCGTTAAGATTGGCATGCAGTTGCAATTAACGGGATTGGTTCGCCTCGAAGAAGCGAAGGATGTGCCGTGGCGTTTTTCGATCAATCGGATGTGGATAGAGCTGCGTGGATTAGACGATATTGTGGTGCTGGAGGAAGCCACGTGGCTTACAACACAGCGATTGATTTATATCTTTGTTGTTCTGGTGGGTGTGCTTGCGGTTGCAATGTTTTTTGTAGTCACCTTAAGAAAAACAGTTCGACGACAAACCGAGTTGATTGGGTCTCAGATTAAACATAAGTCAATTATGTCTGAGCGGCAGCGAATTGCGCGTGAGTTGCATGATAATTTAGATCAGGGGTTGGCGGGTATTGCGCTTCAATTGAGCTCGAGTATTAAATTATTTGAGCGTGATGCGCATGCGGGCTTGAAAGGTATGCGTCGGATTCAAGAGATGTTGGTCTATTGTAGTGAAGAATCACGAAATGCGATTCTGGAGTTGCGTGGGGGATGGCTGGAAAAGATGGATGTCACGGCTGCGATTCGGCAATATGCATCTGTTTTAGAAGAGCAGCATCCCATTGCTATTATAGTTTCGGTTGAAGGAGTTACCTCTCGCTTTAAGCGGTATGCAGAGCGGCAAGTTTTTTCTATTGCGAAAGAGGCAATGACGAATGCCTGCAAGCATGCAAAAGCGCGGCATATTGATGTTCGCCTTGTCTTTACCCCTGTTTCGCTGTCGGTGCTGGTTGATGATGATGGTATTGGGTTTAGCGATAGTCCGCTTAATCGATCTGGGCATTTTGGTTTGTTAGGTATGGAAGAGCGTGCCAATCGAATTCATGGGGAGTTGTCGGTTCAACTGAAAGAGACTGGAGGCGTTCGAATTGAACTGTCGCTTCCTTTGGTGGAGGGGCAGGAGGTGAATCATGAATGAAATAACGGTGTTAGTGGTGGATGATAATGCGTTACTTCGGATGGGGTTAACGCATGCTATTGAGAGTGAAGATGGCTTTAAAATTGTCGGTGAAGCGGCGAATGCAGAAGAAGCATTGGCGTTATACAAACAACATCGCCCGGACGTCGTTACGATGGATTATCAAATGCCAGGCGTCGATGGAGTCGAGTTAACTCGCCAGCTGATCACCCTTGATCCGGATGCAAAAATTGTTTTGCTTACGGTGAAAGAGGCGGAAGAGGATGTCTGGAATGCGGTTCAGGCTGGGTGTAAAGGCTATTTGACAAAGCGGGCGGGTGAGGTCGAGGATGTTTTTCAGGCATTACATGAGATCGCTACAGGACACACGTATTTTCCTGCTAAGGTAGCGAGTAAAATTGAGAGTCGTTTAGCTCATGAGGCGTTGACTCCGAGAGAGCTCGAAGTTCTTCAGGGTCTCGCGAAGGGATTTTCAAATAAAGAAATTATGGACGAATTAGATATATCAGAGGGAACTGTGAAGCTTCATTTATCTAATTTGAGAAAAAAGCTGAATGCGGCAGACCGAACACAAGCCCTCATTACAGCTGTGCAACGTGGTATTGTTGATCTGAAAGAACAACCCTAAGGGTCGACCTATCTATTTAGACAGGTTGTTCAATTCCGTATTTCAGGCAAATATCGTGCGTTATAAATCAATGTATGAGTGCTAGGCACTGGCTGTGTTGAATAATACATGTGACCTACCACGTTGGTTTCTATTAAAGGAGAGATAATCATGAGTAGTCACAAGCATTTATTTGTGTGTGTTTTTTTAGCGTTGCCGCTATTAGCTATGTCGCAAGTAACTAACACAATTAGTTATAACATTTCAAATGGTGGAACAGATGCAACCACTGATGATGTGCCCTCTGGTACAGAGTGGGGCATTCCATCCATTAGCAACTCGGTGGCACAATCAAAGGTTTCAGGATGGGTGAATTTCAAAAAACCATCAAATTCAAATGTGAATGCATTATTGGATTCGGATGGTAATGCTACACCAATAAACATGTCTGTGTTGACGCCATCCACAGGTACCGTTGGTCGAAATTCATCTCTTGCAAACAATCCTTGGAACGGAACGCCAATGCGGGCCTATCACCAAGCATATACTGCGGCAGGGAAAGAACCACATATTGTACTGAAAAATATGAATGCAGCGAACTATCCGAATGATGCTACTGTAATTGTTTATCTTGGAGGCTTGTATAGTAATAATGAGAGTTTAGTAACGTTAAGTCCAGGTGCTGCAACAGGATACAACAAGACGTATGCTGACGCTGATTCAAATGGTCACGAAAGTTATTTATATAGAACGCGTTACAATGCGGGTACGTCATCTCATGGACACTATTGGAATGGAAGCTTAGATAGCTTACGCAGTGCAAATCTGAATAACAAATCCACTCACTATGCAGATTATGCCGTATTTGAAAATGTCGTATCCAAAGCATCTGCAGGTTTAGTGACTTTTACTGTTGATGCTAATTTAAATGCTTCCGGAATTTCTGGCATTCAAATTATACCGAATGATGCTCCTTCAGCCGTAGCACCATCGATTACTATTGTTTCAGCGCCTAACAGTGATTATGCAACAGCATCTTCAACGATCAGCGGTACCCTTTCAGATGGGGTAGGGTCCGAAATAGTATTATGGACAAATCTTCGTTCAGGAGTAACTGGAACAGCAACTGTTACTGGATCAGATTTCACTTTCGATATGCCACTATTAGTCGGCATAAATGCATTTTCTGTGGGCGTAAGTAATGTGAATGGAGCGGGTAATGACTCTGGAAGTGTGACTATGGCAAATGCACCATTAGCTACTGGTGTTGCTTTTTATGATGACTTTGGTGGATTTACCTACGCAGCAAACGGTGGAGCAAATGCGACTACCGTGCAGTTCAAAAACAATAATATTGCAGTTGGTGCTTCAAAGTATTTCTTTCAGCACGTTAAAAGCACGCCTTGGGATTATACCTTATCTTCAAGCTATCTTATGGCAAACCATTCGAAGGCTAAATTCTGGCAGACAGATGCGGATAATTTTGCGAACCAAGCTCCGGCTACAAGTCAAGGTGGCGCAGCCTTGAAAATTGGTTTTGGAAAACCGTCTAAGGCTGGATCAGGAACCTTCGTAGTTAACACGGGACTCAGATATGACCCTAAGTTGACTTACACAGTGAGTATCGCTGCGATGGTTAAAGATAAAGAAACGGCGAATATCACATCAAATGCAGTGGGCTCAGTAAGTTTGAGTGTGGGTCTTGCAAATTTGGGAGCAAAAAATGGTCAATTTGGTGCCATCTCAAGCGTGAGAAGTGATGAACTTAATTCAACGAATTGGACCACAGTGAGTACAACTGTTAAGGGTTACAATCTAAATCCAAAAACTATCTTTGGATATAAAAGGACCACAAATTATGTCAATGGTGTGGAAGGTCGCCATAAAGTTGATAGAGTGAATAATTCATATCGCCCTCAGGAAATATTAATCAATGTGAATAAGGGTGATTTTACAACCAATACCTTTGATCATATTACGTGGGTTGATTATATCAAGATCGAGACCAATAACACATTAGAGCTAGCATGTGATTCTTATGGTCTGGATATTGCAACGATTAAAACCAATGACTATGACGGGGATGGAATCTCTGATCTAAGAGAATTAGCCAGAGGAACTGATCCAACAGATTCACAATCAAATGGAAACGATTTTGAGTGGCTTGGTTTTCATGATCGGATTATTACAAACTTTGCGACTAATGTGTTTGCAGAAGTAATAACGGATGGAATAGCTCAGAATGATCAGGGTCTGGTTGCGGAGATTCTAAACTATCCTGTAACTAACTTTCCTTCAGTGATTGATGCCAAAGTCGGCGCGACCAATGTCGTGACTGCTAATAATTCTTATTATCAAGCGTATGTTACTGATGCTGGTGTTACCAATTTCGGTGCTGTTCAACGTCCGTGGACTAATTTCGTAGAGTTTGTACTAGCCACGAATGCTCCGGCAAATGCAATCAAGTGGAAGGTGGCATCTACCAATACACATGACTTAAGTGTTGCCCCTTATGTGCAGACAATGAAAACGCATTGGGATGGTGCTAGAATGCAAAACCCCAACGGTCAAAATGTGTTCTTTGAGACGGAGATTACTGCATCTTATGATGATATAGGTGACGGGGTAACGAATCAATCTACGACCATAGATATTGAGACATTCACAACGTATACAGGACTTCTTGAGGTGGTGAGTATCGAAACCCAAAAAGTATTTAGTACGAAGCGCTCAAAAGCAGTTGATAATCTAGGTGTTGATTATAAAGTGCTCGTTTCTTCAGATCTGGTCTATGGTGAAGGCGGTAACATTTGGTCTAATGCTTCTCATTGGACGCGAGGGGTCGGTACAACTAATAACGGAGTTCTTTCAGCGGATCTGAGTGTGGATGCGTATGATGATGCGTATGAGCAAAGATTCCTAAAGCAAGCAATTACTTCCCCGCAGGTTGATGAAAGTGAACATTTCTTCGGTGTATTTGATGAGGTTACATATTAATCTTTAAACCATGAGATGTGGTAATGTAGCCCCTTGATTTGAAATCAATGGGGCTTCATTTTTTTTAGTCATGAAGTTTCTTTTCTTATCTTTTTTACTCTCGTTTAACGTGTATGGCGTTAATTATTTTTTTTCTGCTGAGGGAAATGATAAAAACTCTGGAACCAGTGAATTGTCCTCTTGGAGGCTAATTAATAAATTAGATGAGATACCACTTAATGCTGGAGACACGGTAAATGTTAGATGTGGAGATGAATTTCATGGATCTGTGAAATTATATAATCTGCAAGGAGATGATGAAAATCCCATCATTTTCAGAAGTTATAATAATGGGATTAAACCGTTGTTGTCTGGTAATTCGCGAACGGATCAGTCGGTTTTGTCTTTTTCAAATTTCAAAAGATGAAATCGTTGCTTACCATTTTATTTTCGACTTTGATTCTATCAGCTGATGCTAATATCATTAGTGTTAACTTCGTTGATGCAAATGCAACCATTTCTAATGGTAGGAGTATTGATACTGATACAAGAACTGGTGCTCATGGATATGCGTCAACGAATTGGATAAACACGCTGCTTGGTCAGAATGAAGTCCTAGAATTCGAAGATGGCACCCAAAGCTCTGTGAATATATTTTCACGGAGGCCTAATGGAAGCGTTTATATCGGTAATAATGCAGCCGTATACACGAATACACCACTTCTTGCATTTGCAAAGGCTTTGTTAGCATCAGGACAGGAACCGCATGTGGAGTTATTAAATCTGAATGAGAATTTTCCTAATGGGTATTCTGTCGTTGTTTATGTATCAGGTGGCAACGCAAATCAAGGATGGAGTGTCACGCTAAACGAAGAGGTTGATCACACTGGTTATGATAAATTATCAGGGATAACTTATTTTGGAAAGACGTTAGATGACCCGGATGCTTATGTTTCCGGATTAATTCCGTGGATGGGGTCAGGCGGTTATACACCTTGGTACCGCCAAGTTGATTATTCTGTAACTGGTCTTACGGATGCCTCAGACAGCAGTTTATTCCCTCCTGCTACTTACGCCATATTTACAAATCTGTCTGCCGATTCAATTCTTCTCACAGTTGATGGAATGAAAAATAATCAAGCTGGGCTTGGA
>CAJYAJ010000020.1 GCA_913065005.1 uncultured Verrucomicrobiota bacterium | reverse complement strand
TGGATGGGACGGTGAGTTATCGTGAATTCACGAGTCCTTCGTCGTTGTCTGAAACTAAATATCCATGGCCGGATTGATCGTTTTTATGATTTGAGCGACGTGAGAAATGGATTCGGTTTGAACTAGTTTTGCGCGGAGTTCAGCGCAACCGGGGAATCCTTTGCAGTAGATGGAGTAGTAGCGGCGGAGAATATGAAAGTTTTTGCTGCCTTGCCAGACGCGGTCAAAGAGTTGGGTGTGGGTCCAGAGCATCTCTAGTTTTTCTTCTTGGGTGCGTTCGCGCTGTTCTTCCATGAAGAGCCATGGGTTGTCGAAAATACCGCGGCCGATCATGGCTCCGTCGAGTTGATGTTGGGTACATTTTTCGCGGGCTTCTTGAATTGATTTGACGTCGCCGTTGCCGATGACAGGGATGTCGGGTGCGATCTGATCCCGGAGGCGAGCGGCTTTGGCGATTTCATTCCAGTTGGCGGGGCCGACGGACATTTGTTTTTGGGTGCGTCCGTGGAAAGTGAGGGCGGCGGGTCGGGTTTCTAGGAGATGGGCGGCCCATTCTTCGGTGGCGATTGATTTGAGCCCGATACGGGTTTTGACGGAGACGGGTAGGTGGCTGGCTTCTTGGGCGGCTTGTATGATCTCTTTGGCGAGGGTGGGGTTGCCGATGAGACCGGAACAGCAGCCGCGGCGGACGACTTTGGGTACGGGGCAACCCATATTGATGTCGATGCCATCGAACTCCATTTCCTCGGCTATTTCTCGGATGATTTGGGTGTAATTTTCAGGCGTATTGCCCCAAATTTGGGCGACGATTTTGACATTCTTTTCTTTGAGAAGTTGGCGTTCTTCGTCGGTTACGCGGAGGCGGTGAATGATCCGGTTGCGGGCTTTTCGATGAACGAGTCCGTCGGTCGATACAAATTCGGTCATGACGACATGGAGGGCGGTTGGGTCGGCGATGGTTAGTAGAAGTTCGCGCAAGGCGGTATCGGTTACATCTTCCATCGGTGCGAGAGCGATGATGGGACGGTCAATCGTATTCCAAAAAGAGCTCATTTGAAGTTAGGCGTGATTGGGATGCAGGTCAGGCATGATCTTTTCGTCTACTTTTGGTTCGGGTGCTGGAGCGTCCATTTCAACTTCGAATCCAGCATCTTCGATCATTTTTTTATCGGTTTCATAATCTTGCCCGCCGGTGGTTAGATATCCAGCTGTAAACATGGAGTTGGCGGGATAGAGGGCGAGGGCCTGTAGGTTGAATAGGGTGGTTTCTCTTCCGCCTGCAATTCGAATTTCAACGGAGGGCATTACGAAGCGCATCATGGCGAGGGCTCGTAGGCAGTCGTTGGGTGTAAGTGGGTTTGGTTTTCCGTGAAATGCAGTGCCGGGGCGAGGATCGAGAAAGTTAACGGGGACTGAATCGACCTGTAGATCGGATAGAGCAAATGCTAAGTCGACTCGGTCTTGCATCGATTCGCCCATGCCAAAAAGACCGCCGCAGCACAGGTCGAGGCCTACTTTTTTGACGAGTTTGGCTGTGTTGACTCGATCGTCGAAATCGTGTGTAGAGACCACTTCGGGGAAGAATTTTTCGGAGGTTTCGAGATTGTGGTTGAAGCGGTTGACGCCGGCTTCTTTGAGGCGGATTGCTTTTTCTTCGGTGAGCATGCCGAGAGAGGAGCAAATTTCGAGTTGGGGATGTTTTTGTTTTATTTGGATCACGGCTTCGCAGATGGTGTCGACTTCTTTTGGTGAAGGTGAGCGTGTGCTTGAGACAAGGCAGTAGCGTTTGGCTTGGCGATCAACGGCGGCTTGAGCGCCGTCTAGGATGGTGTCAACGGTTTGCATGTCGTAGCGCTCAACGTCGTTGATTGCTTTGGTCGATTGAGAGCAAAATGAACAGTCTTCGGGGCAAACTCCACTTTTTACGTTGCGGAGGAGGTGCAGAGAAACGGTGTTCCCGAAGTGTGTATGGCGTAAGCGGTAGGCGGCTTGCAGAATATCAAGTAGTTCGCTGTTGGGTGCTTCTAAGAGGGCGAGGGCTTCTTCGGGTGTGGCGGTGCCGCCCTCGAGAATGCGTGTGCTAATTGATTTCCAGTCCATGTTGTGTTCTCCGTCTTTTATTCGGGCTTTAATGTAGAGATGTAAAGAGGGGTTGTAAATAATCGTGATCAAAAATCGAGATGAAAAGATGAAATCGTTTGACTCATGACACGATTGTTTTAGTGTTGATCAATCGCTAGGGGTGCTTTGTGAACCATTGCTGAGAAAAACCCTTGGAACCTGATGCGGGTCATGCCGATGAAGGGAAGCGTGAAATTTAGGTTCCGCGATGAAGAGTATTTAAAAAAAACAGGAGCCGTCATGATTCAACAGAAACATTCTTATACCGATTATGGGGATGCATATCCCAACTCACGCAAATTGTATGTAACCGGAAGTCGTTCCGATATTAAGGTGCCTATGCGTGAAATCCGTTTGTCTGAAACGAAGAAGGCGGATGATTCGATTGAGGAGAATGAGTCGGTTCGGGTGTATGATACGAGTGGACCTGCGACAGATCCGGCGGTGGAGTTGGATCTGGAGAAGGGATTGCCGCGATTACGTGAAGCTTGGATTGAGGAGCGCAATGATACGGAGTGGGTGACGGAACGCGGGTATCAGGCGGGTGATGATGGATTGGGTCAGGATGCGAAGCGTATTCCTTTTGGTCCGGCAGATAAGAAGGTTCGTTGTGCGCTGGGGGATGCGAATGTAACGCAAATGCATTATGCGCGGCAGGGTATTATTACGCCGGAGATGGAGTTTATTGCGATTCGAGAAAACATGGGTCGAGCGGAGGCGACAGGACAGGTGTATTGTCCGTCCGAGCATCAATCAGGGTTGCTTCAGCAGGCGCAGACAGCGGCGATGCGGCATGCCAATCATCAGCATCCGGGGGAGTCGTTTGGAGCGGCTATTCCGGCATTCATTACGCCTGAGTTTGTGCGAGAAGAGGTGGCGGCTGGACGGGCGATCATTCCGGCTAATATTAACCATCCTGAAGCTGAACCGATGATTATTGGGCGTAATTTCCGCGTTAAAATCAATGGTAATATTGGCAACTCAGCAGTGAGTTCAAGTATTGGTGAAGAGGTGGAAAAGGTTCAGTGGGCGACGTTGTGGGGTGCGGATACGATTATGGATCTTTCGACGGGTGAGAATATTCACGATACGCGGGAGTGGAATATTCGGAACTGTCCGGTTCCGGTGGGCACGGTGCCGATTTATCAGGCGTTGCAGAAGGTGGGAGATCGGCCGGAAGATTTAACGTGGGAGCTTTTCCGCGATACGCTGATTGAACAGGCTGAGCAGGGGGTTGATTATTTTACGATTCATGCGGGTGTTCTATTGCGGTATGTGCCGATGACGGCGCAGCGCGTTTGCGGGATTGTGAGCCGGGGGGGGTCGATTATGGCAAAATGGTGCGTGGCGCATCATAAAGAGTCGTTCCTGTATGAATATTTCGATGAAATTTGCACGATTTGTAAGAAGTATGACGTTTCGTTGTCGTTGGGCGATGGGATGCGTCCGGGTGCGATTGCTGATGCGAATGATGAGGCGCAGTTGGGTGAGTTGGAGACGTTGGGTGAATTGACCAAGCGGGCATGGAAGCAGGATGTGCAGGTGATGATCGAGGGACCGGGGCACGTCCCGCTTCAGGCGATTAAGGCGAATATGGAATGGGAGTTGGATGTGTGCCATGAGGCTCCTTTTTATACGTTGGGTCCGTTAACAACGGATGTGGCGCCGGGTTATGACCATATTACAAGCGGTATTGGTGCGGCAAATATTGGTTGGTATGGCTGTGCGATGCTTTGTTATGTAACTCCAAAAGAGCATTTGGGCTTGCCGAATAAAGAGGATGTTAAAGAAGGTGTAATTACCTATAAAATTGCGGCTCATGCGGCGGATTTGGCAAAAGGATTCCCGGGTGTGCAGATGCGGGATAATGCACTGAGTAAGGCGCGGTTTGAGTTTCGATGGGAGGATCAGTTTAATTTGGCTCTCGATCCGGTTCGTGCGCGGGCGTTCCATGATGCGACGTTGCCGAATGATGAGGCGAAAACAGCGCATTTTTGTAGCATGTGTGGACCTAAGTTCTGCTCGATGCGGATTTCTGAAGATGTTCGGCAATATGCGGCGGAGCATGGATTTTCGGCGGAGGAGGCCTTGGAAAAGGGAATGGCTGAGAAGTCGCAGGAATTCGCGGATCAAGAGGGCGAACTGTACCGGTAGAGATGATCCCATGTAGCTTTCTCATTGTTTCCGGCTTGTGGTCGGGTATGATTTTCTTTTTATGAAGAAAGGTGAGGGAGCGGATGATTGCTAAAGATAGTACCTATGTAGTGATGGGCATATTGAACACGGATTCGATTGCGTATGCAACGGGTCGGTTAATTGAGGCGCTGGGTGGTAAGGTTATTTGGACGGCGCAAAATGAGCGCATGAAAAAGATCTTCTTTGATCGCGGTTGTAAAGATTTGAGCGATGACGTGAAAGCGTCGATGGACTTCCGGTATTGCGACGTGACGGTGAAAGAGGAGGTTGAAGCACTTTTCTCTTCAACGGGTGCAATTGATGGAGTTTTGCATTCGATTGCGTATGCAAATCCTAAGACGTGCTTGGGTGGAGAGGTGCTTTATACGGATGCAACTGAAGATGTGTTGCAGGGCTTCCATATCAGTGCGGCTTCGTTGGCAACGGTTGCCAACTTCGCGGTTCCTCAGATGAAAGAGGGAGGCTCGATTGTCACGCTCTCTTTTGAAGGACAGCGACCGTTTCCTTATTATAATTGGATGGGGGTTAATAAGGCGGCTCTTGAGGCGGTTGTGAAGGCGCTGGCTCGAAACTATGGAAAAGATCGGGTGCGGGTCAATGCGGTCTCAGCGGGTCCTTTGACCACGAAGGCGGCGTCTTCGATTCCTTATTTTGAGCATTTATCAAACACCTGGGAGCAGATTAGTCCGTTGCCGTGGGATACGGTGGAAGATAAGGCAGAGGTTGCGGGTGCGGTGGTCTTTTTGTTGGGGCAATTCGCAAAAAAGATTACGGGTCAAACGTTGTTTGTGGATGGTGGAGCTAACTTTATGGGCGGTACGTTGATGGATTTTGAAAAACCGAGTGCGAGTGAAGGATAGAGCATGGGGTTGGGAATTGGAATTGTTGGATTGCCGAATGTGGGCAAGTCGACTTTATTTAATGCGTTGACGCGTGCGCAGCATGCTGAGAGTGCCAATTATCCATTTTGTACCATCGAGCCGAATAAGGCGGTGGTTCCGGTTCCGGATGATCGATTGGATCGATTGGCTGCCATGGCGGCCTCGCAAAAAACGGTTCATGCTACCGTTGAATTTGTGGATATTGCGGGGCTCGTTAAAGGAGCAAGTCAAGGGGAGGGGTTGGGAAATAAGTTTCTGACCAATATTCGAGAGACAGATGCGATTTTACAAGTGATTCGTTGTTTTGAGGATGATCAGGTGGTGCATGTGGATGGATCGGTCGATCCAATTCGCGATATCGAGATCATTGAAGCGGAATTGGTTATGGCGGATTATCAAACAGTTGAAAATCGCTTGCCTCGTTTGATCAAGGCGGCGCGTGGTGATAAATCGTTGGCGCCTGCTGTGCCGTGGTTTGAGGCTCTGCTGGAGCATTTGGGTGCGGGAAAGATGGTTCATGCGTTTGAAGATCGCGAGAGTGATTTGGCGGTTCGATTGTTGGGTGAGACTCAGTTTTTAACGGATAAGCCTTTTATTTATTGTTGCAATGTCGACGAGGCTGGATTGAGCGGATCGCCGGCGTTTGTGGAGCAGGTGGAGCAGTATGCGGCTGCACGAGGCGCTGAAGTGGTGCGTATTTGTGCCAAGATGGAAGAGGACCTCAATGGAATGGATGAGGGCGAACGGCTTGAGTTTTTGGAAGAGTATGGGGTTTCGGCCAGTGGGTTAGATCAAATCATTCAGACGGGGTATCGGACGCTTGGGTTGATTAGTTATTTTACGCAGGGGCCGAAGGAGTCACGGGCTTGGACGATTTGTGCAGGTGATTTAGCGCCGCGTGCAGCGGGTGTGATTCATACCGATTTTGAACGGGGATTTATTCGTGCGCAAGTGATGGCCTATGATGATTTTGTGAAAAATGAGGGTGAGGTGGGCTGCCGTGAGGTGGGGTTGCTTCGCACAGAAGGGCGTGAGTATGTCGTTCGCGATGGCGATGTGATTGAATTTTTATTCAATGTGTGAATACTCATACTGTTTTTTGTGTGCATGTTGAATGGATGTAGCGGTTTGTGGTCTATGCCATATAAATCTAGAAGGAGTTTGTTTTGAAAAAATATATTGGAATCGTGGCCGTTGTGTTGGTCAGTCATGTGGGCTGGTCGGAGAGTCAAATAGCATTTGTTGATATGCAGGATTTGTTTACTCGTTTTTATAAAACCCAGCTGGCTCAAGATCAGATTCGACAGCAGGCCGATGAGATGAAGCTAGAGCAGGATATTATGAAAAATAATATCGAAGAGATTCGTACCGAAATTGAGCAATTGCGGGCTGACTCTCGGGATGCGATTTTGAGTGCGGAGGTTCGATCGAATAAACGTGTTTTACTAGAAGAGAAATTGATCGAAATGCAAGGTCTTGAGCAGGAGATGAATGAGTATGAAAAACTCCGCAAGCAGCAAATTGATGAGCAGAATACGCGCATGACTAAAAAGTTGTTTGATGAAATTCAGGATCAAATTGTTATGTATTCAAAAGAGGAAGGATTTGATGCGGTGATTGATCGGACTGCTCAAAGTCGGATTGGAATTAATGTGATCGCGTATGTTGATTCAAGCGCAGATATTACGGAGCTTGTCTTGAAGAATTTGAATGAGGGCTATGAGCAAGTGGTTCCGATGGTGGGAGAGGAGGCGCAGTGAGACTCTCAGAAGTAGCTGAGCGATTAGGTGCTGTGTTGGAGGGTGATGCTTCGCTTGAGGTGGCGTATGTGAATAGCCTCGAAAAGGCGAGACCGGGAGAGATCAGTTTTTTATCATCTGATCGGTATCGTTCGCTCTTGGAGAAGAGTCAGGCGACGGCTGTTTTGGTTCCAGCTGGTTTTGAGGGATCGGCTTCGTGTGCTTTGTTGCGGGTGAAAAATCCAGATCGTAGTTTTGGAGAAGCTGCCGCTCTATTTTATGAGGCGCCTCCGACTCCTGTGTTAGGGATTCATCCTTCTGCGGTTGTGGCTGAAAGTGTAGTGATGGGTGCCAAGGTTTCGATTGGTCCAAATTGTACGGTCGAGGGTTGCGTGACGTTGGGTGAGGGTGTTGTGATTGGATCTAATTCAGTTATTGGATATGGCTCTCGTCTGGGAGATGAGGTGCATTTGCATGCCTCTGTGACGCTCCGTGAATTTTCTGAGGTGGGGGATCGTGTGATGATCCATAGTGGAACGGTGATTGGCTCTGATGGGTTTGGCTATTCGGTGGAGCCGGATGGTTCGCGCCGGAAGATTCCACAGGTCGGAATCGTGGTGATTGAGGATGATGTGGAGATTGGTTCCAATGTTTCAGTAGATCGAGCTCGATTTGGAAAGACGGTGATTGGACGGGGAACCAAAATTGATAATTTGGTTCAGGTTGCACATAACGTGACGATTGGTTCTGATTGTGTTTTATGTGGCCAAGTCGGTATTGCAGGCAGTGCAAAAATTGGTTCTAAGACAATCTTGGCTGGTCAAGTTGGGGTGGCGGGTCATCTGACGGTTGGAGATGGCGTGATTGCCAATGCAAAATCTGGAATTGTGAATGATCTCGAGGAAGGTACGCACGTTATGGGGATGCCGGCTGTGCCTCAAAAGGAGTTTCAGCGAGGGTATTTGGGTATGCTAAAGTTGGGTGCTCTCCGTGAAAAAATTCGAATGTTGGAAAAGAAAATCAATTCTCTAATTGATAAATAAGTGACGAGTTTGAAATATATTGGGGTTAAATAATACATTTTTGTATTTTATTACAAGATTGCTGTGATTTCACTCTATTTTTTATGGCATACATTTTGCATTAAAGGTAGGCTCACTGATTTTTAAGGTTTAAACGATAGTAATCGAAGAGAGGTATTAGAAATGGCACGAATTAAGTTAGAGTACATTTGGTTGGATGGATATGAGCCGGTTCAAAACTTACGCAGCAAGACAAAAGTGGTTGATGGTGATTATTCATCATTCGGTCTGGAGGATTGTGAAATGTGGGGATTTGACGGAAGTTCGACCTTGCAGGCAGATGGAAGTAGTTCAGATTGTATGTTGAAGCCGGTAGCGATCTATCCAGATGCGACCCGTGAAAATGCATTTTTGGTAATGAGTGAGGTTATGCTTCCTGATGGAACACCGCACCCTTCGAATCATCGTGCGACAATTCTTGATGATGAAGGTTTTTGGGTGGGTCTTGAGCAAGAGTATTTTCTGTATAAAGAGGGTCGTCCGTTGGGTTGGCCTGCTGTGGGATATCCAGAACCTCAGGGCGAATATTATACGGGGGTTGGTTTCAGTAATGTGGGTGACATTGCCCGTGATATTGTTGAAGAGCATTTAGATCTTTGTATTGCTGCAGGTATTAATCACGAAGGAATTAATGCGGAAGTGGCGAAAGGACAGTGGGAATTCCAAATCTTTGGTAAAGGTTCAAAGCGCGCTGCTGATCAAATGCATGTGGCTCGTTATATTCTTCAGCGTTTGTGCGAACAGTACGGGGTGGAAGTTGAGTACCATTGTAAGCCGTTCACGGGTGATTGGAATGGATCGGGTATGCACTGTAATTTCTCATCCACCCACATGCGTGAGACGGGTGGTAAAGATTATTTCTTGAAGTTGATGGATGCGTTTGAAAAATATGTGGCAGAGCATATTGAGGCGTATGGTCCTGATAACCACTTGCGTTTGACTGGATTGCATGAAACGCAGGCGATTGATAAGTTCTCATGGGGTGTAGCAGACCGGGGTGCGTCTATTCGTGTTCCGCATTCGTTTGTGAAGGATGATGCATATCAAGGATACCTTGAGGATCGACGTCCGAATTCACAGGGTTGCCCATATCAAATCGTTTCACGTGTGTTGAAGACGGTTGCGGAAGTAGAAGCTGAGTATAAGTAAGTCCGCAGGGATGATCGGTCAAGGACTGATCTCTGGTGAAAAGACCTCGCGAGAGCGGGGTCTTTTTTTTATGGTTCTGGAATGAAGCATGTGGGAATTACAATCGGTGATGTGAACGGTATAGGTGTTGAGGTTATATTGAAAGCATTGGCCTATGGTCGCTGGTCGCCAGAGACGGAGTTTGTCTTGCTTGGATCTGAGGCGTTGGTTCGGAAGCAGGCTGAGGCAATGGGGATTCCTCTATCGCGGCGGCTTCGGTTTCATGATGTGGGAGAGGCGGTGTGGCATCCGGGTCGATTACGGGTTGATGCTTCTCGATTAGCGGTGGCAGCGATTGAAGAGGGTGTAAAGCAGGCTCTAATAGGGCAGTTGGATGGATTGGTTACGGCTCCCGTAAATAAGTTAGGATTCCAACGGGCTGGTGTAGATGTTCCGGGTCATACGGAGTTGCTTGCTGCGTTAACCCAAACTTCTCGATATGGAATGATGTTAGTGGGTGGTGGGTTGCGTGTGATGTTGGCGACTCGGCACCTTCCACTAAAAGAGGTTCCGGGGGCTATTACAAAAGAGGTTGTGCGAGAGGCGGTTGAGTTAGCGTATGAGGGGTTGGCTTGGTTGGGGGTTGATCAGCGATCGATTGGTGTGTGTGGATTGAATCCGCATGCGGGTGATGGAGGGGCTTTGGGTTTGGAGGAGAAGACAATTCTTAATCCTGTGCTACGAGCCCTTGCAAAAAAAGGGATGCCTGTTTCGATGGCTTTGCCTGCTGATACACTTTTTCATCAAGCTTTGCGTGGAGAGTATGAGGCGGTGGTTGCTATGTATCATGATCAGGGGTTGGCGCCGTTGAAGATGATGGGGTTTGATGAGGGGATTAATCTTACATTGGGGTTGCCGATTGTGCGTACGTCTCCTGATCATGGAACGGCATTTGGGTTGGCGGGTGAAGGCATGGCTTCGGCCAAAAGCATGCGTGAAGCGATTCGGTTGGCGGTTCGTTTAGCGAATAGGAAAAATCCATGGATCTGAATCCGCAGCTGACGAGTCCAACGGAAGTACGTGCGTTACTGAATCAATTAGGTCATCGTCCAAATCGAGGTTTGGGGCAGAACTATCTGATTGATGCGAATATCTTGGATGGCATTGTGCAGTTGGCCGCTTTGGAGTCGACGGATTGCGTATTGGAGATCGGACCGGGGCTTGGGGCGTTGACGGAACGGATTTTAGTGCAGACTATGCATTTGAGATGTATTGAAAAAGATTCCACGATGGCGGGGTATTTGCGTGGACGCTTTCCGGGTTTGGAGGTGATGGAGGCGGATGCGATGGATGTGAATCTGAATGCTATTTTTGCTTCGGGAGTGAATAAAGTGGTGGCTAATTTACCGTATTCGGTGGCGAGTCGGTTGATGGTTGAAATTGCGGAGGGCGCGGATGGCCCGGAGCGCATGTGTTTGACGATTCAAAAAGAGGTGGCCGATCGATTGACGGCTAAGCCGGGGGATCGAGCGTATGGTGTTTTGAGTGTTTTAACTGGATTTTTTTATGAGAGTCGGTTGGCAAAGAAAGTAAGCCCTACGTGTTTTTTACCTCCTCCGAAGGTTTGGTCAGCGGTGGTTCAGATGGATCGGCGGGCGGAAGTATGGGTGGAAGCGGATGAATACCCGATGGTTAAACGATTGGTGAAGCACTGTTTTTCGCAGCGGCGCAAACAGATTGCAACGAGCTTAAAGAATTTGGGTATAACGGTGGTTGGAGAGTTGCTTTCGGAACTAGAGATTTCGCCGAAAGAACGACCTGAGCAGTTAAAGCCGCTGCATTGGGTTGCGATGGCACGATGGCTTCAGTCGCGTGAGGCATGACGGGGTTTTCGGCGCAGTCCATTTTTGAGGGCGAGCTTCCATACGACCCAGAGGGCTTCATAAATAATATTCCCACTCATTTTTGATTGCCCGACTTGGCGGTCTTCAAAGACGATTGGAATTTCTCCGACTTGAAAGCCGCGCATCCATGCGTTGTGCGTCATTTCAATTTGAAATCCGTATCCGTTGGCTTGCACGTTTTCAAGTTGGTAGGAGGCGAGTAGTGCGCGATGGAAGCATTTGAAGCCACCGGTGGGATCGGTAAATGGCATGCCGGTTATGAGTTGCACATAAACACCCGCTCCTCGACTGAGCATGAGTCGGGAAAGGGGCCAGTTCATGATTCGAATGCCTCCAATATATCGGGATCCGAGAACGAGATGGTAGCCTTCTTCCATTTTACTTCTAAAATTGGGGATCTCTTTGGGGTCGTGCGAAAAGTCGCAGTCCATTTCCATGATATATTCGTAGTTTCGTTCTAGAGCCCAGCGGAATCCGGCAATATAGGCGCGTCCGAGACCGTTTTTTTGGGTTCGGTGTAGGACGTGAAAGCGGGGTTCTGCGGCTTGAAGTTGATTGGCTTTATCTCCGGTTCCATCGGGGGAATTATCATCGACAATTAATATATCAACGGAATCAGAGGTGGCTAGCACGGCTTTGGTTAGAGGCTCAATGTTCTCAATCTCATTGTAGGTTGGGATAATGACTAATGTATCACGCATACTTGTAATGTAGGTTTTTTTTTGAATGCTTCAACTAGATAATGAGATCGGTTTTAATGGGAACAGATTGAGTTCCTTGCTCTGAAATGGCGATGATTTGTGAGGTTAGAATCGGTGTATTTGGAAAAAGTCGTTGAACGGCTTCGGCGTAGAGTTGGAGTTGTTCGTGATATCGTTCTTGAAGTTCTGTGTGGTGAGCTTGGCTAAATTTATAATCATAGAGATGGATGCCTTGTTCGGTTAGGATGGCAAGATCGATGGTTCCATCAATAAGGTGGAATCCTTTTTGTATGAGAAAGGGATATTCGGGTAGGAGTTGTTTTGCTGATTGCGTTGCTGTTTTCATATATTCAATCGCGGGGGGTAGGGAGGACAAAAGATGGTTTGTTTCTTCTTGGGATAGTTTATATCGGTGCGATAAGGCATGGGTGCGTTTGATGAGGTTTATGTGCCAGTTGTGATGGGCGGCTTCTTCAAGTAGTGCGTGACCACAGGTGCCCAGTTGAGTGGTTGTTTGAATGGAGCCGGTGGGAGGGGTGGAACGGGCTAGATGGGGGGCGGCTTTTTTTATTATGTCGGTGGTTGTGGTACGTTGAAAGTGGGTTTGAATTTCTGGAGAGCGGATGGCGGATGCAGCTTGAAATAATGTTTGGGCGGAGGGGATCGTGCGCTCAAAGGTGGGGGCGATGGTTGTATGAGGAATAGCTGAGAATCGTCGAATCTTGATTGATTGATCAAGCAAGGGTTCAATATAAGGATGCCAGGAGTTGGCTTTGGGCTTGGTGCTCACAGGCGAGGAGAGAATCAGTAGGTCTTGGGCGCGAGTGAGAGCAACATAGAAGAGATGATCGGATTCTTGATTTCGAATTTGCTTTGCTTCATGTCGATGCTTTTGCAGATGGGGCGAGGAGACGTTAGAGCGATCGGTTGCCATAATTTTAATGCTGAGTTGGGGTGAATCGGCGGATTCGCTGAGATGGGCAAAGTCGGTGTCTGGTGGGCGTTGAAAAGAGAGGCTGGGTAGACAAACAACGCGCTTGGATAATCCTTTGGCACTGTGAATGGTCATGATGGTAATGGCATTTTGTTCAGGATCGGCAGAGAGGGCTTCGGCTATTTGGGGCGGATTTTCAACGTATTGTTTTAGGGTGCGTGCCACCGTGGCTGCATGGGTTTGCAAGCCGCGTTCTTGTTCACGAATCCAGTCGATGAGTTTGCGAAGGTTTGCGATTTGTTGATCTGCTTGAGGAAGGGTGGCAAGAGTTGCATCGTAATGTGTCTCTTGAATCCAATCGCGAATAATTTCAGAGGAGAGGCGTGTAGCCATCTGTTTTCGACTGTGCATGATGGTGGATTCAACGTCGGGAAATTGGTGGAGAATCTGGTCGGTGGTGGGGTGTTCATGGGGCAAGAGGGTTTTGATGATCTGTTGATCGGAGAGCCCTATCCAAGGTGAGCGAAGGAGACCGATTAATGAATAGGCGTCGGTTGGATCGCAGAGGGTGTTAAGAAGAAGTGATAGGTCATGAGCGGGTGTGGTGCTGAATAAACCTTGGCTTTTGCCGCCCATGGTATATGGAATGGCTTCTTTGCGAAGGGCTTCTTCTAGGGTGGCGAGTTCTGTATTGGTTCGCATTAGAATGAGAATGTCGCTGTATCGATAGGTATTATGATCGGAGACGGGTTGGAAGCCATCTTGATATCGATAGGTTGGTTTCCAGTCTGAGGTGCCGTGAACGAGGAGTTGAATGCGGCGGGCTAAGGCTTGCATCTCTTGGGTGATTCGATCTTTTTTGGTAGGGGAATTGGTTTCCGAATCGGAGTCGGGAAGGAGGCATTCGATGCCGTGCGGTTCCTGAGCATGGTCATATTTTGTATTGGGTTTGAGTGCTTCTTCTTGATCATAGTTTGGGAAAATTGAGCTGAAGATGGCATTGATGGGTTTAATAAGTGCTTCTTTGCTGCGCCAGCTGGTTTGCAGGTGTTCGAGTTTGCCGCTTTGTTCTATTATGTTTTGCTGCAGGTCTGGCATTATGGATGGATCGGCTCCGCGCCAGCTATAGATGCTTTGTTTGGGGTCGCCGCAGATAACGAGGTGAGTGGGTTTTTTCCAGAGGGCGTCGATGAGTCGGGATTGAATGCGGGAGGTGTCTTGCACTTCGTCAATGATGATGGTGTTGAAGCTGGGGTTGATGGTTGAATTTTTAATGAGGTCAACGGCTTTGTATTGTAGGTCATCGAAGTCGAGAAGATCTTGTGCGGATTTTAGGTGATTGTATTGATCATAGACGGCGATGAGATAGCGTGAAAATCCGAGGGCTAGGGGGCGTTTTGCTTTGTATTGAATGCGGGTTCGACTTTCTTCGATAAGATCAGCTAGGAGAATCGGGGGACCTTTACTTCGGCGGCTTACGTTAAATCCAATTTGATCCATTCGTTCTATGAGGGCTTCAGTGGTGGAGGTTTCTTCTAGGAGGTCACGGAGTTGCTGTGCGATTTTTTCTTGCGTGGGTGTGCGTTTGGGAAGGTCGTCAAAGTGAGTTAGTATTTCTTTAAATGCCTCAATATGTTGTGGATCGATGGCGGGTTCGAGTAGTTTATCTGGATCGGTGAGTTGAATGCCAAGAGAGCCTGCTTTGTGGATGAGAGAGATAGCGGTTTTGGGAATGGAGTTGCCAAGTGTGCCAACCGTGGCTAGTTGTCTTCCTTGGCAGAACTGAGCAAAAAGAGGGTCGTGTTTCAGTTGCTTCACCAGTTGTTGATGGGCGATGGATTCAAGCCATTCCGTTTGCTGTTCTCCAGCGAGAATGGAGAAGGAGGGGGAGAGACCTGCATCTAATGCATGTTCTTTGAGAAGGGTTGTGCAGAAGCCATGAATGGTGGTGATGGGGGCGGATTCGAGTTGAATGAGAACCGTGCGAACGCGTTCCGGATCTGCTTTTTCTGGTTGCTGAAGGACGGCGTGGAGGTGGGCACTGATGCGGGTTCTGAGTTCGGTGGCGGCATTTTCTGTGAAGGTCATCAGCAGGATGTCGCGCGGATCTATCTGTTCGTTAAGGATTTGATCCAGATAGCGCTGGGTCACTTGATATGTTTTTCCAGTTCCGGCTGATGCGCTATATACAAGGTTCATAAATAAGGTATATAAAATTGAGGTCTATTCGTCGAGAAACTCCATGCAGATTGGTTCGCCGGGAAATGAGTAGCGGTGGCAAAGGGATTCTGGAATCCCATCGGAATTCAGTGATAAGATGGCGATGTCGCGGGAGCGTTGTCCGGCAATTAGAAGCCATTTTCCGGTTGGATCGATGTTAAAATTACGGGGGAATGCAACGTGAGCGGGGATGGTTTTAATTCGTTTGGTTTGGGCATTTGAGGTGCGGAAGAGGGTGATGCTGTCTCGACCGGTATCGGCTTTATCGCGAATGGAGACATAGATGAGGGGGTGTGTGGGGTGCAGGCGAATTTCTGCTGCGGTGAGTTGATCGCGGTCGGTGTTGGGGGGTAGGGCATCGATCTGATCGGTGGGTTGAAGGTGTCCTTGAGTTGTATAATTGAACACGCTGAGGGTGAGGCTGAGTTCGTTGAGTAGATAGAGTGTTTTTCCGTTGGGGGCCCATTTCATATGACGTGGACCTCTGCTGCCTCCGGGTATGGCCACTTTTTCGAGTGGGGTTAATGTGGCGGTCTGGGGATGATAGTGATAACTGAATATGGCATCTGCGCCGAGGTCGGCTACGTAGACATAGGGATCGGTCGGATGTGGAAAAACGGAATGGGCGTGGGGTTCTTTTTGCCGGTTTGGATGCGTGCCTGATCCGGTGTGTAGGTGGGCGGAGATGGGGGCGGTGAGGTGTCCATTTGATTGAATGCGGTAGGAGGTTATGGAGGTGGATTTTTGACTCGTATCTATTGGCCGACCGGGGGCTCCATAGTTCGCGGTGAAGAGGACGTTTCGATTGGGAGAAAGTTGAAGGTGGCAGGGGTTGATCCCTTGTGATGGCACACGATTTAATTCGGTTAGGGTGCCATTTTCTTTGATTTGAAAGGCGATGATTTCGCCTGATTGATTAAAGGTTTTAAGGTTGGTGGAATAGAGTTTTTTGCGGTGCGTATCGATGGTTATGAAGGAAGGTCTTTTTATTTTCGCAGCGCATTTGAATGGGGTTAATTCGCCGGTTGAGGCATCGAGTTGGCTGGTGTAGATGCCGTCGCTTTGGGCGGTTCCAATAAAGAGCTGTATGGCTTGTGCGTGGAGTATGAAAAGGAAGCTAAGAAGCAGGGCTTTGATCTGCATTAGATAAGCCCGGGGATTAGGGTTCCTTTGTAGCCGACGTTAAAGGGGCGGCCGGATTCGGATGTAATGATCTCTTTGGCGGGCATCCCCATGGCGGTTGCAATGGTGGTGTGTAGGTCGGGGATTTCAACTTTTGTTTCCATTACTTCGTGCCCGCGGTCGGTGGCTCCGATGATTTGTCCGGTGGTGAGCCCGCCGCCGCCGATAACGCAGCTGAATGCTTTTGCCCAGTGGTCTCTGCCTAAGGTTTCAGGTTTTATATCGGGGGTTCGTCCAAATTCAGTTGCGAGTACCACGATGGTTGATTCAAGAAGCCCGCGCTCTTCAAGGTCTTGCATGAGGGCGGAAAAACCACGATCCATATCTCTAATTTTATCTTCGGGTAGGGTGTTGTGGCTATCCCATCCACGGTTGACGACTTCGACGCAGCGGACATTATTTTCGACGAGGCGGCGTGCAAGTAGACATCCTTGCCCAAATTTTGATTCGATGCCATAGCGTTCGCGTGTGGCTTGGGATTCCAGCGTGATGTCGAATGCTTTGATGTCTTCGCTGCGCATGAGGCTGAGTGCTTCATCGTAGAAGTGGTTATAGGCGTTGATGCTTTTTTGTCGGTATTTCTGCTGGAAGGCTTGATCAAAAATGCGAGCGAGTTCGAGTTGATCATGATATTGGGTTTCGTTGGCCCATTGAGGGCGGTTGCTGTTTTGTAATCCTTTTGAAGCGTCGCCTAAAGGAACGGCGCCGAGTTCGGCAGACATCCATCCGGCATATGGATAGTCGGTGTAGGGATTTATCACGACATTTCCGGGGAGGGTTGGGTTGATCTTTCCTTGGTGATAGAGAGACCAGGTGCCGAGGGTGGGATGCACGACGGTGCCTCGCTGTTGGTAGCCCGTATGCATGAGATATTTTCCTTGTGCATGGGCGCCTTGGGTGGAGTACATCGAACGAATGATGGATAACTTATTCATGTGCTTGGCGAGGTTGGGCATATATTCGCTGATTTGAATGCCCTCGACATTGGTTCCAATCGCAGTCACTGGGCCGGCTTCGTCAGTACCGGGGTGTGGGTCAAAGGTGTCGAGATGAGACATACCGCCATCCATGTAGAGAAAGATCAGTTTTTTATTACTGGGGGTCGGGCCCACCATTTTTTCTGCTAAGCTTGATGAGGTGGTTACGCCGAGAGTGGCGAGGGTGAGGCGGTCAAGAAATTGACGTCGTTTGCGTGGGTTGAGGTGGGGTAGCATGGGGTCATCTCCTTTTATTGGATATACATAAATTCGCGGGTGTTGATCAGGGCCCAGAGAATCATGCGTTGAGATTTTTTCTGATAGTTGCTTTCCATGACGTGGGAGGCAATTTCAATGTCATCTAAAGTTGGGTTACGTGTGAGGATTGCGCGAAAGAGGGCGTTAATGCGTTCTTCGTTTTTTTCTAGTTTATTGAGCTGATTCGCTAAGAGTGAGTTTTCGGCATCAAGGGCATAGTATATGGGGCCATTGAGTAGGGCTAGGGCTTGCGTTACGTTCGGGTCTTGGCTTCCGGTACCGATGCTTTGGCGGTCGGATTGACCAAATTGTCGAACAAAGTGATAGCCGGGGGCGGGAGAGGGTAGTTCACTGGCTCGCACGAGTCCCCGTTCCATGCCCCGCCAGCGTGGATCGGTCATGTGATCGTGTGTCCAGCTGTTGAAATTAAAGTAGGAGTAGGATTTTATTTCGCGTAGGGGGCGTCCATCCCAATCCTTGAACCGTTTGCCGTTTATATCGGTCATATAAACTTTATAGGCATCGCGTTGTTCGTCTCGGTTTTTTTTTCGGTATTGATCGATGTATTCGTCGGTATAGGTTGCGACCAGTTGTTCAATGGGCATGAGATAGGTGTCTTCGAGTTGTTGTTTGAATTCATCTGTAATATAGCGCGATCCGTGTCCTTTGCGTTCATCGAGATCACGAATGGCAAGGGAGACGATGGAGTCCCACATTTGTTCGCCGCTCATGCGTTGAAGGGGGCGGCCGTTATAGGCATATTCATAGAGGTCTTCGGGAAGATCTTCGGTTCGTGTTTCCATTTGCCAAGTGTGTGTGTTGTAGAGAACGCGAAGTATGTCTTTCAAGTTGAAATTGAAGGTGACGATCATATCGCTGAGGGTTTCGAGCAGTTCGGGCATGCTGGGTTCGGTGTGGTATTTGATTTCATCAATGGGTTCGATGAGCCCGACGCCCATGAGCTGTTTCCAGAGGCGATTGGCAATGGCATCTGCGAAAAATTCGTTCTCTTTTGCGGTGATCCAGTCGGCAAAGGCGGCGCGTGGACTGCCGTTGATATGGGGTTGCTCGCCAAACATGACGGCGGGGGCTAGTTGTTGACGGGGTTTGGCATCTGCATATTGGTAGTCTGTTGGGAGGGTGTGCCAGCGATTGAAATTAGGTTCCCAGATGGAGAGTCGGTACCGGCCGCCTATTTGTCGGAGAAAGCGATCTTGTTTTTGCGTGAGATCAGTAATACCGGCTTCGCGTGCGCGATTGACGAAGAGTTGATTGCCTCCGCGAACGTTGTATTGTACGCCTCCGTAATAGGAAACCATGCTTTGAAATTCGAATTGATTCCACTGATCAAAGGGGTGGTCATGACATTGGGCGCATTGGATTTGTATGCCGAGGAAAGCCTGTACGGTGTTGGCCATATGATCTGGTTTCATATTTTGATCGCTGGCCATCCAGCCAGTGGCCCCGTTTTGATAGGGCATGCCGGTTGCGGTGATGAGTTCGAAAACCATTTGATCATAGGGCATGTTGCTGGCAAGGGCTTTTTTGACCCAGTCGGCATAGTAGACGGCAGCTACTTGGTCGACAGCCGTTGAGTCTACTTTGAGCAGATCGGCCCAAAAATGGAACCAGTGGTTTACATAACCTTCGCTCGCGATGAGTTTATCGATCAGGAGCATTCGTTTGTTTCTCTGTGTGGAAGCGAGAAATTCCATGGATTCATTCAGTGTTGGAATACGCCCAACAATACCGAGATATGCTCGTCTGAGGAAAATTCGATCGTTGGCTTTTGCTGGCTTTTCAAACCCTTTTTCAATCCGATTCTGTTGGATGATTTGATCAATCTCTTGAGCTTTGTTTCGAATGAGACTGTGAGAGATTCGCATGCTATTTTCCGGTATGGAGGTGAGTTCCAAACCGGGATTTTCTTCGTTCTTGCCATATTGGTTAACAGAAAGGGGGGAGTTGGTGCGCTGGTCTTTGGGCTGATAAGCTTGTTTTGGTTTTTGGTAGCCTTGCCAGTCGCCGGTTTTTGCACCTTGCTGGATCCACTCGCGAATGAGGGCGATTTGTTTGGGTGAGCAGGGATCTCCTTGTCCGGTTGGGGGCATGACACCGCGTTTATCGGGTTTCATTTCAATTCGTTCGACTAGCACGCTTTCGTCGGGAAGCATACGCGTGATAACGGGTCCGTACTGATTTCCTTGCATCAGTTGCTCGGGAGTATCGAGTAATAAGCCAGCGCTAGGTTCTTTCACGCGACTACTATGACATCGCCAACATTTCTCTTGGAGAATGGGTAGAATCTCTTCTTCAAATTGAATTGTTCGAGCCTGTGTAAGCGTGCTTGTGCATAGCCATAGGGTGCCAATGATAGCGATTGTTAATAGATTCCTCATATACTGCCCTAAATATAAGGCTATATAGGGGGCTTTGGGCTAGAAAAAAGATTAGAATATGTGTGGTGTAGAAATGGTGGTTCGTGGATATTTCAGTTCAATTTTTGATGATTTAAAGAAGGATGTGAATTCATGAAGGTTCGAACTCGCTTTGCTCCCAGTCCAACGGGTCATGTGCATATTGGCAATATGCGCGCTGCGATCTATAACTGGCTTTTTGCGCGTCATCAGGGTGGTTCGTTTCTTTTGCGAGTAGAGGATACGGACCGGGAGCGGTCCACGCCGGAAGCGATTGAGACGCTTTTGAATGCGATGGAATGGCTGGGTTTAGATGTGGATGAGGAGCCTTTATATCAGAGTCATCGCATGGAAGCGCATTTGGCAGTTGCAGAGACATTGATCGAAAAAGGATTGGCGTATCGAGCCGAAAAGGGCGGTCCAGGGTCGGGGGAGTGTGTGCTGTTTCGTATGCCAAGTCACGCGATCTCGTTTCAAGATGCGATCAAAGGAACGCTCACCAAGGCAGCCGAAAATATGGAAGATTTTGTGATCGTGCGCTCCAATGGAACCCCGGTATTTCATTTGGCGAACGTATTGGATGATATCGAGCAGGGCATTACGCATGTGATCCGAGGAGATGATCATATTGAGAATACGTATCGGCACATTGCGCTTTACGAAGCTCTTGGAGAGTCGGTGCCTGTTTTTGGTCATTTGCCGATGATCGTGAATGCACAAGGTAAGCCGTATTCGAAGCGGGATGGCGATGCGTTTGTTGGGGATTTTCAGGTGAATGGATTTTTGGGCGATGCATTGTTTAATTATCTAGCGCTGTTGGGTTGGTCGCCGGGCGATGATCGAGAAATTATGACACGTGCTGAAATGGTGGAAGCCTTTGAGTTGGAGCGGTGCCAATCGTCTGCGGCGCAGGTGGATTTGAAGAAACTTAGCTGGATGAATTATGAATATATTCTGCAGCTTTCGGATCGTGATTTTCGTGGAGCAAGTGAAGCGGCTTTAAAACAAGCCGAGATCGTATTCAGCGAGTCGCAATTGGATGCGGTGATTCCCTTGATTCGGGAGCGGGTGAAGACCTTGGCGGAGATTGCGCCGCTTAGTCGGTTTCTGTTCATGGATGATTATGAATATAACGAGAAGGCGGTGAAGAAAAAGTTGATCAAAGAAGGCGTGCCGGAGACGCTGGCGACGTTGCGCCAACTTCTCGTAGAGATCGAGCCGTTTGAGGCTGCGCCGCTAGAGCGCCTCTTACATGACTATGTTGAGCAGAGTGGAAAAGGATTTGGTGCGGTAATGCCGCCGTTGCGGGTCTGTATTTCAGGCGAGCAGGGCGGTCCTGATTTGTGTCCAGTTCTTGAGGTGCTTGGACGTGAAGAGGTGATTCGTCGGTTGGATCGAGCCGTTGCGAAATTTTTCGACAGTTAAGGCCGGTTCTGAATGCGGTGCGCGGGGGTTTGAAAACGTATGAACAGGAACTCTTTGAAATCATCTTCCCACGGTTGCATCTGAAGTGCGCGTGCCATGCAGAGTAGCCATGCATCTCGTTCCGCTGCCCCGATGGGGATATGGGCGTGGGCGGCCCCGAGTTGGATGTTGCCATACTTTTCCTGATAGAGATGGGGTCCGTTCATATAGAAGCAGAGAAAGCGAGCGAGCTTATCGCGAGATTCTTCCAGATCGCCCGGGTGCAGAGATAGAATGTGTTGGGTCTCATCTAGTTGTTCCATCAGATCATAGAAATCGTTGGCAAGTTTAAAACAACCGGCTTCTTCGCCGGCGAGTCGATATTGGGTATCGCCGACGCGATAAGTTGCGAAGAGTTCTTTTTGTTTTTCTGATAGCTCCATCTTTTTTCTCCGTCTTGGAACGTAGACTGCGGATCACGATTAGGCAATCCAAACTCCCAGAAAGTACAATGATGGTGTCACGTGGTTTGCTATAACCAAGAAATTATATAATTGATTAAATTTACTTGGTGGAGTATCGATTGAGTAAGTTAAAGGAGAAAGTGATGATGAAAAAATTAGCAAGTATTTTTGTGATGGCTCTAGTTGCCGTAGCGTTGACAGGTTGTGATTGTGAGAAGAAATGCGGAGTCTGCTGTGGTGAAGACGGCGCATGCTGTAAAGCCTCTTGCGAAACCAGCTGTTCAACTGAGTGCTCAACGGACGGTTGTGATAAGTAATCACTGATCGTTTGATTGTTTGCGCAGAGAACTTCGTTGAAATCAGCGGGGTTCTTTTTTTTTATGGGAGAAGGCGATCGAGGAGGTTGTCGTAGTCGAGGAGGTCGCAGTGGTAATCAATG
>CAJYAJ010000019.1 GCA_913065005.1 uncultured Verrucomicrobiota bacterium | reverse complement strand
AGAGGTTTTTTTTTTTTTCCAACGAGTTGTTCTGCTTCGGTGTTGGTGAGAGTGAGCAGACGCCCAGCTTCACTGATTATTTTTCGACCGACTTTATATTCCATATCGGCCCGCACCATGGCTTCACCTAGTTTGGGGTCATGACCGCCCTGTTCGGCTGCGGCTCGAACCATGGCGGCGACGGCTGAGGTCATTTTTTCCTGCACTTCTTCGGGCATTTCTTGGGCGCCACCCATGGGAGACATCATCATCGGGGTGGCGGCTCCTATGACACTGCCGGGTGCCATGTAGATATCGCCAGCAGCAAGGGCGATGAAAGCGCCTGCTGAGTAGGCTCCTCTATCAACATAGGTATAGGTTGGGATGTCATTTTTACCAATAAGGGAAATGATCTCTCCGGCGGCATTTACGGCACCTCCGGGGGTGTCCATGTGAAATATAATGGCATCGGCTTGGTTTCGAACGGCATCATCATATCCCCGCCGTACAACGTAGAGGAGAGCGGGCTCAATCATATCTTTAATGGGTATGATGGTAACGGTTTTTTGAACAGGGTTCGTTTCCGCTGGGAGTTGAGGAAGGAGGAGAAGAAGTAGGCAGAGACTGGTTACTAGTTGTTTCATGGTGTATATGTTACGCTTTCATTTTAGGGTCCGCTATGAAAAAAAGAGTGCAACGCGGATACAGTTGTTTTCGGAGCAGTGGGTTGCAGACTTACATTTAAGGAGGAAAGATTCATGAATCTTGAAGGGAAACGGGTGTTGATAACCGGTGGAGCTCAACGAATTGGCCGTGCTTTTACGGAATCATTTTTGGCCGAAGGAGCTGAGGTGGTGGTTCATTATCATCGGTCTCGTGCGGAGGCTGAGGCATTATCTCCTTTTACTGTTTGTGCTAATTTGGCCGATTCAGATTCGGTAGGTCGCTTATGGGATGAAGTGGGTCCGATCGATATTTTAGTGAATAATGCGTCTTTGTTTACACGGGATCGTTTGCAGGATGCAACACCAGAGCGGGCGGCTTTAGAGTTACAGGTAAATCTTTTGGCGCCGCTTGATTTGATTCGCCAATTTGCTGCTCAGTCAAAACAAGGAGCGGTGCTTAATTTATTGGACCGTCGAATCAAGGCACACGATACGAGTTGTATTCCGTATGCATTATCTAAATTAGCATTGGCGGAGTTGACGCGCTTAGCTGCTCTTGAACTTGCACCTCAGATTCGGGTGAATGGCGTGGCACCTGGACCGATATTGCCATCACCGGAGACGAGTGAAGCGGTCTTTCATGAACGAAAAGGATCTATTCCTATGGAGCGAATTCCGGCTGTGCAGGAGGTGGTGAATGCGGGGTTCTTTTTGTTGAAGAATCCGTCCGTTACCGGACAGATTATTTATGTGGATGGCGGACAGCATATGCTGGGAAATGGAGTGTAGGGATGGATCGGATTTTTATTGTTGATTTAGAGGTGATGAGCTTAATCGGAGTGTATCCTGAAGAGCGTGAATCACCGCAGCCGTTGTTGATTAATGTGGCCTTGTCTTGTGATCTGTATGCGGCAGGTCAATCTGATGAGCTTGCGGATACGATTGATTATCATCAATTGGAACGTTCGATTATTGCGTTGGCAGAGGAGAGTCAGGTTGAGTTGCTTGAAGTGCTAGCTGAGCAGATTGCTGTGCTTGGGCTGGCAGATATGCGAGTGGAAGAGGTGGTTGTGCGCATTGATAAACCGGGTGCGCTGGATGCGTCTCGTGCTGCGGCGGTGGAAGTGGTGCGGAAGAAGCGTTAGTTTACCGATCCATCGAATCGACCCATGGCGCGGAATTTTTGATATCGTTCTTCTTTAATTTCGTCAGCGCTTTTTTGTTTGAGTTCGGCAAGTTGTTCTATGAGGGCTTGTTTAAGCAGGTTGGCGGCGGCGGTTAAATCGGTGTGAGCGCCGCCGGAAGGTTCTGGAATGATTTGATCTGCTAAGCCGAGTTCGATTAGATCTTTTCCGGTGATTTTTAGGGCTTCGGCGGCTTGATCTGAATAGGCCCGATCTTTCCAAAGAATGGCTGCACAACCTTCGGGTGAGATCACGGAGTAGTAGGCATGTTCTAGAATGAGAATACGGTTTCCAATGCCGATACCAAGGGCTCCTCCACTGCCTCCTTCGCCAACAATCACGCAGATAATGGGGACTTTTAGATTGAATGATTCACGCAGGTTCACCGCGATGGCTTCGGCAATATGCCGTTCTTCGGATGCCAATCCTGCATATGCGCCTTTGGTGTCGATCAGCGTGATGATGGGCAGATTGAATTTATCCGCTAATTTCATCATGCGTAGTGCCTTGCGGTAGCCTTCTGGGTGGGCGCATCCGAAGTTACACTCTACGTTGCTCTTGGTGTCGCGTCCTTTTTGAGAGCCGAGAATCATAACGCGTTCTGTTCCAAGGGTGGCGAACCCGCCGACGATGGCACGATCATCGCGATGAATCCGGTCGCCATGAATTTCGATAAAATCGGTGGTCATGGTCTTGATATAGTCCATCGTGTAGGGGCGGTCGGGATGGCGTGCCACTTGAACTTTTTGCCATGCGGTTAAGTTATCGTAGATCTGATCGCGCATCTCAGCGATTTTCTTTTCCATGTTTCCAATTTCGCCGGTGACATCGATATTTTGCTCTTCGCTAAATTGTTTGAGCTCGATCATTTTAGTTTCGAGTTCAGCTATGGGGGCTTCAAAGGGAAGTTTAATGGATTCGCTCATAAGGGTTCCTTTATTCTTCTATTGTAACACGAGATTTGCGGGGAACTAGATCAAAAAGTTCTTCAACGTCTTCGTTAAACATACGAACACAGCCGGCGCTGGATTGGGCGCCAATGCTATCTCGCTCCCACGTTCCATGAATGCCAAATCCTTTGAGGGAGGAGTTTTCGGCTGATTTGAGGGCCATCCAGCGCGTGCCTAAGACGTTTTCTGGATCGCCATATTCAATGAGTCGGTTGTCGGCGGGACGGGTCCATGGGGGTTCGATAATTTTATCATAGATATAAAAGTCGACCGCGGGGGTTTTACCGAATTTACCGGTTCCGACTGGATAGCGTTTAAAGAGTTGCTCGTTTAGCAAGAGATCAAGCAGGTTGTTGTTTTTGGAAACGCGAATGGAGAAGGAGCCTTCGAATACGAGCAATCGAGCTCCGACGCGGATGGTATCGGTTTGCATCCGGTTCATTTTTTTAATGAGACTAATAGTGGTATTGAACTGCCGAGCGATTTTCTGGAGATAATCACCCCTTTTAACGGTGTAGAAGGTTTTTCCTGCCATTGGCTGCGATGAGAGCAGCCGGCGTATATTAATTTCACCCATCAGATCAATAATCGTTGCATTGGGTTGTTTGAGTAGGGGTTGGATTAAGGTGTGTGCCTGCTGAATATTGCCGTTGTTGAGCGCGCGCTGCACCGCCTGCACTTGATCGTTCGAAAGGGGTTTTGTGGGTGATTGAAGTTGGTTTGGCTCGAGTGGGGGTTGCGTCGCTGGATCTTGTATGATTGGGCGTGTTGATGGGGTTGTACTTATGGACTCGTCGGGTTGTACGTCTGTGGTCTCTTTTCGTTGGTAGAGATAGAGGCCGAGGAGAATAAATTGAATGATAACGATCCCGATAAAGATAGTTCGCCAGCGGCTTCGTCGTTTTTTCGTTCTGGGTCCAGCATAAATAGGTCTATTCATGAGTATATTTCTTCTTTGGTGTAAAAGCTTCAATGTGCCTAAATTTAGTATCGGAGGCAACGATTTAAACTTTTCGAATCTAATTTACAAACGGTTTTGCTCGTTGGAGAGAGACATAATATAGATAAAGCATTTACAGAAATCGTAATATTCCATAGGTTAACCTTCGACATGTGGAGATTTATTTTAATTTTTATTGCTGGGTATTTTATTGTGATGTGTATCCCAGCACGAGGTTCGCTTGCAACGAATGAAAAATCAGTTTCGTCGTCTCAAGCAGTTGCGGTTTATGGTTTGAGTAGTGCGGATTATTTAACATCGGTTGAGACGGTTCAAGCAACTCGATTGCCTGCGAAGAAATATACTCGGCACCGCGTAAGATTCAACCTACCAGATAGTTTTTACTTTATCGGTGCGCCGATTTTTTTGCTGATTCTACTCCGCATCATTGCGGCATTCATTCGTTTTTATGAAGAAGAGCGAAAAGAACAGATCAAACAGGAGTCCGTAAAGGTATTGGAACCTGAATAAAGCGACTTGCGCCTGTCGTTGGTTCGTGAATAATGCGGCATATGTTACGGCGATTAACGATACGTAATTTGGCGGTGGTCGACGACCTTCAGGTTGGTTTTGGCGACGGGTTAAATGTCATTACAGGCGAAACGGGCGCGGGCAAGTCTTTGCTAGTGGGTGCGTTGCGCTTGTTGTTAGGTGAGCGGGCAGATCGCTCTTTGATTCGAACCGGTGAGTCGCAATGTACAGTGCTGGCTGAATTTGGTTTATCGCATCCGCAAACAGTGAATACAGTTTTAGTGGAATTGGGTCATGAACCTTGTGAGGGTGGCCTCTTGATTATGCGGCGTATTATTACGGAATCTTCGAGCCGTAATCTGGTTAATGATGAGCCGGTAACCTTGCAAGTATTGAAGCGGTTGGGTGAGGTGCTGGTGGATATGCATGGTCCGTATGATCATCAGTCTTTATTGGATCCAGTGAAGCAATTGGAAATTTTGGATGCTTTTGGGGAGGTTCAAGAGGAGAGAGATCGGTATGCCGTAGCCTATCGCGCTTTTCGAGATACCATGGATCAAATGGAACGGTTACAGGGCGGTTCAGAAGAGGAACATACGCGCCAAATTGAATTTTTGACGTATCGTGTGGAAGAGATTGAGCGAGCCAATTTGAGCATGGAAGAAGAGGCAGAGGTGGAGCGTGATCACAATCAAGCTGCACATGCGCAGGAGATGATGGAGTTGTCGGGTGCAGCGGCTCAAGCCTTAACCGAAGGAGAGGGTGCTGCTTTTGAAGGGTTAACGGTGGCCCGTATGTCGTTGCAGCGGTTGCAGGCGCTGTTACCAGAGGCGGCTGCTTGGAGCGATGAGCTTGAGCAAGCGATTACATCGGTGCAGGAAATTGTGCGTTCGCTTGAGGCGGCTTGTGATGGATGGGATGCGAGCCCAGAACGGATGCAGTGGCTAGATGAACGACTGACGACATACCGAACATTAAAGCGAAAATATGGTTCTACCGTCGAAGAGGTGTTGGAGCAGCTCGAAACGTGGCGTGAGCAGCTGAATGATTTGAAAAGTCGCGACCAGCGCTTAGAAGAGTTAGCGGTGGAAAAGATAGAGAAACTGCGGGGCGTAAGGGAAGCGGGTGAGGCGTTGCGCGCTCGCCGTGAAATGGTGGCAGACCATCTCTCTGAGTGTATTACCAAGTCGTTGGTTGAGTTGGGTTTTGAGCATGGTTTTTTTGATGTTACGCTTGAAGATAAAGATCCTGCATCGAATGGGATGGATGTTATTGAGTTTGGATTTGCACCTAATGCGGGTGAGGAGATGCGCCCGTTGCGGGCGATTGCTTCAAGTGGTGAAATCTCGCGTGTGATGTTGGCGGTCAAGGCCGTGTTTGCAGATCAAGATCAGATTCCGGTTCTCGTGTTTGATGAGATTGATGCCAATATTGGAGGTGAGATTGGTGGAGCGGTGGGACGTAAGTTAGCTCAGTTGGCGGGAAGCCATCAGCTTCTCTGCATCACTCATTTGCCGCAAGTGGCGGCGTGTGGAACTACCCATTTGGCGGTCGCCAAGCGGGTGGATGAGGGGCGGACTTTTACGGAAGTCAATTTGCTGGATGAAGAGACGCGGCCACTTGAATTGGCGCGCATGTTGGGCGGCAATGAAACGGGTGAGGTTTCTTTGGCACATGCAAAAGCGATGCTTGGGCAACAGACGTTGCGTTTTTAAAGAAGCTGGATGAGCTCTTTGAGTCGTTCGGTCGGGCTGGTGGCTGCTAGACGCGGGTGTTGACCGGCTTGGGTTCGAAAGCCTTTTTCTGTGTTGAGCATGACTTGATCATCTCGAACGGTGATGGCGATGATATCTTTTTTGGCGGCGATGATGCGCAGGTGGGCAATCAAGAGAAGACGGTGGACGGGTGCGGGTAGGGACCCGAATCGATCCGTGATCTCTTTTTTGATAAGGGTGATCTCTTTTTTTTCGGCGAGGGCGGATATGCGTTGGTAGAGACGAAGGCGTAGATTTTCGTCTTCAACATATTCATAGGGAATAAAGGCGCCGTTTTTGAGGGCACCGGATGCGGGGGAGAAATTAAGAAAATCGATCCGAACCGCGACATCCATCAGCGGGGGTGGTGTTTTGCCTTGCATCTGTGCGATGGTACGCCGTAAGAGTTGGCAATAGAGATCAAAGCCGATGTTTGAGATATGCCCACTTTGGTTGGCACCGAGTAAATTACCTGCTCCCCGCATTTCAAGATCGCGCATGGCAAGTCGGAAGCCGGAACCTAATCCGGTGTAGCGTTGGATGGCATTCATGCGATCACGAGCTGCATCAATGAGGTCGCCTCCTTGGGTGAGCATGAAATAGGCGAAGGCTTTACGGGAGGAGCGACCGACGCGTCCGCGCAGTTGGTAGAGATCGGATAGACCAAATCGTTCTGCATTTTCGACGAAGAGCGTGTTGCAGTTGGGAATATCAACGCCGCTTTCAATGATGGTGGTGCAAAGCAATACATCGAAGCGCCCTTCGACAAAGGCATGCATGATTTCAGAGAGTTCGGTTTCTCCCATTTGACCGTGCGCGATGGCAATGCGTATGTCGGGCAATAAGGCGCGTAGGCGATTTTCGACGTGATGAATGGTTTTCACGCGGTTGTGAAGATAGAACACTTGCCCGCCGCGCTGGATTTCACGCTCGATGGCATGGATGATAATGGGTTCATCGTAGGGAATGACGTGGGTTTCAACGGGTTGACGTTCTTGCGGTGCGGTTTTGATGGTGGCTAGATCACGGACCCCGGTGAGGCTCATATATAGCGTGCGTGGAATGGGTGTGGCGGACATGGTGATGATGTCGATTTCTCTTCGCAACCATTTGAGTTTTTCTTTGGCGGTGACTCCAAATCGTTGTTCTTCGTCGATGATGAGCAGGCCGAGATTTTTGAAGCGGACATCGCCGGAGAGGATGCGGTGGGTGCCAATGAGAATATCCACTTCTCCGCGAAGGGTTCGGGCTAGGGTTTCGTTTTGTTGTTTGCGGGTTCGGAATCGGCAGACCATGTCGATGGAGATGGGGAAGGCGGCCATGCGTTCGAGAAAGGAGTCGCAGTGTTGTTGTGCGAGCACGGTGGTGGGCACAAGAACGGCCACTTGACGGCCTTCTTGGACGGCTTTAAAGGCACAGCGCATGGCTACTTCGGTTTTTCCGAAACCGACATCGCCGCAGAGTAAGCGGTCCATCGGTTGGGGTTTTTCCATGTCGGCTTTGAGTTGAGCGGTGGCGGTGAGCTGGTCTTCGGTTTCGGTGTAGGGAAAGGCGGCTTCGAATTCGGCTTGTTGGGCGGTGTCGGGTTGTGAGGGAATTCCGCGTTGGGCTTGGCGGGCGGCTTGTGTTTCGAGGAGTTGGACGGCGAGATCGCGAGCGCCTTGTTCGGCGTGATTGCGGTCGTTTTTCCATTTACGGCCGCCGAGTGTATGCAAGCGGGGACGTTGTTTGCCCATGCTTTTATAGCGGGTGAGTAGGTGAGCTTGTGTAACGGGTAGATAGACTTTATCGCCTTTGGCGTATTCGATGGAGAGCACTTCCATGTTCGTTTGTCCGCTTTTGGTTTCAACAAGGCCAAGATATTTGCCGACTCCATGTTCGACATGAACGACATAGTCGCCGGGTTGGATGTCGGCGGCTTCATTCACGCGTTCTTGTTTTTTGAAGCGGCGGGCGTTGCGGGCGTGGGCACTACGATGGGTGTGGTAGGCGTAGAAATCACTTTCGGTGATAATTGTGATCTGTTCGGTGGGGTGGTGGGCGCTTTCATGAATCACGCCGAGGTGGAGCTGAAGTTGATCAAAGCCGGGAAGGGGGGCATAGAGTTTTTGGAAGCGGGTAGAGGTGCCCTCAGTCTCAAAATAGAAGTGATATGTTTTTCCGGTCTGGGCTTGATTGCAACAGTGTTCAACAAAGGCGTGCCGAGCGGCTTCGGCTTGTGCGGGGGTGTGGGTGGCAGAGGGAGCATGAAGTCCGGTTTGATAGACTTCATAGGGTGTTTCGATAAGGGAGGCGGGGGTAGTGGGATCAGGTGGATTGATGATGAGGGTGTCGGCGGGTAAGTGATCGAGTAGCGGTTGAGTATGGGTTTCGGAGAGTGTGAGTGCGGGGAGTTCAATTTGTTCAATCTTTTCGATGGAGCATTGGCTTTGGTCATCGAAATAGCGAATGGATTCAATCTGGTTGCCAAAAAATTCGATACGGACGGGTCGGGGTGAGCCGGCGGGCCAGCAGTCGATAATGCCCCCTCGTTGGGCGGCTTCGCCTTGGGCATAGACTTCTACGCCGAATTCATATCCATTTTTGTTGAGCCATCCGGCAAGAGTTGCGGGGGGAAGGGTTTCATGGGTACATACGGTTCGAAGTCGTTCTTTGGCAAGAGAGGGTATGGGAAGTGGGGTGTTCAGGGCGACGGGCGAGGTGAGAATAATAAGCGGTTCGTCGGTTGCGAGGCGGGCGAGGAGTTGTAGATGCTGTCCGATAACTGCAGGATCTTCACTCTCAGGATAGAATGGATAGACCGCTTGTTCGGGTTTTTTGAGCGTGAGAAGAGTTTCGTGAAGGCGTTGCATTTCGCGGTTATCATAGGCAATCCAGAGGACGGTGGTTGTTTGTTCCATGAATTGCAGGGCGAGGAGTGCTTGGATGCTCAGAGGAATATCGCCGATCCGGATCGCTCTAGGTAGGGGGTGTAGCTCATGATCTTGATGGATCACGGGAACGTTTGCATTGAGATGAAGGGTCGACATGTTGGGGAACGTATCGAATGATTTACGTCTTGGGAAGGTTGGACTTTATGATTGGGTAGGGTAAGTTTCTTCTTCGAGAAAGGGGTAGATAAAAGATGGAAATAAACGCGTGGCCAGAAGAGTGGAATAGGTATGAGGCTCTCTCACTTATGGAAAAGGGTGAGGTGTTGAAGGCTTCACCGCATACGTTGGTGGCTCAGCAGTTTATTCGGACGGATCTTGAAGGCCTTTGTTTATTGGCAACTGAAATCCGCCGCATTAGTAAGACTCGTGAGGGCAGTCGCTTTTTAAAGGGGCTTCTTTGCGATAAGCGGGCGATGCTCTATTTTGCGCAACCTTCTTCGCGAACGTATCTCTCTTTTTTGGCGGCATGTCAGACGTTGGGATTGGATACAATGGATGTTCGGGATAGCAAAACTTCAAGTGAGGTGAAGGGCGAATCACCTGAGGATACGGTGCGCACTTTTAGTTCCTACGTCGATATGATCATTATGCGCCATCCGCAGGGGGGGTTTTCTGAGCGGGTTGCTTGGATGTTATCGCATAGTAATCGGGAGGTCCCGGTCATTAATGCGGGTTCCGGTGCAGATCAGCACCCCACGCAGGCGTTATTGGATATTTACACCTTGGAGCGTAGTTTTGAAAAGTTGGATGGAATCGATGGAAAGACAATCTTATTTGCCGGAGATTTGAAGCGGGGTCGGACGGTTCGTTCGTTGGCGTGGTTGCTGACGCTTTACAGCGAGGTTCAGTTGGTTTTTGCGGCTCCGGATGCACTTCAAATTGGCGCGGATATTTTGGTGATGCTGGACGAGGCGAATGTGTCGTATCGCTTATGTGGGCGGGTGCAAGATGCGTTGGCAGAAGCAGATGCGATTTATATGACGCGGTTGCAAGATGAGTGGGATCAGCAGGGTGAAACGAGCTCGATGTGTACAACCGATTTCCGGATCAGTGCGGCTGATTTACCGATGATGAAGAAGCATGCGGTTGTGATGCATCCGCTCCCGCGCCGCCAGGAGATCGATTCGGATTTGGATAATGAGCCTCAAGCTATTTACTGGCGCCAAATGCGGAATGGCATGTGGATTCGTGCGGCTTTGATTTTGGAGGCGTTTAATCGATCAGATGCCGTTTGGAACTGGAAGGAGTCGTGAGATGAAAGATTTGATTACATTGCGAGATTGGAGTGGCGATAGGATTGGGCGCGTATTGCAGTTGGCGGCGGATGTCAAAAAAGATCCGTCTGCATTTAAGGAGGCGATGGCACAGCGCACTCTCTTGATGATTTTTGAAAAACCGAGCTTGCGGACGCGGTTATCTTTTGAAGCGGGTATGACGCAAATGGGTGGGCATGCGATCTATTATCATACTGGAAATTCACCCATGGGTTCGGGTAAAGAGTCGATCAGTGATTCGATGAGAGCGGCTTCTCGATTTGTGGATTTAATTATGGCACGGCTTTTTAAACACCGGGATTTACTTGAGATGGCGTCTGAGGCTACCGTTCCGGTGATTAATGCGTTAACGGATGATTCTCATCCCTGCCAGATCTTGGCAGATTTATTGTCGATTCAAGAGAAACGGGGTGATCTGAACGGGTTGAAGTTGGCATATGTGGGCGATGGATTTAACAATGTAACCCACTCGCTTATGACCGGAGGCACGAAGTTGGGAATGCATGTGGCAGTGGCTTCGCCGCCAGGGGAGTCGTTTATGCCGCGTGCGGATGTTACGGAGGGTTGTCATGGCTTTGCGGAAAAATCGGGGGGTTCTATTTTGGTGACGGAATCGGCGGAGGAAGCGGTGCTAGATGCGGATGTGATCTATACTGATTCGTGGATGAGTTATCATATTCCAGAAGATCAAGAAGCTGAGCGTATTGCACTCTTTATGCCCTATCAGGTGAATCAGGCGCTCTTGGCACATGCCAAACCGGATGCATTGTTTATGAATTGTCTGCCGGCTCGTCGGGGATGTGAACAGACGGCAGAGGTGATTGATGGTCCGCAATCTATTGTCTTTGATCAGGCAGAAAATCGGCTTCATGCGCAAAAAGCTGTAATGCTCGACCTACTTAGTGCGACCTGATTATGTGCGTATATTAATTGTTAAATTATTTCCTACATCTGAGCTGTTTCATGCCTTACCAACGGTGCACCGATTGCGTCGGGCATATGGAGCAAAAATAGATTGGGTGGTTCATGAACAAGGGGCTGAACTGGTCGCCTGTTTCGATGATGTAGATCGCGTGATTGTGTATCCCGAAGATGAGCTAAAGCATGTGAATCGCCGTGATTTCCGTAAAGCACTCCATCAAGAAACTTATGATCTTGTTGTTGATTTACAGGGAGCGATGCAGAGTGCATTGGTATGTAAAAGTGCGCGTAAAAGTCGAGGTGCAGCCGTGCTGGGGCCTTCTTTCCAGACCGAGGGAGCTTGTTTTATGTATACCGCGACGACGGGTATTCGTGATCGAGATCGACATCCGGTGGTGGAGTGTATGGATGTGTTGCGATATCTGAAAATTCCAACAACACCCGTTGCATTCCCATTGCGCTTTCCGATGCCATTTTTAGGTAGATCATTGCCCCCATCCTATGTTGTGTGTTCGTTAGATGGGGCACGTAAAAGAGATCGATTGGCCGCTGCTTTTTGGATTGAGACGGTACAACGTTTGAATGTTCCGGTTGTTTTGTTGGGGGGCAGAGACTCGGAAGATTTAGCGGATGAGATTGAAGATTCATTATTGGATTTGCCTATCTATAATTTTGTTCATCAAATTAATCTTGCCGAGCAGGGTGGTGTGATGCAGGCCGCTGAGACGGTAATTGCTTGTGATGCTCTTTCGGTTCATATGGCGGCATATCTGAGCTGTCCGACGGTGGCTCTGTTTGGTTCTGGTAAATCGACTCGAATGCAACCTTTCGATTCGTTGTGCAGCGTGATAGAAGGTTCGAACGTTGAGCCCGAAGCGATTGTTGCTGCACGGGATGAATTAAAGGAGTTGCGTGGAGAAGTTGTTAGTTTTTGATCTGGATGGAACCCTCATCGATTCACGGGCAGACCTTGCGGCGGCGGTCAATACGGTGCGTCTGGAAAACGGACTAGATGTTCTAAGGGTTGAGCAGGTTAAATCATTTATTGGGAATGGAATTCGTAAATTAGTAGAGCGCTCATTTGCCGATGTAACCGTAGATATATCGTCTATTTTAGAGCGGTATCGTAACGTTTATTATAGCCAATCAGTGGTTCATACGAGCGTCTATCCTGGTGTCAAATCTGGATTAATGCAGCTGCAAAAAGCTGGAATAGTGAGCACGGTGTTAACCAATAAACCGGGTGGGATTAGTCGATCGATTCTGGAGGTATTGGGACTTCTACCCCTGTTAGAAACCGTGATCGGTGCGGAAGATGGCTATGCTTTAAAGCCGAGTTCAGCGGGGTTGCGTGCGCTGATGGAGGAGCATGGGGCGCATGCTGATTCGTGTTGGATGATTGGGGATCATCATACCGACTTGGTGGCTGGTATGGATGCGAATGTGCGGACGGGTTTTGTTTCGTATGGGTTTGGGCATACGGACGATTTAAAACCGACCAAATATTTTGCTTCATTTTCCGAGGTAGTGGAGTACTTTCTCGAGTCATGAAAAGTTATCTATCTGAACTATTCAGTTCCATTCAGGGTGAAGGGCCGTATGTAGGTGAACGTCAGCTGTTTATGCGGTTTTGCGGGTGTCATCGTGATTGCGTCTATTGTGATACGAATACGCAGCGAACGGAGGCGGTAGTGGTGGAGCGGATTGCGGGGAGTGGAATATTTGAATCTATCCCGAATCCGTTATCAGTCGATGATTTGTTGGAGTGGGTTCGTATTTTGGATCATAAAAAGAACAACCGCCATATCTCACTTACAGGTGGGGCACCCTTACTCCAGGTTAAATTTTTAGGCGAGCTGTTACCTCGATTAGAGAATGAAGGCCATCGCAATTATCTTGAGACGGCTGGCGATCTTCCACAGCAGTTGGAAGCGATCATAGAATACTTAGATGTCGTGGCCATGGATGTGAAACTTTCGAGTGTTACGCATGAGAAAAATACCTTTCCGGCGCACTGGCAATTTTTGAGCTGCTTACGCACGTATAACGTGGATAGCTTTGTTAAGTTGATCGTTTCAGATGAGACTGATGAGGCGGAATTGATGGAAGCGGTGAAAGGAATTCATAAATCAGGTGGGAAGAATACAATCGTTATTTTACAGGCATTGAGTGCAACGGAGCGTGTTTCGAATGTTCCTTCGGTGCAACAGCTCATGCGCTGGCAGGAAAAAATTAGTGGTGTATTGCCTCAAGTCAGAGTGATTCCGCAGACGCATAAGATGATGGGGATGCTCTAATGAGTATGGGGGGGCGCAAAGCCGTGGTGTTGTTGAGCGGAGGGCTGGATTCCGCCACCGTCTTAGCGATGGCAGAAGCCGATGATTTTGCGGTATATGCCATGTCTTTTTTATACGGACAGCGCCACGTAGTGGAGCTCGATTGTGCGCGGGCATTGGCGGCTCAATCTTCGGTGATCGAACACCGTGAAGTGGAAATTGATTTGAGCAGCTTAGGAGGCTCTACATTGACGACCGATGCGGCGGTTCCTAAACATGATTCGGTGGATGAGTTGTCGGATGAAATTCCAAGCACGTATGTGCCAGCGCGCAATACGATTTTTCTTTCCTATGCGTTGGCTTGGGCAGAAGTACTCCAAGCTACCGATGTTTTTATTGGGGTCAATGCACTGGACTATAGTGGATATCCTGATTGCCGACCTGAATATATTGCCGCCTTCGAGCAGATGGCTAATCTGGCTACCGCTGCTGGGGTGGGAGGAAATCGTCTCGTGATTCATACGCCCTTGATCCATTTAACTAAAGCCGAAATCATTAAACGAGGTCTCTCCTTGGGGGTTGATTATGGAAAAACCACCAGTTGCTATGATCCCGCACCGGGAGGCGTGGCGTGTGGACATTGTGATTCATGTCTGCTACGGTTGAAGGGCTTTTCGGAGGCGGGTGTCGTAGATCCGCGTCCGTATAAATAATCGGAGATCACTATGCCGCGTATGATGATTGAAAAAATATTTTCTTTTGATTCGGCTCATTTTTTACCACATGTGCCGGAGGATCATAAATGCCGTAATTTGCATGGGCATACCTATACCGTTAAGGTCGAAGTCATCGGTGAGTTGGACCCAGCCATGGGGTGGGTCATTGATTTTGGCGATGTCAAAAATGTCGCGAATCCTCTGATTAAAGAGCTCGATCACAAATTGTTGAATGAGATTGAGGGACTCGAAAACCCAACTGCTGAAAATTTGGCACTCTGGTTTTGGAACCAAATGAAACCTGCGCTGCCCGAGCTTTTTCAGATCACCGTGATGGAAAACCCCACCAATGTGGTTCGCTATCGCGGGGATTAAGCTTCGGTTGAATCGACTTTTACAATTGAAGTAATCCCGCCACGGGGTGTGAATTCGGCTTCTACGATTAATTTCCTCGGAGAGAGAAGGGTCTGCAGATCGCTGTAGATTCGATTGACGATTTCCTCATAAAACGTACCCGTCTGCCGGAACGAAAAGAGGTAGAGCTTCAATGATTTGCTCTCTACAATCACTTCATCGGGAATGTAATCAATCGTGATATGGGCAAAATCAGGTTGCCCCGTTAGCGGACAGAGCGAAGTGAATTCGGGGGTTTTGAACGTAATCCAAAAATTGCGCTCCTTATTCAGGTTTTCAAAGGTTTGCAACTCTGCCTCGTCGGGATTCATCGGATATTTGAGTTCACCCTTTTTTAATAAAGTTAGTTGGGATAGCCGTTTTTCATCGCTCATGTTTTATCCTCCAAATAAAAAGACAATCATAGCGGGGCACTTCTGCGGCGCAAGCTGTTATTGACCAGACTTCAGCAATGGGTTCTACTGAGAAAGGGTTAATGATGAATTTTAACGAACCACAAAATATTGGTGGCTTGCAAGGAATGACGCCAAGTGTGCGCTTTTTGCTGATCTTGAATGTGGCTGTTTACGTGGGCGAGCGTCTCTTTGGGGTTCCATTTTCGCGCTTTTTTGCGCTTCCGGCGATTTGGTGGGAGACGCTTTCGTTTGGGCAATTGTTCACATATATGTTCATCCATGCGAATTTTAATCATTTGTTGGTGAATATGGTTGGGCTCTTTTTTATCGGGCCAGCGGTGGAGCGGACGATGGGGTCGTATCGTTTCATGCTTCTATTTTATTTGAGTGGAATTCTTGGGGGTTTGGGTTGGTCGTTATTGGCCTTGCCGGACACGTATTGTGTGGGGGCTTCAGGGGGGTTGATGGGCACGTTGGGTGCATTTGCTGCGATTTATCCGAATGCGCGTTTGCTGTTGTGGTTTATCTTTCCGGTGCGTGCGTGGGTGCTGGTGCTTGGGTTAGCGTTGTGGGAGTTGAGTGAGACGGTCCGTGCACCGCGGATTGGTGGGATTGCGAATGCGGCACATTTAATGGGCGGGATTGCAGGATTTTCTTATGCGTTTGCCTGGAAGGATGGCGAACGACTTCAGCAGTGGTGGGCGCGGTTTTCTCCGTTTGGGGGGGCATCGAGTCAGAAAGGTTTTCCGGAGAAAGATCCGGTTTCGAGCGAAGAGATTAATCGCATTCTTGAGAAGATTGGCCGGGAGGGAATGGGTGCGTTGACCCCCGCAGAACGGGCCTCCTTGCAACGCGCCACGCGACGGTAGCGAATCGCGTTTTAATCATAGGTGTCTTTGAGTTTTTTGAGTTTGTCGCGGAGAGCGGCGGCGCGTTCAAATTCGAGTTTTTCGGCGGCTTCGAGCATCTCTTTTTCGAGGTGGAGAATGGTTTCATTGATGCTGTATTCTACGCCGTCTTCGGCCACCACGCTTTCAACGGTTTCATCGGCGGTGGCATAGATCGTTTTAAGGCTTTCTTGAACCTCTTTTTGGATGGCCTTTGGGGTAATGTTGTTTTCGAGATTGTAGGTGTGCTGTTTCTCTCTTCGGGCATCGCATTTGGTGAGCATGCGTTGCATGGAATCGGTGATTTTATCGGCGTAGAGGATGACGCGTCCTTTGATGTGCCGGGCGGCGCGTCCGGCGGTCTGAATGAGGGCGCTTTCGGAGCGTAGGAACCCTTCTTTATCGGCATCTAATATGGCGACGAGTGTAACTTCGGGCAGGTCGAGGCCTTCGCGAAGGAGGTTGATGCCGATGACGCAGTCGACTTCGCCGTTGCGGAGCGCACGAAGAATATCAACCCGTTCAATCGCATCGATATCGGAGTGGATGTATTGAACCTTGAGCCCGATGTTGATCAGATAGGCGGTGAGGTCTTCGGAAATCTTTTTGGTGAGGGTGGTAACGAGGGCGCGTTCGTTGCGTTCGGCGCGTTGGCGAATTTCTTCGATCAAATCGTCGATCTGGTTTTTCAGGGGTCGGATTTCTACGGGGGGGTCTATGATGCCAGTGGGACGAATGATCTGTTGGATGGGTGTACCGCCTTGTTCGAGTTCATAAGCACCGGGGGTGGCGGATAGAAAGATGATCTGATTGGTGATTTCTATGAATTCATCGAAATTCATGGGGCGATTATCGAGTGCGGAGGGGAGTCGGAAGCCGTGGTCGACGAGGGTGAGTTTGCGGGCACGGTCGCCGTTGTACATGCCACGCACCTGGGGAAGGGTTACATGGGATTCATCGATGATGGTGATGAAGTCGGGGGGGAAGTAGTCGAGGAGGCATTCGGGTCGGTCGCCGGCGTTTCGTCCTGAGAGTTGACGGGAGTAGTTTTCGATGCCGCCACAGAAGCCAATTTCTCGGAGCATTTCAAGGTCGTATTCGGTTCGCATTTTGATGCGTTGGGCTTCGATGAGGCGGTTCTCTTTTTCGAAGTGGGCGATCTGTTCGATCTTTTCTTGGTTGATGGCTTCAAGGGCGGCGTCGATTTTGTTTTGAGGCATGACGAAGTGTCGGGCGGGTGAGACCATGATGTGAGGCAGGGTTTCGAGGGTGTTTCCGGTGAGGGGGTCGATGCGTTTAATGGTGTCTATTTCGGGGCCAAAGAATTCGATGCGGATGGCGTATTCTTTGGCATAGGAGGGAAATATATCGAGGGTGTCTCCGCGGACGCGAAAGCGACCGGGTGCGGGTTCGTAGTCGTTACGTTCGTATTGAATTTCGATCAGTTTTTGGAGAATTTGGTCGCGATCGATGGCTTCGCCTTGTTTTACGAGCAGGACCATTTTTTTATAGTCTTCGGGGGAGCCGAGTCCGTAGATACAAGAGACGGAGGCAATGATGATGACGTCGTCGCGGTTGAGGAGGGCATCGGTGGCGGCGAGGCGAAGGCGCTCAATTTCGGTGTTAATGGAAGCATCTTTTTCGATAAAGGTGTCGGTTTGGGGGATATAGGCTTCGGGTTGATAGTAGTCGTAGTAGGAGATGAAGTATTCGACGGCATTGTGCGGGAAAAAAGCTTTGAGCTCGGCATAGAGCTGTGCGGCAAGGGTTTTGTTGTGACACAGCACGAGAGCGGGGCGACCGTGGCGGGCGATCGTGTTGGCCATGGTGAAGGTTTTCCCGGAGCCGGTTACGCCTTCGAGGGTCTGAAATTTTTGATGTTGCTGAAGACCCTGATAGAGCTTTTCAATGGCTTGTGGCTGATCGCCCATGGGTTCGAATTGAGCTTCGATTTGAAAAGATGTGTTCATGAAGTAAACGTTCTCAAATGAAAGGTGGTAAGTACATGCGGTTTGTTGCTAAAATGGAGGGTGCTATCCGATTCCAGATGGAAGGTATATGTAAGGATCGTGTGGAATAGACGAATCACAAGCATCTCTTGGGAGGAGAGTATAAGATGATAAAGGTAATGATGATTGTTTTCATGGGGGTGCAGTGTGTGGTTGCACTTCCGCTAACCCAGTTGGTTGGCAATAGTTTTCGTGTTCCGGCGAGTGCCTCTATTTCCGTTTCGAACAGCGGTGCATCGCATTATTTATTGGATGTGAGTAGTTATGGAGGGACATCTTCGGAGACCGATCCTACACTGATTTTAACGGTGGGGGAAACGTATCAGTTTTCGAGAGTAACAAGTGGGCATAATATTGCGCTCGTGAATGGTTCGCTTCCGGTAGCTGAAAATTCAGATGGATCGCTTTATCGAACGGTGACAGACAGTTCTCTCGATAATTATGACATCACGGAAAACATCTCTGGAAATGGGTCGGCGAATGTGAGTTGGACGCCTGCGGTAGCGGGGGTTTATTATTATACGTGCGATGTGACGAGTCATTCGCAAATGCTGGGCAAACTAATTGTGGTGTCGGCGCGGAACTATGCGGATGCCTTCGAAATCGAATCAGGCACAACGGTTTCGGTCGCTAATTCGGGGGCTTCGCACTATTTGTTGGATCTGAGTAGTCATGGAGGCTCGTCGGCGGAGGCAGATCCAACATTAATTTTAACGGCTGGTGAGACGTATCAGTTTTCGAGAGTCACAAGTTGGCATAATTTTGCGCTCGTGAATGGATCGCTTCCGGTGGCTGAAAATTCAGATGGATCGCTTTATCGAACGGTGACAGACAGTTCTCTCGATAATTATGATATCACGGAAAACATCTCTGGAAATGGGTCGGCGAATGTGAGTTGGACGCCGACCGAGAGCGGGCTCTATTACTACACGTGCGATGTGACAGGGCACCCTCAAATGATAGGTAAAATTGTGGTGATTTCTACGCCGACTCTCGGGGCTGTGAGTGTCAGCAATTCTTCGCTGCAGGTGATAGTGAATGATGTGCTCACAAATCGGTTGGTTTATGTGGAGACCTCGTCTGATCTGAGCGAAGCAACTTCATTTGAGCGAACGCATCTGTATGTGGCTCAAGGAGAGCCGACCCAACTGACGCTGGATGCACTGGATGATACGGGTTTCTATCGGGTTGTGAGCGAGGAGTATTAGCAAGTAGAGAGGTATCCAGGTTCATTTCTTTTTTTGCAGAGTTGTGAAAAGCACATATTTAGTTTCTTTTTTCTGAAGAAATAGGGTTAATATCCCAAAAAATGGGGAGATTAATGATGATGCGTTGGTTGTTGTGGATTGTTCTTATCGGTTGTGCAGGGGTGCAGGCGCAAGCGCCGATACCGGCTCCATCAATTATTTATGTGGGAGATGGATTTCGTTCGGCAGAAGCCTACTATTTTTACACCAACTATGTATCGGCTGCGAATCGGGCAACGGGCGCAGTCGATTTTTCTTCACTTCGGTTCTATGAGGGCAATACCTACACATTCGAGCGGCTGGGTGATCTTTCGCCTTCGAATAATCATCCGTTTATGTTGAGTGATCAGCCGGCAGGAAATGGATCGTATCATTTTGGCAACTTAAGTTTGACGCTACAGACCAGTGCCAATCTCGGCTCGAATGGGGGGCTGGTGAATGGGGAGAGCTTGAGTTTTACGATTCCGGCTTCTTACAGTGGTGCCTTACATTACTATTGTGCAAATCCGTATCATACCGAGATGGTAAATAGCTTGAATATGGGGGGTGATCCAACTAATACGGGATTAGATGCGGTTGATACGTCTCGGTTGATCCTTACGGAAGTGGATTTTAATGCTTCACAAGTGGAGGTGACGTATTTTGGCACGACGGATGCGATTCTTGAGGGAGCGGCTTCTCTTGTGATAGATGGAACCAATACAGTTTCCGTTCCAGCTGGAACCATTTTTATGGCCGGTTCAAGTGTTGTTATACCGGTACCTTCGCTCTCGAGCAGTGGACATATATGGTTGAAACCGGCGGGTTCAGCGGGGGGCGCTAATTTATTTTCAGACGGGAATTTTGATAGTGGAATCACGGGTTGGAGTAAATCGGGTCAGCAGAGTGGCACGATGCAGCTTGATTATGATTCAGTTTCAGAAGCATTAGAATTAACCGGTTTTAATGGGGGGGTTGATTATTGGCATGCGAAGTTGGTTTATAGTTTAGGTCAGATAGATGCATCGAAGACGTATGATCTGACAGCTGATTTTACAACGGATGTGGGAGGCACGTTACGAATTTACTTTAGACCCTCTAGCTCAAGCGCTTGGGGTGACCGTCTTTATAATACGAATGTTACTCTTCAGGCTGGACTTAATTCGATATCAGGAGAGATCCCACTATCAGCTTCAACCAATGAGGTTGTTGTTTTTGAATTTCAGGTAGGCCAATTAAATGGAACGAGTATTGAAGTAGATAATATCAATCTATCCGAACCTGCTGTTAGCACCGATGCAGTCTCTGGTTTAATTTATGGAGGGATTCCTTCTTCGTCTTCGGCAGAGGTGCAGTCGGCGGTGAGTGGCAAAAAGTGGCTCTCCGCTTCGGCCTATGTGCCTTACAGTGCGACGAGTGGGGTATTGCGGTTAATGGCATTGGATGCAACGAATCCAGATTATTGGGTGGAAACGACGCGGAACATGGGGCAGTTTTTTGATCAACAACAGATTGCCGATCCATATCCTGATATTGCCAATGGTGAAATCTATATTGGTCTGCAGACTGTAAATACAAATTTATCCTATCCGATGGGGATGGTGGATCCGAATGATGGAACGGGGCGCCTGTTTGTGTATCAGCAGACGGGTCAGATTTTGGTGTTGAATTCAAATCGGGTATTGGAGTCGACTGCGCTGATGGATATTCAAAGTGCATTGCATGCAAATGGTCCGGATCGGTTTTGGTATGAATTTGGTTTGTTGGGGGTTGCACTAGCACCTAATTTTGCATCGAATGGAACCCTCTATTTTTGTGCGAGCTATCCGCCGACTCCGGTTGCTGATTTTAGTATTTCAGATGGAGGGAACGTGATTCATCACAGTGTGTTGATGGAGCGGGTCTTCACCGATTCAAATGGAAATGGATTTTTTGATGGAAGCGATTCCTATACGGAGCGCGAGTTATTGCGCGTTGAACAACCTGAAGCCGATGCGTTTGCGGGGCGTTCAAATCACAATAGCGGACGCATTTCTTTCGATCAAAATGGATATTTACTGCTCAGCTTTGGCGATGGAGGTAGTTTAAGTGATACAGGGAATGGGCATGGCGTGATTGGCAATGCTCAGGACTCTTCTAATATCTTGGGCTCTATTATTCGGATTAATCCAACTGGGAACAATAGCGTAAATGGACAATACGGAATTCCCGCCGACAATCCTTTTGTGAATGATGCAACCAAGTTGGATGAGATCTATGCCTATGGATTTAGGAATCCGTGGACGATGAGCGTTGATAAATTGACAGGGGAAATCTATTCGCCGGATTCAGGTGAGCAGAAGATCCAGGAACTGAATTTGATTGAAGCGGGTGGCAATTATGGCTGGCGAGCCAAAGAGGGAAGTTTCTTGTTTGACCCAGTGAGTAGTTTGCCGGGTTCGATTATGAACCCGGAATCGTTCGGCTCCGTAGTGGATCCGATTGCGGAGTATGATCAGAGCGATGCGTATGTGAATATTATCGGCGGTTTCATCTATCGTGGTTCGGCTATACCCGAGCTTCAAGGCACATATGTGTGTGGTGATTATGGGGGCTGGGCAACACCGGGGAATTTGATGTATATCGATCAAGTTAATGGAACCAATACGTTCAAGACATTTAAGATTGGGGCCTCAAACCGAACGTTGGCTAGTAATGTTCGAGTATTTGCTGAGGATGCGCAAGGAGAGCTTTACTTTGTGGGAGTCGAGGGGAGTGCAGGAAAATTATTTAAAGTCGTACCGGTTGCGGGCGTATCGCTTTCCATGTCGGTTGCAGACGATGAAGCATCGGTCACTGTGGTGGGAGATGAGCAGAGCACGCTCTCGTTAATTCATGCTTCTTCGATGTCTGGCATGGATGCAGGAACCACGAATGTGCTCACTGAAAGCGAAGCAACGCTCACGTTTCCACTCGACGATCAGTCGTGTTTCAAAGCGATTGCTGAATAAAGCGGAACAAAGAAGAGCCAGGAGTTGGGCGCAGT
>CAJYAJ010000018.1 GCA_913065005.1 uncultured Verrucomicrobiota bacterium | reverse complement strand
CCCACCACCCATCCCGAAATCATACGAGACCCACAACCCCTCGCCCACCCACCCGCCCCCATGATCGCCATTCCCACCACCGCCGGCACCGGTGCCGAAGCCACCCGCAACGCCGTTATCGCAATCCCCGAAGCCAATGTAAAAGTCAGCCTGCGGCATCGTTCCATGATTCCAGACAGCGTCATTGTCGACCCAACATTAACTCTCAGCACGCCCCCACACATCACCGCCGCCACCGGACTCGACGCCCTCACGCAACTCATAGAAGCCTTTTGCTCCAACCGATCCCACCCACTCACCGACGCCCTCTGCCGCAGCGGACTCACCCAACTAGCCAACGCACTCGAAACCGCTTATCACGAAGGCGACCATCTAAGAGCTCGCTCCACCATGGCCTATGCTGCTCTCCTCAGCGGCATCGCACTCACCCACGTTGGACTCGGCTCCGTTCATGGATTAGCCGGCCCCCTAGGCGGGCGCCTTGGAACGCCCCACGGCGACATTTGTGCCACCCTCCTGCCCACCGCCATTCAGACCAATATCCACGCCCTCCACGAACGCCAACCCAACCATTCCGCCATCGCCAAATACGATGAAGCCGCTGCCCTCATCCTCAACCAACCCAATGCAAACCATCACCATCTCTGCGACTGGATTCAAGAAATGCTCATCAACATGCGCATCCCTACCCTCCAACAAGCCGGACTCACGCCCGACCAATTCATTCCCACGCTCCAACAAGCACAACAAGCCACCAGCATGAAATGCAACCCCATTGAACTCACACAAAACGAACTCAATCACCTACTCGAAAAAGAAGGCTCTCGATGACCCCCCCCAGCTTCGGTCTCCTCAACACCACCATTCTTGCCCTCTACCTAACTGGCATGCTTCTCATCGGATGGCTTTTCTCCCGCCGCAAACAGAATGCCGACCAATTTTTCCTCGGCGGACGAAACCTCCCTTGGCTCGCCGTCGCCATGAGCATGTATGCCTCCCTCACCAGCGCCGTCACCTATATCGGACTCCCCGCCACCGCCTACCAAGAAAACATCGCCCTCATCGCCGTCTCCTTCGCCAGTCTTGCCGTTGCCCCCATCATTCTCAAACTCTTCTACCCCTTCTACCATCGCCATCGCGTCACCACCTCATACCAATTCATCCAACAACGCTTTGGCCTCCCTGCGCAACGAAGTGTCGCCACCCTCTTTGTCCTCAGCCGTCTCGGCTGGCTCGGCACCGTTGTCTACGCCCCCGCTCTTGCCCTTGCCGCCGCCACCGGATTTTCCCTCACCACCTGCATTCTGCTCATGGGATTGATCGCCACCCTCTATACCACCCTTGGTGGCATGGCCGCCGTCGTCTGGACCGATGTCCTTCAATTCCTCATCCTGGTCGGTGGTGCCATCTGGATTGCCCTATCCCTCGTTCATCAAATCGACGGAGGAGCCAGCGCTATTCTATCCCACGCCGCCTCAACCGGACGGCTCGACATCTTCGACTGGCCACCCTCCCTCTTCAGCCTATCGCTCCCCATTGTCGCCATCTCCTTCTTCCTGCAACTCATGCAAGAATATGGAACCGACCAAATCACCGTCCAACGCATGATGGCCACCGGCTCTCAACGCAAAACCTTCAAAGCCATTCTATTTAACGCGGGCACCGATCTCGTCGTCATCTCAACTCTGCTCTTTATCGGACTCGGCTTGCTCCGCTTTTATCAACTCAACCCACTCCCCGCCGACATCGCACCCGACAGCCTCATGCCCCACTACATCATTCACCAACTCCCCAACGGCATCAACGGACTGCTCATCACCGCCATCTTTGCCGCCGCCATGTCCAGCATGGACTCCGGCATCAACGCCGTTGCCACGGTCCTGCTCAACGACTATAAAAAACCGAAAAATCACATCGTAAAGAAAGCCCGTGGTATCACCATTTTGCTTGGCATTCTCGCCACTGGCATCGCCTTCTATGTCTCCTCGATTGGCGGACTCATCAAAGCCTTCTACTCCTTCATGGGGCTTTTCAGCGCACCCATCCTCGCTCTTTTTCTGCTAGGAGTACTCAATCGCCGAACGGCATTTCATCATTGGTTAATCGGGCTAGCGGCCTCGCTTCCCTTTACCCTGTGGCTTCAACATGGCCTCGACGCGCATTGGGTGTGGTACTTCCCTAGCTCCTTCGCCGTCGCCTTTGGCGTCAGCGCCATAGCCAGTTGTTTTTCAGCTACGAGCTCAAAGGCGTAACGCCTTTTTTTAGAACAATATTCCCATACTTAGCCGTCGTGCCCGTGATCACGCACGCAAAGGCTTTTTCCGCGCGATCATAAAAAGCAAACCGATCAATCCGCACTGGCGCAGGTGCCTCCGGCACCACCGCACGAATTGCCGCCAGATAATCTGCCTCAACCTGCGGGTCAAGCGTATCGCCCTCTACGGCCGACATCATAATCAGCGGATCAGCATAAGCATCCAACTCAAACAACGGCAAGATGCCCCGCAACAAATCAGGAATCTTCAACCCATCGCCGCGCAACACATGCTGCGGGCAAAACGTAGCGCCCGGAAAATGCGCATCCGCAAGGATAATCTCATCGCCATGCCCCATCTCCGCCAAAATTTTCAACAACTCCGGTGAGAGTATCGGATCAATTCCTTTAAGCATCTTAAGCCTCCAGCTCCTCATCAAAACAGACCGCCACTTTACCGCATTTACCACTCGCCATCAACTCATAGGCTTTCGCCGCATCCTCAAGCCCAAATCGGTGCGTAATTAAATCCTCCGGATGCACCTCCCAGCGCGCCAACCGCTCAAGCAGCTCATCCATACGCCATAAATTAGTCACCCATGAACCATACAGCGTTTTCTGATCATGAATCATATCCCGACTTGGGGCAAAATCAGCACTCAGCGTTCCCCCTTCTCCGATCAACACAATCTTACCCCACTTCCGGGTCGCCTGAATCGCGGTTAAACGTGCTTCATGATGAGCCGAACATTCAACCGCCCGCTCTACTCCATGCCCGCCCGTTAATGCACGCACTTCAGCCTCATTGTCTGGACCGGCCGCCAAAACGGAATCAAATAACTTAATAGATGCATCCCCTTTGCGTAGCGGAAGTTCCCGTGCGATTTCAATTCGCTCAGGCATCGCCTCAATTCCAATAATATTTTTCGCGCCGAGGCACCGGCACAACATCGCCGCCGCTAATCCAACCGGACCCAGTCCCGTAATCAAAACCGCATCATTTCCACTAATTCCAATCTTCTCCAGGCCCTCATAAACCGTCCCGAAGCCACATGCCACCTGTGCCCCATCCGCATAAGTAAGTGAATCCGGCAAATGCACTAAATCCTTCTCTTCCGCCACAATATACGGTGCCATTCCACCATGCCGTTGCCAGCCATATGCTTTGCGATATTCCTCGCTGGTGCAAGAAATTTGATAACCCCGCCGGCAATCATTACAAACCCCGCAACCGGAAATATGATAAATCACGACGCGATCGCCCGCCTTGAACTCTCGGATTCCTGGACCACACGCCACCACCTGACCCGCCGGCTCATGACCTGCCACCATCTCCTGCTGATATGCCTCCGGGCCCTTGCCCAAATGTTCGTTATAGATACAGCGAATATCCGACCCACAAATCGTTGACGCTTTCGTACGCAACAACACCTCACCATGCTTCAGCTCCGGAATGGCATACTCTTTAAAAGCCACCGAACTATCCCCCGGCAAATACGCACCGATCATCTTTTTAGGTTCACTCATCTTATTCTCCACTCTTAAATTTCCTTATGATTCAATAGACCCATCCAGGTCCCACAACGCTTCCCACCCCGAAGCCGCTTCCCAAAGAAAGACCTGCCCTTTGATCAGTCGACACCCTTTATCGATCGTCGCCATCTCCTGCATTTCTGCATCTGTCAATACCCACTGATCCGACAACGCACATCGCAAATTCGATTCAATCTTTGAAGGCGTCACTGAAAACGGAATCGGCACCACGCCCCGCTGCACCGCCCACTTCAAACAAACCACCGCCGGGTGCACCCCGAGTCGTTCCGCAATACGCACCACAACCGGATCCTCAATATCCACCGTATCGGTCTCCGTCTTATCCCGCTCTGGACGTTTCGGCGACCCAATCGGGCAAAACCCAATCGGCTGAATCTCACGCTTCTCCAAATACTCCACAAACGCCTGCTGTTGAAAATGCGGATGCAACTCCATCTCATTCACCGCCGGCTGAATCTCGCAATCTTCCAATAATAAATTCATCTTCGGAATCGTCATATTAGACGTTCCAATCGAACGCACCAGTCCCTCTTCAACCAACTGCTCCATCTGGCGCCATACCATTATATAATCTGCATGAATATACGGCGTTGAATCCGGACTCCGCGATTCGACTGAACAGCCCGGTGGATGAAAGTTTGGAAACGGCCAATGCACCAAATATAGGTCTAAATAATCGAGTCCTAAATCAGCAAGCGTCTGCTTACACGAAGCAATCACTTCGCCCTCGCCATGCCTATCGTTCCACACCTTCGACGTAATAAAAAGCTCCTCCCTTGGAACACCGCCCTCCAAAATAACTTGAAACGCTTTTCCAATCTCCGACTCATTGCTATACACCGAAGCACAATCAAACGAACGCTGTCCGAACTCCGCCGCATAAATCACCGCATCCGCCACTTGATCCGCTGAATATAAATCCGATCCAAACGTACCGATTCCAATCGCCGGCATCCGCTGCCCATTGTTCAATACTTTAACGGGCACATCGGCAGGATGAATCCCTTGGCTATTTTTTCTGAATTCTATTCTCATTAAACCCTCTCGTGCATTCTTCGCATCCGCATGCTTCAGCGCATATGCTAAGAACGCTTCACTTGAATCATATTTTCATTAAAAGTAAATTATTCACCAGTTTGCTCATTTCCAACTCAAAAAAAGTCCATTCAATAGACAAGCTATCTCTATTTCTCACTCGGATCTAATGTACCTGGTCTCAACCACGGCACCACATACGGCTCCGTCTGTTTCGGATCTGCAAACCGCTCCGCGTAGATCTTAGACTGCTGCACCGCCGCCTCTTTTGCCGCCACCTCATATACCCAATTTGCCTCGATCATACGATTCACCTCCGCCATCCGTTGCTGCGCTTCAATCGGCAGATTTTCATTCACCTGATCCGCTCTCACCGCAACGCGTAATTGCTTAAACTGCTTTTTTAATTCTACCTGTACTGCCGTGTAATCGGGATGATCATAGACATTATCACTCTCGGTTGGATCTTTCTCCAGATCATACAATTCCCACCCCGCAGGCGTTGATTCCCATGAACGCTCAGAGCGATACCCGCGTACTCCTGCCGTCCCATAAAATTGAATTAACTTATACCGCTTCGTACGCATCGCAATATGCCCCGGCACATCATGATGCGCCATATGCATCCAATACTGATAATATGCTGCTTGTTTCCAATCTTCCGCCTCTTCGCCCGTCTCCAAGATAGAACGGAACGAACGCCCCTGCATATAGTCCGGCACCGATACCCCCGCAAAATCAATCAAAGTAGCAGGAAAATCAATATTCTCCACCAGCGCATCAGACCGAACCCCCATCGGGATCGTTTTCGGATAGCTCACGATCAACGGCATCCGCAAAGAAGGCTCATACGCCCATCGCTTATCTTGAAAATCATGCTCGCCCAAGAAAAATCCCTGATCCCCCGTATAGACAATCACCGTATTTTCCAGCAGCCCCTCCTGCTCCATATACGCAAAAAGCCGACCTAAATTATCATCCACCCCCTTCACACAGCGGAGATATTTTTTCAGATACACATTATACGCTTCCCGCTTCGCCTCCGCATCACTCAACCCTTCATCCACTTCCCAATCCGCATCATAGCTACGTCGGAAATTTCGACGACCAATCGACGTGCCAATCACCCGCTCAAGCTCCCCATCAACCCCACGTGTGGCCACCGAACCCTCTCCGCGCGCCCACAAACTAAGCGGCTCTGGCATCGCAACCTCTTCCAAATAATCATCGTAACGAGGCGCATTTTTAAAATAGTCGTGGGGAGCCTTGAAATGCAACTTTAAGAAAAAGGGCTGATCCCCTTTTCGTCGCGTTGCAAACCACTCCAACGCGGCATCCATAATGCAATCCGTTGAATGGCCCTCCACTCGAAACTTTTTCTTTTTTCCAGTCTCAAAAAACTCCGGATTAAAATATTTCCCCTGCCCAGGAAGCACCTTGTAATAATCAAACGCCGTCGGTAAATCATGCAAGTGCCACTTCCCAATCACCGCCGTCTGATAGCCCGCTCGTCGCATCTCATGTGCCAAATACTGCTTTGATTCCGGCAACGCATCATCCAACGTCAACACCCCATTCAGATGGCTATACTGCCCCGTCATAATACTCGCACGACTTGGCGTGCATATGGCATTCCCACAAATAGCATGGTCAAAAACCATGCCGCTTTTCGCCAACTTATCAAGGTTTGGTGTTGGGTTCAGATACTTGAATCGAGAATCATACGCACCAACAGCTTGCCATGTGTGATCATCAGACATAATAAAAATAATATTGGGCTTTTTAGTCTCAGAATGTTCAAGTTTTTGCATTGCCGAGCCAACCATGCCTGATATCAATACTATGAATATAAGTATCCCATTTTTATTTAGCATGGCTAATTCTCAACACAAATACATGACTACAGGGAGCATTACTTGGATTCAGTTTCGGTAGTTTTATTTCAACATGATTAGAGTGCACTTTGTAATCTAAATTATCCTGTACACCTAACATGGTAATTTCTGAATTTTTACTAAGATTAACGTCATTTAAATAGAACACCCCATTCTCAGGAAGAACTGGAATCAATGCATATAAAGTATCGTCTTTTTTTGTAAAATAACACTCTTTACGGGCTTGCCCCGGTTTCGGACAGGTGGCCATCTCCAAAATGGGATCAGGTATTCCATGATGAAACTCTTCCTTGGTATACGCATAGATCGTTCCCTCGCTCCACTGACAATCCTTTTTCCACCGCCGCGTCCCATAAATCGCTTCGCCATTCACCTCCAACCACTCACCCATTTGGATTAAGCGATCTTCCATAATCACGGGAATACGACCGTCCGCCGTGGGTCCAATATCCAATAAAAAATTACCCCCCCGTGAAACGATATCGCACAGCATCAAAATCAACAGCTCCGCGCTGTTATAGTCATCAAAGGTCTCCTCGCGGTTATAGCCAAACGATTTCCCAATCCCTCGATTCTCCTCCCACAAAATAGAAGGATCTTCGAAACCGGATCCATATTCGGTCGTAAAATAGCCCCCATGCTTTTTACGCACTTGGCCCCAACGATCATTAATCACCACTTCCTCTTTATTCGGCGCCTCATTGAATAGCCAAGCCAACAACGGCTTCGTTTCCCACTTATCATCATCCATCCACCAATCGCCATCTGAAAAGATCACCGCTGGTGAATACAAATTAACGATCTCTTTAAACTGCGGGTTCATGACCTCACGAATATATTTCTTCCGCGTCTGATCGTTCCCTTTTTTCTTCCGCGTTGTCGGCTGATCAGCCTCCGGCCAGTAGGGATTAAACCAATCCCAAATCGAGTAATAGAGCCCCATCTTCAAATCGTCTTCGGCGCGAACCGCCTCCGTCAACTCCCCCACCAAATCTCGTCGTGGTCCCGAATCAACCGAATTCCATGCCATGCCGAAACTCTCCGAAGCCTCTTGGCTCGGCCATAAACAATATCCATCGTGATGTTTAGACGTCAGCACAACATACTTGGCCCCGCTCCGCTTAAATACCTTAGCCCACTCCGTAGGCTCAAACATTTCACACGTAAACTGGTCGCGAAAATCTTTATACTCAACATCCGCCCCATACACTCGATTATGAAAATCATTGATCGCATTTGCACGTCCCACGGCAGCCTGATGTTTCCCAGACTGATCCCCATCCTTCGCATGCCAATACCACTCCGCATACGTTCCACGCGGGGCATAAGCTGGCACAGAATATAAGCCCCAATGAATAAAGATCCCAAATTTTGCATCCCCAAACCACGCCGGATTCTCTCGCTGATCTAAAGATGCCCATGTCGGCTCATACGTCTCCATCTTCGCAAAACTTAATCCACAAAATAAGACGAGAAATACAATCCATCTCTGCTGCTTTTTCATATCTTTATCCTTACCTGTTTTTAAGAACACACATGAGCATCCCGTTTTCATCCATCCGCGAGCCGGACTTCTACACACATAACAAGACGATCCCAAAGCAGGGCATTATCACTCCTCTGTGTAAGAAACTTCCATCACCGTTTGAAGTTTTTTGATCTGAGCCGGCTTAAACAGCCCCTGATCAATCACCAGCGTTTTCACCCCCGACTGCATCAACCAAAAAACCGATGCCGGAAGATCATATAATTCCATGCGCTGCATACTCAACTTTTCAAACTGCTCGGAAAAATGAATCCCTTCAAAATCACGGATATTCGATCCACTCAAATCCAGAGAAACCAGATCCAGAGGCAACAACACATGAAACCCTTCTGAGTAAGGGGCCCGCTCGATCAACGTGCTCTTCGGCAAAGATAAGATCTGATAAGGCGCCTCAGATAAATCCAAATGATAGCCCGTACCGCGCCGCTCCAACTGGATCTGCTCTCCCCATCCAATCGAATCATTGACTACATTCAAAACACCGATCACGATCGCGGTATACGCCTCGGGAGAAATCGCATCGACCCGCTTCATATATTCACGAAAACAAACCGTTAGTAGATTTTTTCTTAAGCTTGAATTTCGATATGAAAATCCCAGCAATCCCGCAAACGCATCCGGCGTTAACAACGCCGCATCATCGGGCTTCATCTCCGCAAATCGTTCACACGTTTTATATAAATTATTATTCAGAGTCATCATGCCCGCTTCATGGAAGCTTGCCAGCGCTTGATGATAGGCTCCCTGCACGAAAAAGAGATAAGCGCGATAGCGATAAAACTTGCTCCGCAAATCCTCATCGATGTCCTCGCGATTCAACTCTCGATTCACCATCAAATGCATTAAATCCACATTCCAGATGTCTCCATCCTCAAGCGAATCAATCAAGAATTTCTGAACATGATCATCCAACTGCCGAGTCAGCTCCGTCTCAGACTGATAGAGCGCCAAATTCTCAATCGCTTCTAGACGAGCCTGCTCGGTTCGATCCTGCAATACCGCCCCCCGTGCCAAGAAAAAAAGAACCATACTTAAAAACAGCACCGAACCCAGCAACAGCACAAAACAAACTTTATGATGCCGTCGCACAAACAGATGCCCCCGCTTAAAAATATGCGCCCGCTCCGCAATCGGAGCGCACCCATTTTGATATCGGATGAGATCATTTCGCAACGCATCAACATCGGCATACCGATCTGCCGGATTAAGCGCCAACGCCTTCATCGCAACTGCACTCAAACTCGTTGGAATCTTTAATTCCGGGCGATGTTGCTGAGGAAGATTCAACTCCCCACGCTTTGTCTTCTTCAACAACTCAGCGGTTGAATCTCCATCTATCGGTGGCGCATGCGTTAGAATAAAATACAACAAGCTCCCCAAGCCATACACATCGGTGGCCACACCCACCTCTCGCACCGATCCAATCTGTTCAGGCGCCATAAAACCAAGGGTGCCTCGCCATGCACCAGAATAATTCACATTATTCAACAAATCCGGATCAAACGTATCGCCGCCCTCTTGCACACCCGTCCGCAACACACGCGCCATACCCCAATCAATAAGATAGACACGACCATGCAACCCAATCATTACATTCTCAGGTTTGATATCCAGATGCAAAACCCCACACGCATGGGCATACACCACCGCATCACACACCCGTAAAAAAATAGAGAGCCAACGATCTAAATCCGGCCGTGGATCAGCCGTCTTGATTAATTCATCTAGCGACGTTCCCTCCAACAACTGCATAATAAAATAAGGCTGCCCATCAGATTGAACCCCCATCTCATAAATCGGTAAAATCGCCGGATGTTGTAATTTCGCCGCCAGCAACGCTTCACGTAAAAAAGCTTCCTTCTCTTCCAGTGTTTTCACCTCGATCGGCATCGCCAACACCACCCACCGGCCCGCATGCTCATCATAAACACGATAAATCCTTTTCGCGCCCCCTATCATCATAGGTTTAGCTTCATCAAATCGATAGCGAGACCGATTGAGCGACTCCATGATCGGCGCCACAGCTGAATCCTCCTCTAGCGACCCAGAAACCTGCTCAAAATGCTGGTGTATTTGACGACCCAACTCAGCAAAAGACGCATCATCCTGTTCGTAATCACTCATGCTATTGTTCCCATACACTTCACCCAAAAAGAGTTAGCCCTCTTTAACTCAAATAGGTATTGAGCGCAGAAATTTCCTTAAGCAAACTCGCTTTCACCCGACTCCTCAAGCGATAAGCCGTGCTCAATGGGATATCAAAATCAGCTGCAATCTCCTTGATATCCTCCGTAAGCGAACGCTTAAAAACATCAATCGCTTGTTCAGAAAAATAGATCGATACATTCTTAAAAGCCTCTGCCGCAACATGATTATGCCACTCCAACTTAATCACTCGGTCAATATCAGGCTGACTCACACGCGCACCCATAGAGGATTCATGTTCTATAAACGCCTCTTCCCGCCGATTTTCTCGCATCATTGTTCGAAAATAATCATGCACACAATTGCGAACCACCGCCGCCAAATAACTTCGAAACCGATTCATCTTTTCCAGATCAAGCTCCGGCATCTTTTTCCAAAGTTTAATCAAAATCTTCTGATATAGATCATCCACATCCGTCGCCCGGATATTCATCCGATTAATAATCGTATAAATATACCCCTGATATTGCGCAATAAAATCATGCCATGCCATCTCATCGAACTGCTCTTGCACTCGATGCAACAGAGTATCCCGCGTCATATAGACATCTTGATTACAACTCTTCATTCTTATAGCTATATTTCATCTGCTCTACATATAAAAGATCATTATCAAATTAACTTAATTTTCTATGAAAAAATGGGAATTATGCCTATCAATGACGTCTCTTCTCTTATCTAAACAACAGGAACCTATCTTATGAAAACAATGATCACATTCCTCCTTCTTCTGAGCTCCATATGCAATGTCTTCGCCACAGAATCTAACGCCCCCACCTTTGAAGGCACGGTCTCCTCCTTGCAAAAATATCAAACCGCCGACTGGTTTCGGGATGCTAAATTCGGCATCTACCTCCACTGGGGTGCCTACTCAGTTGCCGAACGCGGCGAATGGTATGCCCGTAATTTATATATCGAAGGAGATAAAGATTACGACTACCACATCAAAACCTATGGGCATCCTTCCGAATTTGGATACGCCGATTTTATCCCCCTTTGGAAAGCCGAAAAATTCGACCCCGACGCCCTGCTCGCTCTCTTCAAAGAAGCCGGCGCAAAATACTTCACGCCCTGCGCCGTGCATCACGATAATTTTGATCTCTGGAATTCAACCCATCACCCATGGAACAGCGTTCAAATGGGCCCCAAAAAAGATCTCATTCAACTCTGGAAAGACGCCACCCACAAAGTCGGCCTCCGCTTCGGTGTAACCACACACCTTTCCCGCAGCTACAGCTGGCTCAACACCGCCAATCAAGCCGACACAAAAGGTAGAAAAAAAGGCATCCCCTATGATGGCGCACAAGGACGTGCTTCCGGCTTATATCCACCCAACGACGGTCAAAGCACCCATCCCCGGGCCCCCCATAACCCGCCCCGATCTTGGCAAGACCACTGGGCAAAACGAATCAAACAACTCATTGATGACTACCAACCCGATCATCTCTATTTCGACTGCGCCGTCCCTTTCCGTGGCCGTGACGAAGGCCGAACCGGCATGGACGTAATCGCCCACTTTTACAACCAACGCCCTGAAGGCGTCATGTGCATCAAAGAACGCCCCTGGCAAGGGCTCTATGCCGATGGCATAGCCACACTTGATTATGAACGCGGCAAAGCCGAATCCATCCTCACACACCCCTGGCAGACCGACGACTCCATCGGTTCATGGGGATACAACCCCGACCGTCCCTACATGAAGCCCGGGCTCGTCATCGATAAAATCATCGACATCGTCTCGAAAAACGGAAACATGCTGCTCAACATCCCCATCAAAGCCGACGGCACCCTCGACAACGAAGCCACCCAACTCCTCCAAGAAGTCGGTCGTTGGTTTACCATAAACGGAGAAGCCATTTATGGCACACGCCCCTGGTATATGTTTGGTGAAGGCAAAAACCGCATTGACCCCCACGACTTAGAATCAACCCTCACCTTCCGAGACTTCCGATACACCACCAAAGACGGCGCGCTCTACGCCTTCGTAATGGAATGGCCTAAAAAGCATCAAAACCCCATCATACTTCCCAACCTCACCATCATGAACCAACGCATCAGCGCCATAACATCCGTTGAGCTCCTCGGTCATGATGATTCAATCGAATGGGAAAACCATGGCGACGGACTCCACGTCACCTTCCCAAAGAAAAAACCCTGTGATCATGCCTATGCACTAAAAATCAGATTTGCCAAACCCATAAAATCTGCGTTATAAATCCGCATTTAAACCGAGAACGAAGAGAGAGATAGAAGAATTCATCATGAGCCAATCCAAAAACAATCACCCCATTATCCCGAAAATCTACCTCGGATCCTTCATCCTAGTCACCTCCCTCTTTGCCCTCTGGGGATTCGCCAATGATATCACCAACCCGCTCGTCGCCGCCTTCAAAGCCGTCTTCGACAAATTAAGTAACGCACAAAGTAGCACCATCCAATTTGCCTTCTACGGAGGCTACGCCACCATGGCAATTCCCGCCGCCCTATTCATTCAAAAATATTCATACAAAGCCGGCATCCTGCTCGGTCTCGCCCTCTATGCCACCGGTGCCCTGCTCTTTATTCCCGCTGCCATCACCATGCAATTTATATGGTTCCCCCTATCGCTTTATGTTCTCACCTTCGGCCTCGCCTTTCTTGAAACCACCGCCAACCCCTATATTTTATCGATGGGAGATGAAGAAACCGCCACACAACGACTCAACCTCGCCCAAGCCTTCAACCCCATCGGCTCCCTACTCGGCATGTATACCGCCAGCAAACTCATCCTAGCCAAACTCTCCACCTCCCAATTTCGTACCGATCAGATGCTCGCACACCCAGAATATGAAAGCTTACCCGCCAACGAAATCAACGCACGCATTACCGACTCCTACGAAGCATTCAAGGCCGCCGATCCCACCACATTCGCCGCCAATCAAATCGCCGATATTGCCATCATCCGAAATCCATATGCGATCCTCGGTGCCGTCGTCGTTCTCATGTTTATCCTCTTTCTATTCAAAAAAATGCCCGACACCGGCAATCGAGGCACTCACATGAAAGCCACCGAAAGCGCCAAACGACTTTTCAAAAATGCCTGCTGGCGAGAAGGCGTAATCGCCCAAACTTTTTATGTGGCCGCTCAAATCACCTGCTGGACCTTTGTCATTCAATATGCCATGGAAAACGTAGCCGGCATGACGCTTTCAAAAGCACAAAACTACAACATCACCGCAATGGGCCTCTTCCTCGTTAGCCGATTCATCTGCACCTTCCTGCTCAAATATCTCTCCCCCGGCAAACTCCTCATGCAACTCTCAACCCTCGCCGCCATCCTCATGCTCTGCACGATCTTCTTGCAAAACTACGCCGGTCTTCTCTGCTTAGTCGGCATCTCAGGCTGCATGTCGCTCATGTTCCCAACCATCTATGGGATCGCACTCAAAGGAACCGGTGACGACGCGAAGATTGGCTCTGCAGGCCTCGTATTCGCGATTGTCGGCGGAGCCCTCATGCCCCTCGCCATGGGCTTCATCATGGATGGCGATGGCATCGGCAACCTCAACGCCGTCAGCCTCTCCTTCTTCATGCCCTTTATCTCATTCGTGATTATCGCCATCTTTGGTTATCGCGCCAACACCCTCCTCCTCAACCGGTAGATCCCTATGAAACGACTTCCTCTTCTATTCATCCCCACCCTCCTGCTCCTACTCCCGGCCGGAGCCATCAGCCAGAGCCATCCCATCCATTCCCCCAACTTCATCTTTATCTTTGCCGACGACATGGCCTTTGAAACCATCGCAGCCCATGGAAAAACCGACATCGACACCCCCCACCTCGATCGCCTCCTGAGTAAAAGCACCCGATTCACACGCGCGTATAACATGGGCGCATGGAACGGCGCCGTTTGCATCGCCAGCCGCACCATGCTCCTTACCGGACGAACCGTTTGGAATGCCTATGCAATAGACAATAAAGACGATATGCACCTTCAAGGAGCGAACGGTCAAACATGGCCACAATGGCTCAAACAAGCCGGATATCGAACCTACATGAGTGGGAAATGGCATATTAAAAACGATCCCCATAATCTTTTTGATGTCGTGCGCGATATGCGCCCCGGCATGCCCCAAGACGTGCAAGCAGGATATAACCGACCCCAAAGCCCTGAACACTATGCCACCGGCTGGAAGCCATGGGATCCCGTCCACGGTGGCTTTTGGGAAGGTGGCACACACTGGAGCGAAGTCCTCGCCAACCACGGAGTTGACTTCATCAACGAGGCAGCCGTCCGCCCCGAACCCTTCTTCATGTATCTCGCCTTCAATGCACCCCACGATCCGCGACAAGCACCCAAATCCTTTATCGATCGCTATCCGCTCGACCGCATCGACATCCCAAAAAGTTTCATGCCCCGATACCCCTATGCTGAACAGATCGAATGCGGATCGGATCTGCGCGATGAACAACTCGCCCCCTTCCCCCGAACTGAATATGCCATCAAAGTCAACCGGCAAGAATACTATGCACTCGTCACCCACATGGATGAACAGATCGGACGCATTCTCGACGCCATCGAAACCAGTGGAAAAGCCGATTCCACCTACATCATCTTTACCGCCGACCACGGCTTAGCCGTTGGGCATCATGGATTCCTCGGGAAACAAAGCCTCTACGAACACAGCACCCAAGTTCCCTTTCTTATCAGCGGCCCCAACATAAAAGAGAACCAAGCCATCGAAGAACCGATTTACCTACAAGATGTATTGCCCACTACCCTAGATCTTGCCGGGCTAAAAAAACCAGAAACCATTGAATTCAAAAGCCTCGTTCCTTTGATAGAAGAAAAAGAAACCCCACACTATCGCGCCATCTATGGAGGATATAAAGGCACCCAACGCTCAATCACACAGCACAATTGGAAACTCATACACTACCCCTCTGCCCACGTGTACCGACTCTATAACCTCAGCGAAGATCCCCTTGAAATGAACGACCTCGCCCCCCATCCGGCTAAAGCATCTCGCCTAAAAACCATGCAAGAAGCGCTCATTCAACTGAGTGAAGAACTCAATGACCCCTTAGATTACAGCGCACCCGAAGCCAGCTGGAATCATGTGTCCGCAAAATAACTATTCAACCAAATCGAACTGATGCTCTTCCGCTTCCGATCGAAGTATTGAAATAGCCTCATCCAGTGCAGGTTGTTTAAAGAGATGAGACCCCGATACAATCAAGTTGGCTCCATGTGCTGAAGCACCCTGAACGCTCCGATCATCAATGCCTCCATCAATGGCCAAATCAAGATCCGGCCACCGGCGACGCAAGACCAACAACTTCTCCTCCACCTCAGCCATATACGCCTGTCCCCCAAAACCCGGCTCCACGCTCATTACCAATACTTCATCCGCCAACCCCGCCTCCACGATATCGAATACCTGTTCAACCGGTGTTTTTGGATTCAACGTAATCCCCGCGCGCGCACCCAGTGCCCGAATGTTTCGCAACGCTTCCACGGCATCGCAATTCGACTCCACATGAATAGAAATCGTATCCGCACCCGCCTTCGCAAAATCATCTAAATAGGGCCCCGGATTAATCATCATTAAATGCACATTCAACGGAATCGCGCCCACCGCAACCTTCACCGCCTGAGCGCCAAAACTTAGATTCGGAACAAAGACCCCATCCATCACATCAATATGCAACTGATCAGCGCCCGCCTCGACTAAGCGATGACACTCCGCACGCAAATCACCAAAATCGGCAGCGAGAATAGACGGCATGATTTGAATAGCTGGCAACATGAGCTCCTATATAGTTGGAAATGGGATACCCGATCACGCTTCATCCGTCAAGCAACCGACCCAATCAACCCAAAATCACACCGCATACAAAAGCAGGCATGAAATGCAAAAATCCCCCATTGAAATCGTCTCTATCATTACATAACATCATGAATATAAAAATCCATGCATATGAAGCCACTCATCCTCATACTACTTTGTTTCAGCTGCCGGCTTGCCCTCGGAACGGTTTACTATGTCGCCATCAATGGCACAGATTCGCCCACCGCCGGAACAAGCACGCACCCCTTTCGCACCATTCAGTATGGCATCGATCAGCTCACACAAGGTGACACCCTCCTCATTCGGGAAGGGCGCTACGAAGAATCCATTCGCATCCCTCCTCTACCCTCCCCACGAGCATCCCTTCAACCGACAATGATCAAAAACTATCCCAACGAAAACGTCATAATTGACGGCACCACCGCATTAAAAACCAACTGGCGAGCCCATCCAAACGGGATCTACTCCACCCCAATACAAACGAATATTTGGCAATTTTTCGCCAACGATCAAATGCAAACATCCGCCCGATGGCCCGATGCCACCGCCTGGACCCCAGCGATGTGGAATAAAGATACACATTGGATACAGCAAGATTCCACCAGCTCAGACGGGCTCTTTATCGATGCCCCCGGCGGTCCTGAATTAAACGAAATTCATCAAAGCTTCACCGGTGCCATCGCCATTATGAATGTAGGCTCATGGCTCTCCTTTGCCCGAACGATCACCGATCATAAAAAAAACAGCAACTACTTTACCTACGAATCCATTGGGAAGCAGTTTCATCATAGAATCCAACAGGGTGCCGCTTTTATCGAAGCCTCCCTTGCCTGCTTGAACACCCCTCACGAATGGTTCTTCGACTCAAAAAAACGTGCACTATACTGGATTCCTCCCAACGGCAAGCATCCAACCCAATTTAATACACGTGGAAAAATCCGTACCTATGGCATCACCATCCATAAAGCCGATCACATTCATATCCAAGGCCTCAACTTTTTTGCCTGCACCTTCAACATCCGCCACGCCAACCACATTACCATTGAAGATTGCCATATACGCTATCCCAGCTATTCAAAACGAATGCTCAAAGAAACAGAAAAACCCGCTCCCACAACCTTTCGAGGAGATCAAAATACCCTCCTCAATTGCACCTTTAAATATGCCGATGGAACCGGACTGCTTTTTAGTGGCAATAACGGCCGCATCGAAAATTGTCTTTTCACACAAATTGATTACAGCTGCGTTGGAGGTCTCCATGATTGCATGGTCAATGTTCGCGATACAGAGCATCTTGTGTTCCGTCAAAATACCTTAGATACCGGCGGTAATTCAGTCGGCATTAAAGGCGGCTCGAACGGTCTTTTTGAACTCAATCGCGTAACTCATCAAGGATTATTGCAACACGATGGCGCCGCCATTCAAGTTGACTATGATCGAACCAATGGCACCCTCATGCAAAAAAATTGGATCCATGATCATATCAAATTTGCCCTACGCTTCGATACCCCCTGGCTCGATAAAACCCTTTTTGGAACCAACGGAGCGATGCGCCAAAATGTAATTTGGAATGCACGCCCCATTGTGCCCAAAGGAGATGCCCACCACATCTACAACAACACCGCCTTCAACAACGACTCCATCGATATCGCCATCTTTTCCGATCAAGATCATGGTGGCTACAACACCCAAACCCGAACCCAAAATAATGCCGCCAACCAAATTAGCGGAGCCCGAACCACTCTAGAACCCGTACCCGGCAGGATGATTAGCAACTGGATCGGCCAGACCCAATCCCCTCCAAAAAATATAGCCGCCTTTCTCGTAGATCCATCTCAACATGATTTTCGTCCCAAAGCGGATTCTCCACTGATTGATGCAGGCGCCTATCATCCCCAGCATTCCCCCACCTATCTCGGCAACGCACCCGATATCGGCGCATACGAATTTGGCGACACGAACTATTGGATGGCTGGCTATATCCCCGCTCCAGCCTCCTCACCCATTCCTCAATGCGGTGCGACCGACCAATCCATTCATCGCGATCTCATCTTCCAACCCGGGTATCAAGCCAACACCCACCACATCTATTACGGAACACATCCAACATCACTCAAAAAAATCACCACCGAAGCCGCCCTACACAATGTCATCCAACTCCATCAATATGGAATTACACCGAAAAAAGGCACCACCTACTACTGGCAGGTAGATTCCCAACATCAATGCGGAAAGGTCATCGCAGGTCCTCTTTGGCACTACACCACCCAACGTTGACACGCTTCCCTCATCTCCCATGAAGTTTTGCGACAGGTTTCGACTACATCTCCGAAAATCTATCATGCATAAAAACAATTCACGGCCCGAAAAAACCTGCCTCGTCTGCAAACGCCCCTTTCAATGGCGTAAAAAGTGGGCGGCCTGTTGGGAAGACGTCCGCTACTGCTCGGAGCGATGCCGGCGGGAACGCAAAAGGCTGGTGCATGAATAACCCACCCATCTGCGTCTGGTTTAAGCGCGATCTACGCATTGAAGATCACGCCCCCCTGTATCAAGCGGCTCAATCGGGATCGATCTTGCCCCTCTACATCATCGAACCCGACCTCTTCAACGCACCCGATTTTGGAAGCCTACACTGGACGTTTATTCGCGCATGTTTAGCCGAACTAAACAACCAACTCAGCGCACTCGGACAACCCCTCATTCTGCGCCGAGGCGATGCCCTTTCCGTACTGGAGAATCTCCGACAACAAACGAACTTCACGCAACTCTATTCCCATGAAGAAACCGGCAATGCCCTCACCTATGCCCGCGATCGCCGCGTAGCTATCTGGGCAAAAGAACAGGGTATTCATTGGAAAGAGACCCCTCAAAACGGCGTCATTCGACCTCTTCATAATCGCGATGGCTGGGCCGCTTTATGGGAAAAAAGAATGCGTCAACCGCCCTGGCCCACACCCAACCCCCTTTCACCACTCAAGAACCCACCTGTTTCCGAACCGCTCTACCAAGCCGCCGACCTAGGCTTGCCATCTCCTCCCCGGCAGCTCGATATAACGGGTGGCTCCAAACAAGCCACCCAATGGCTCGACACTTTCTTGAGCGGAAGAGGATTACGATATAGCCGTGAAATGAGCAGCCCCAACACCGCCTATGAAAGTTGCTCCCGCCTCTCCCCCTACATCGCACACGGATGTCTCTCCATTCGCAACGTGGCACACGCCGCACGAAACGAACAAATCAATCAAATCCAAAAAGGCTCAACCCGCTCTTTCTTGGCGCGGCTCCACTGGCACTGCCATTTCATGCAAAAACTGGAAAGCGAACCCCAAATCGAGTTCCACTGTTTTCACCCCCTTTGCGAAGATCTTCGCGCCGATGGCAATAATCTTGCTTACTTTGAAGCTTGGCAAAAAGGAGAAACCGGCTATCCATTTCTCGACGCCTGCATGCGCGCCTTGAAAGCCCGTGGCTGGATCAATTTCCGCATGCGCGCCATGCTCGTCTCTTTTGCCGCCTATCATCTCTGGCTCGACTGGCGCCTCTTCAAAGATTTTCTTGCGTGTCAGTTTATCGACTATGAACCTGGTATTCATCTCTCACAAATTCAGATGCAAAGCGGCGTCACCGGCATTAATACCCTACGAATATATAATCCCATCAAACAAGGTGAAGACCATGACCCCGACGGCACATTCATTCGCACCTGGGTGCCTGAATTAGCGACCCTCGAGACGCCCGACATCCATCGTCCATGGGAAATGCCTGAACTCCTTCAAATGGAACGAGGCATTCGTATTGGCATCAACTATCCCTATCCCATCGTCGACCTTAAACAAGCCGTGCAACACGCCCGATCTCACTTCAGTGAACTCCGAAAAAAACCCACCTTTCGAGAGGCCTCCCAAACCGTCCTCAAGAAACATGGAAGCCGCAAAGCGCGCCCCAAAGCAACCAAGCATAACCATAAAAACTCATAGCTCCCATTTCCCTTCATTTCATCGACTCCTACAACTTCCTATATACAAAATGATAGGTGCTTTTTCATATTCGAAAAAAAATGAGAACCGCCTATTTAACCCGTTTTAAAAAAGCTTTTATCAATTCATGCCAACAGGATTGACAACAACGAACAAATTTTGCCAAACATCATAGCTAACACGGCAAGATAGGAGACAAGATGAGCACGACACATTCATGGATCACAAGCTATCCAAAAATTGGAATTCGCCCTACCATCGACGGCCGCTATGGCGGCGTTCGCGAATCCCTAGAAGATCAAGTAATGAATCTGGCAGAAGCCGCCATCGCGCTCATTGAATCGACCTTGCGCTACCCCGATGGAACACCGGTCCAGTGTGTGATCGCCGATAGCTGCATTGGTGGGGTGGCAGAAGCCGCCGCCTGTGCTGAAAAATTTGATCGCGAGCAAGTGGGCGTATCTCTTACCGTTACCCCCTGCTGGTGCTACGGCTCTGAAACCATGGACATGGATCCATTACGACCAAAAGCCGTGTGGGGATTTAATGGTACAGAACGGCCCGGGGCCGTTTATTTGGCAGCGGTTCTTGCCGCGCATGCTCAAAAAGGATTACCCGCTTTTGGCATCTATGGACACGAAGTTCAAGATGCAGGTGACCTCACGATTCCAGCGGATGTGCGCGAAAAACTACTTCGATTTTGTCGCGCTGGGATGGCCGTCGCACTCCTGCGTGGAAAATCCTATCTCTCCATGGGCGGTTGCTCCATGGGGATTGCCGGCTCGATCGTTGATCACGCCTTCTTCGAAAACTATCTCGGCATGCGGGTCGAAACCATCGATATGACTGAAATCCTGCGCCGGATCGAATGCGAAATTTTTGATCCAGAAGAGTATCAACGCGCTCTCGCTTGGACGAAAGAACATTGCCTGCAAGGAACCGATGTAAACTCCGAAGAAGCAACCCGCTCGGCTGAATCACATCTAAGCGAATGGGAAGCCTCCGTCAAAATGGCCCTGATTTGCCGCGATCTCATGGTTGGCAATGACCGCCTGAACGCACTGGGATATAAAGAAGAGGCACGCGGTCATAACGCCATTGCCTCCGGCTTTCAAGGCCAACGCCAATGGACCGATCACCTTGCCAATGGTGATTTCATGGAAGCCATCAACAATAGTTCTTTTGATTGGAACGGGATTCGTATGCCACGCATGGTCGCAACCGAAAATGATGCACTCAATGCCGTCCCCATGCTCTTTGGACACCTGCTAACCAATAGCGCACAAGTCTTCGCCGATGTGCGAACCTTTTGGGGTCCAGATGCCGTTAAACGCGTTACCGGACACCAGCTCGAAGGCATGGCCAAAGACGGCATCATCCACCTCATTAACTCCGGTTCAGCCGCTCTCGATGGCTGCGGGCAACAAGAGAATAAAGGAACCCCCGCGATGAAACCGTTTTGGGAAATTACAGAGGCAGAACGCGATGCCTGCTTGAAAGCAACCTCTTGGCATCCCTCTGTAACCGAATACTTTCCGGGTGGAGGCATGTCCTCTAAATTTGTAACACGAGGCGGTATGCCGATCACCATGAGCCGGATCAATCTCATTCAAGGCCTCGGCCCCGCTCTGCAACTGGCAGAAGGCTGGACCGTTGACCTGCCAGAGCAGGTTCACACCGTGCTTGATGAACGAACGAATGAAACATGGCCTACAACTTGGTTTGTCCCAAGGACTACCGGTCAAGGAGCATTTGCGGACGTCTACTCCGTTATGTCGAACTGGGGTGCCAACCATGGCGCCTTTGCCTATGGACATATTGGCGCAGATCTAATTGCCCTGGCAGCCTTACTCCGTATACCAGTAT
>CAJYAJ010000017.1 GCA_913065005.1 uncultured Verrucomicrobiota bacterium | reverse complement strand
AGTAGGTATTAGAGAGGCTCAACATAGGGCGGGCATGCAGACGGGTTTCAAAATGACTGAGCGGGGTTCCGCCCACGCGTTGGGTGGGCGAGGCGGGATCTGCCCATTCTGGATGCGTTTTTTCAAGCGCCTCTAACTCCTCGAGTAGCGCATCATATTCGCGGTCAGAAATCTCCGGTTGCGCTTCGATATAGTAGAGATGGTTGTGGTGTTCTAAGGATCGACACAGGAACTCAACTCGCTCTTTTTTATTCATACATAAATCATATCTAACTCGGTGGAAAGGGTCAACGCCATGCCATCGCCCGATCCAGCGCCCTTGATGTTTTCAAAAAAGATTTAGGATCCTTCACTCGTTATTATGAGTTTATCTCGCAGTTGATGGATTATGATGATGATGAGCTTGAAAAATTATCGCTCTTTGCCTATCACCTTCGCCCTCTACTCCATGAGGAGAAGGATCTGGTTCATATAGATCTTTCAGATTTAGAGATGACGCATTATCGGCTTAACAAACAGGGGGTGCGTCATTTGCAACTCGAGGAGGGTATGAATGAAGAGTATCGCCTGAAGGGAATTACTGATTTAGGGACGGGGCGTTTTAAGGATGAAGAAATTGAATTTCTTTCTGATATTATTGCGCGATTTAATGAAATTTTCGCGGAGGATTTTACGGATGATGATCTTTTTAATTATACGAATACTATTGTGGATAAAGTTCGTGAAAACGATGTAGTGATGAAGCAACTTGAGAATAATTCTCCTGATCAAGCTTTGATGGGAGATCTTCCTAATGCCGTAGAACATGCTGTGATTGAAACGATGGAAATTCATGAGAATTTTGCAAAACAGTTGCTTGAAGATGAGGATAAATCTTCCTTATTCGGCAACATCCTTCTTCGTATGCTTTTGAAACAAATAGAGGCTTAATTGGTCCCCTACCTTGCGTAGGGGGCTTTTTTTGTGAATTGATTTAAGAGGTATAAAGAGGTTAGATTCGTTTGGTTTAAATTCGTTAGGTGAGGTGTGTATGCGTGTTTGTTGGGTTTATATTTTGCGGATGGGGTTGGGTTGGTTGTTGGTGGCTGGGAGCGCGTGGGGGGGCTCGAATCTATTAATCTTGATTGCGGATGATGTGGGGTTGGATAGTTTGCCGTTTTCGAGTCCGAATGCGGGGGGAAGTTTTCCTCCGGTGCCGAATGTGGCGGCGTTGGCGGCGGGGGGCGTGGTTTTTAATCAGGGGTATGCGTATCCGACGTGTTCGCCGACGCGGGCGGCGATGCTGACGGGGCGTTATGGGTTTCGTACGGGGGTGTTGAGCCCGAATTCGTCTGATCAGTTTTCGGGGGAGGAGTATACGTTTCCGGAGGCGTTTGATGATCAGGCGTTGGGCTATGCGATGGCGAGTTTTGGAAAGTGGCATTTGGGGGGCGGTAGTTTGGGTCCGAATGAGTTGGGGGGCTGGGATCATTTTTCGGGGGTGCTGGGGGGGGCGGTGCCGAATTTTTTTGATTGGACGAAGGTGGTGAATGGGGTGTCGGTTTCGCTGGTGGATGCGTATGCGACGAGTGAGCATGTGGATGATGCGTTGGCGTGGATTGGGGCGCGGGGGGAGACGAATTGGGTGGTTTGGATGGGGTTTACGGCGGCGCATACGCCGTTGCATAAGCCGCCGGTGGCGTTGCATGGTTATGATGATTTATCGGGGACGAGTGCGGATATTTCGGCGCAGCCGCGGCTTTATTTTGAGGCGATGATTGAGGCGTTGGATTCGGAGATCGGGCGGTTGTTGGCGGGGATTGATACGAATGAGACGACGATTGTTTTTGTGGGGGATAATGGAACTTCGTCTGCGACGATTGAGGCGCCGTATGATATTGCGCGGCGGGCGAAGGGGTCGCTGTATGAGGGGGGAACGCATGTGCCGTTTGTGATTGCGGGTGCGGATGTGGTGGCTGGGGGTCGGTCGGTGGATACGGTGGTGCATGTGGCGGATTTGTTTGCGACGTTGATTGAGTTGGGTGGGGGGCGTGTGCCTTCGACGGGGGTGGATTCGCGGTCGTTGGTGCCGTTTTTGAGGAATGAGCTGTTTGGGGATGGGGATGGGTTGGTGTTGGTGGAGTCGGATTGGTTGCAGCGGGGGCAGGCGACGGGGCGTGCGGTGCGGGATGCGCGGTATAAGCTGATTGAGATGAATCAATCGGTGGTGGGTTTTTATGATTTGTGGGTGGATTCGTTGGAGGCGTCGAATTTGTTGGGGGGTGGGTTGAGTTCGGAGCAGTTGGTGGCGTATGCGCGGATGACAAATTATTTGGAGGAGGCGTCGGCTGGGCGTGTATCGCCGTTTTCGATGGGGGCTTCGGTGGTGGAGGGGGTGTTGCGGGTGGAGTGGGAGAGTGAGCCGTTTCGGTCGTATTCGTTGCGGGCGGCGGAGGTGTTAATGGGGGGGGTGTTTAGTGAGGTGGTGGTGTCGAATCTGCCGGCGAGTCCGCCGTTGAATGCGTGGGTGGTGCCGGTGGGGGAGCGTCAGCGCTTTTTTCGGGTTGAGGCGGAGTGAGGTGGCTTGGTGGTGTTGGGGATGTGTTTGATGAATTTCTGACTTGTTTTGGGTGGTATGATGGGGTGGGGATTAGCATGATGTCTTTTTATCTTTTTTGGGGAGTGTATGGGTATGAATTTTGATTTTTTGGAGCGGGTTGAGTTGGCGGGTTTGAAGAGCCATTGGGTGGATTGGTCGGAGGAGCGTCGGGCGTTGGTGGGGCGTTTGATGTTGGCGGGTCAGGGTCATTTGTTTTCGGATTGGGAGTTGAGGGGGGCTTCGGATGGGGCGAAGGAGGCGTTGCTTTTGGAGGTGGTGGGTGTGGATCAACATTATCCGGGGGGTGTGTGTGGATATGTGGAGAATAGTCGGCGGTTGCTGGAGGTGGCGCGGTCGGGCGAGAATCCGTTTGAGGGGTGTATTCCGCAGCAGCCGAATCGGGTGGATGTGCGGGCGTTGGATGGGTTTTATGATCGGATGGAGGCGTTGGGGGCGAGGCAGTTTGCGAAGTTGGGTGTGGTGATGGTGGCGGGGGGGCTGGGTGAGCGGTTGGGCTTTAATGGCATTAAGGTGGATATTCCGGTGGAGTCGATTGGGGGGACGTTGTATTTGAAGCAGTATGCGGATGCTATTTTGGCGATGGAGGCGCGGATGGAGGTGCGTCGGCCGATGCCGTTTGTAATTATGGTTTCGGCGGATACGGATGGGGCTACGCGGGCGTCTTTGGAGGGGAATGGATATTTTGGATTGAGGGCTTCTCAGGTGCATGTGTTGCGGCAGGAGTTGGTGCCGGCGGTGGCGGATAATGCGGGTCGGTTGGCGTTGGGTGATCGGTATGAGTTGTTGATGAAGCCGCATGGGCATGGGGATATTCATATGTTGTTGCATACGTCGGGGCTGGCGCGGCGGTTGGCGGATGCGGGGATTGAGCATTTGGTGTTTATTCAGGATACAAATGGGCAGGTGTTTAATGCGGTGCCGGCGGCGTTGGGTGTGGCGGGGGATGAGGGGGTTGATTTTATGTCGTTGGCGGTGAACCGGATTCCGGGTGAGGCGGGGGGGGGCTTGGCTACGTTGGTGCGGGGTGAGTCGGCGTTGACGTTGAATGTGGAGTATAATCAGTTGGATCCGTTGTTGCGGGCGACGGTGAGCCCGGAGGGGGATGTGCCGAATGAGGAGGGGTTTTCGATTTTCCCGGGGAATATTAATGTGTTGGTGATTGGGATGGGGGCGTATGTGCGGATTCTGGAGGAGACGCGGGGAATTATTGCGGAGTTTGTGAATCCGAAGTATGCGGATGCGGAGCGGAGGGTGTTTAAGAAGCCGACGCGGTTGGAGACGATGATGCAGGATTTACCGAAGTTGTTTACGGCGGAGCAGCGGGTGGGGGTGGCGGTTTTTGATCGGGTTTGGTGCTTTTCGGCGAATAAGAATAGGGTGGCGGATGCGGTGGCGAAGCAGCTGGCGGGGGGGCCGGCGGAGTCGGCGGCGACGGCGGAGGCGGATTTTTATGAGGCGGGTCGGATGCGGTTGCGGGCGGCGGGTATGGAGGTGGAGGATGCGGCTGCAGTGCGGGTGCAGGGGATTGAATTTGTGCCGGGTCCGCGGGTGCTGTTGCGTCCTTCTTTTGCGATGCGGTTGTCGGAGGTGAGGGAGCGGGTGCAGGGGGGCGCGATGGCGGATGAGGCGACGTTAATCTTGGATGGTCCGGATATTCGGTTGGAGCAGGTGGAGTTGCGGGGCTGTTCTGGGTTGGTGATTTCGGCGGTGCCGGGGGCGGTGGTGACGGTGCGGGGGCGGTTTGAGAATGCGGGTTTTGAGCGGGTGCTCTTGAGTGGGGCGGAGATGGCTGATGCGTCGGTCCCGGAGACGGTGCGGATGCGGGGCTTTCGGATGGTGGATCGGGGGGCGGCGGTGTTTCGGTTTGATGAGCCGGGTTCGTATGTGGTGACGCCGGAGTGCGGTTAGGGTTTGTCTCGGGCGATTGAAGAGGGTAGATTCTGGTCGAGTAGTTTGATGAATGGAGTTTGGTATGCGTGTTCTCTCAGGTGTGCAGCCTTCGGGTAAGTTACACATTGGAAATTATTTTGGAATGATGAAGCCTGCGATTGAGTTGCAGGAGCAGGGAGAAGCGTTTCTTTTTATTGCGAATTATCATGCGTTGACGTCGGTGCATGAGGGGGCGGCGTTGCGGGAGATGACGCGGGATGTGGCGTTGGATTTTTTGGCGTGTGGGATTGATCCAGAGCGGACGGCTTTTTATCGACAGAGTGATGTGCCGGAGGTGCATGAGTTGGCGTGGTTGCTTTCGGTGTTGACGCCGATGGGGTTGTTGGAGCGGTGCCATTCGTTTAAGGATAAGACGGCGAAGGGGCTTGCGGCGTCGCATGGTTTGTTCGCTTATCCGGTGTTGATGGCGGCGGATATTTTGGCGGTGAATGCGACGGTGGTGCCGGTGGGGCGGGATCAGAAGCAGCATGTGGAGGTGACGCGGGATGTGGCGACGCGGTTTAATAATGCGTTTGGTGAGGTGTTTGTGATGCCGGAGCCTTCGATCCGTGAGACGGTGGCGGTGGTGCCGGGGATTGATGGGCAGAAGATGTCGAAGTCGTATCATAATACGATTGAAATTTTTGGTTCAGGAAAGCCGCTAAAGAAGCGGATTATGAAGATTTTGACGGATAGTAAAGAGCTGGAGGATGCGAAGGATCCGGATATGTGTAATGTGTTTGCGTTGTATAAGCTGTTTGCGGATGAGGCGGCGCAGGTGGAGCTGGCGGAGCGGTATCGGGCGGGTGGCATGGGCTATGGGCATGCGAAGACGGAGTTATTTGAGACGATGGAGCGTTATTTTGAGCCGATGCGTGAGCGGCGGATGCGTTTGGAGAAGGATCCTGATTTTGTGGAGGATGTGTTGCGGGCGGGGGCGAAGCGGGCTTCGGAAGTGGCGCAGGATGTGCTGGGTCGGGCGCGGGAAGCGGTGGGGCTTGCATGAGTGGATTGAGTAGTGATCAGTTGCAGTTGGTGCAGGAGGCGTATCCGGTTTCGTTGGATGTGTTTGAGGGACCGCTGGATTTGTTGCTGTATTTGATTAAGAGGGAGGAGGTGGATATCCACGATATTCCAATTGGTCGGATTACGGATCAGTATTTGGAGTACCTGAAGTTGATGAAGGTGCTGGATTTGAATATCGCGGGTGATTTTATTGTGATGTCGGCGACGTTGATGTTGATTAAGAGTCGGATGTTGTTGCCGGTGGATGAGCGTTCGGATGGAGAAGAGGAGGAAGAGGATCCGCGGTGGGATTTGGTTCGGCAGTTGGTGGAGTATAAGAAGTTTAAGGATGCGGCGGATCATTTGGAGCATCTGGAAGAGCATATGGAAAATGTGTTTTCGCGGGAGAGTGGTTTTGTGGAGTTGGGTGCGGCACCGGATGTGGATCTGAAGGATGCGAGTATCTTTGATCTAATTACGGCGTTGAATGATGCGTTGGGCCGAGTGGAAGAGGAGAGCTTGCAGGAGATCTTTGCGGAGCAGTTTACGGTGAGTGAGAAGGTCAATTATATCACGGAGACGTTGAAGGTGGCGAAGCGGTTGAGTGTGTCGGATTTATTTGGTGGAATGGTTTCGCGGCAGGAGATTGTTTGTATGTTTTTGGCGGTGCTGGAGTTGATGAAGTCGAATCAGATTGCGGCGGTGCAGGAGGGGGTCTTTGGGCAGATTGTGGTGGAGCCGCGTCAGCCGTCGAAGGTGAATGGGGTTGAGGATGAGCGGGGGGTGTCGGATGAGCCATGATGTGGATGTGTTGCCGGAGTTGAAAGAGATTGTGGGTTCCTTGCTTTTTGCGGCGAAGGAGCCGTTGAATTTGAGACAGTTGCGGAAGGCAATGATTGATACGGGGACGGTTCTTAAGGGGCCGTTTGAGCAGTATGCAAAGGTGGATGAGGAGCAGGTTGAGGCGGCGATTGAGGAGCTTCAGCAGGATTTTGAGCGGCAGCAGTTGGGGCTGGAAGTGGCGCAGGTTGCGGGGGGATGGCGGTTGCAGAATAACGTGATGTGTGGGCCGTTTGTGCGGTCGTTGTTGGAGAAGAACCAGACGGTGCGGCTTTCGAAGCCGGCGTTGGAGACGTTGGCGATTGTGGCGTATCGGCAGCCGTGTTTGCGTTCGGAGATTGAAGAAGTGCGTGGGGTTTCGGTGGATGCGGTGTTGCGGAAGCTGATTGAGATGCAGTTGATTCGGGTGGTTCGGCGGAGTGAGTTGCCGGGGCGTCCGTGGTTGTTTGGAACGACGCAGAAGTTTTTGGAACATTTTGGCATTAATACGATTGATGAGTTGCCGGGGTCGCAGGAGTTGAAGCGGGCGATGCCGAAGCCAGAGAAGAAAACAACTTAACCGATACCGGAGGTGGAGGCGGAATTAGAAAAAAATCCGGGGGAGGGGGAAGCGTCATGAATTTAGATCATTTGCGAGATCAGATTGATTCGTTGGATGGGGAAATTGTTCGGCTGCTAAATGAGCGTATTCAGGTGGTGCAGGCGATTGGTGAGGCGAAGAAGGAGAGTGGGGCGGAAATCTATGTGCCGTCGCGTGAGCGAGCTGTTTTTGAGAAGATTAAGCGGTTGAATGAGGGGCCGTTGCCGGAGGAGTCGGCGCATGCGATCTATCGGGAGATTATGTCGGCAGCGTTGGCGCTGGAGACGGAGATGAAGATTGCTTATTTGGGGCCGGAGGCGACGTTTACGCATCAGGCGGCGCGGAGTAAATTTGGCGCGAGTGTGGAGTATATTCCGGCGGCTACGATTAGCGAGGTGTTTGATCGGGTTCAGAATCGTACGGCAGATTATGGCGTGGTGCCGATTGAGAATTCAACGGAAGGGGCGGTGACGCATACGTTTGATCAGTTTGCGACGACTTCGTTGAAGATTTGTGCGGAGATCTATTTGCCGGTTTCGTTGACGTTGTTGTCGAAGGTGGAGCGGGATCGGGTGCGGGTGATTTACAGTAAGCAAGAGGTGTTTGGGCAGTGTCGGACTTGGCTGCAGACGCATCTTCCGGATGTGGAGCTTTCACCGGTGGAGAGCACGACGAAGGCGGTTCAGTTGGCGCTGGAGACGGCGGGTTCGGCGGCGATTGCGAGTGCGATGGCGTCGGATATGTATGGGATTGAGGTGCTGGCAAATGGGATTCAGGATATGCAGGGGAATACGACGCGTTTCTTGGTGATTGGTCAGAATTTTAGTGCGTCGACGGGCGATGATAAAACGTCGGTGGTGTTTGGTGTGAAGCATGCGGTGGGTGCGTTGCATGAGGCGTTGTCTGTGTTTAAGGCGGATGAAATTAATCTAAGTAAGATCGAGTCGCGCCCGAGCCGGAATAAGGCGTGGGAATATTACTTTTTTGTTGATGTGGATGGTCATGCGGATGAGGTGCCGGTGGCGAAGGCGTTGGAAGAGTTGCAGGGGCATTGTACGCTGATGACGGTCTTAGGTTCGTACCCGAAGGCGCAGGCGTAGAACGGGCTGATCTGATAACCGCTGTTGTTTTCTCGATGGTTCGATGGGTTGCGGGCGAGCGGTGTGCTTAAAAATGAAGTTGGAACCGTTCTGCGCATGGTTTATGTTGCTTGGCATATGTTGAACAAGAATCCAAAATATATTCTTCCTGAGGGGATCGAGCTGCCGGATCGTACGTGGCCGGAGTGCGTGTTGGATCGTGCGCCGGTTTGGTGTTCGGTTGATTTGCGGGATGGGAATCAGGCGTTGCCGGATCCGTTGACGCCGGATCAAAAGTTGGAATATTTTGAGATGCTGTGCGCGATGGGCTTTAAGCATATTGAGATTGGGTTTCCATCGGCTTCGCAGGATGAATTTGATTTTTTCCGGCGGTTGATTGAGGAGGGTCGCATCCCGGAGGATGTTTTTGTGATGGGGCTGACGCAGATGCGACCGCATTTGATTGAGCGTACATTGGAGGCGTTTAAAGGGTGCAAGCAGGGGATTGTGCATGCGTATATTGCGCCGTCGGATTTGCATATGAAGCAGGTGTTTGGGATGGAGCCGGATCAGTTGATCGAGACGGCGGTTGCTTCAACGGAGCAGATTCGTGCGTTGGCGAATGCGATGCCGGAGTCGGATATTCGATATGAGTTTTCCCCGGAGGAGTTTACCGATACGGCGGTATCTTTTTCGGTGGAATTGTGTGATGCGGTGTATGCGGCATGGGGAAAAGCGACTCCTGAAAAGCCGATTATATTTAATTTGCCGGCGACAGTAGAGCGGCGACCGCCGAATCAGTATGCGGATATGATTGAGCTGTTTGGTCGGCAGATTCAGCATCGTGATTCGATTTCGATTTCATTGCATGTGCATAACGATCAGGGCATGGCGGTGGCGGCAACGGAGTTGGCGTTGATGGCGGGAGCTGATCGGGTCGAGGGGACGTTGTTTGGGCATGGTGAGCGTACGGGGAATGTGGATCTTTCGACCTGTATTAATAATTTACATTCGCGGGGTGTGGAGACGGGTATTGATTTTTCTCAGTTGCCGGAGGTGGCGGAGACGGTGGAGCGGTTGACGGGGATGCCGATCTATTATCGCCAGCCGTATGCGGGAAGTTATGCGTTTACGGCTTTTTCGGGGTCTCATCAGGATGCGATTAATAAAGGCATGAAGCGGTTGGGTGAGGCGCCGGAGGTGTTTGGAATGGGCTGGAAAGTGCCTTATTTGCATATTGATCCGGCTGATCTGGGTCGGAAATTTGAGCGGTTAATTCGTATTAATTCTCAGTCAGGCAAGGGGGGCGTTGCGTGGGTTCTTCAGCAGGATTATGGGATTGAGGTGCCGAAGGCAATGCAGCCGGAGTTGGGTTTGGCGGTTCAGCAGTTTAGTGAATCGGTGGGGCGCGAAATTAGCAGTGAAGAGGTGCATGCGGTTTTTCAGGAACAGTTTATAGAGCCGAAGGGGCCGTTTGAATTGCTGGCGTATTGGCCGCGTCCGGATGATGCGGATCCTACGTTTATTCATGGGGAAGTGCATCTGAGGGTGAAGGGGGAAGAGCGGACGTTGAAGGCGGATGGAAATGGACCGATTTCTGCTTTTGTTGCGGCGATTCGTCAGGCGATTGATGTGGATTTCATGGTTGATAATTATCATGAGCAGGCGGTGGGGAAAGGGGCGGATGCGCAGGCGTTGGCTTTTGTTCCGCTGAAATTGAATGCCGATGCGGTGATGTATGGGGTGGGGATTGATTCGAATATCGATCAAGCCGCTGTGCGCGCTATCATTGCGGGGTTGAATCGAGTGAAAGCGGGAGCCATTTAATGGGGTTGAGTGGACATACGAAACCGTTTGCGGTGTTGGGGCATCCGATTGGTCATTCGCTTTCACCGGTGATGCATAATGCGTCGATGGCATCGATTGGGTTTGATGGGATTTATCTGGCATTGGATGTTCATCCGGATCGGTTGATGGATGTATTGCCGGCGATGGCGGATATGGGTTTTGGGGGTGTTAATTTGACGGTGCCGCATAAGGAAGTGGCGTTTCATGGATTGCAGAAGTTGGATGAGAGTGCGGAGTTGTTTGGGGCTGCGAATACGGTGGCGTTTACGGATGATGGGTTGGTTGGTTATAATACGGATGGATATGGGTTTATGACGGCTCTTCAAGAGTCGTTTGGTACGCAGGTGGATGGGGATCGTATTTTTGTTTTGGGGTGCGGTGGTGCGGGGCGAGCGACGGCGTTGTTGGCGGCACGAGAAGGGGCTTCTTCGATTGTTTTGGCTGATTTAGATGGGGATCGAATGGAACGACTGGCGGGTGAAATTCATGTGCAAGCGCCTTCGGTTTGTGTTGAGCAGGTGCGGGGGCGTGAGGCTCAGGTGGAGGCTTGCCGTGGATGTGATTTGGTAGTGCAGGCTTCGCCTGTGGGGATGAAGCGGGAGGATGAGTCGCTTTTACCTTCGGCGGCTTTTCATGCGGATCAGCGGGTCTTTGATTTAATTTATATGTATCCGGAAACGGCTATCTTGTCGGTTGCTCGTGAGGCGGGTGCGGCGGTTGCGAACGGGTTGGGTATGTTGCTTCATCAAGGTGCGCGTGCTTTCACGATTTGGACGGAAGAGGAGCCGGATGTGGATGTGATGCGGCGTTCGTTGGAAGAGGCGGTTTACGGTAGCGGGGAATGACCGCATCGATGCTCTATCTGCCCTGGGTTTTTTTGCTGGGTGTTTGCTGGGGTAGTTTTCTTCATCTGTGTGCGGTGCGTATTCCAAAAGGACTGTCTATTGTGTTGCCCCCGTCGCACTGTCCGCACTGCGAGGTGCGTTTGCGGGCGATGGATGCGATCCCGCTTTTGGGTTGGTTGCTTATACGGGGTCGGTGTCGATCTTGTGCTACATCTGTTCCGATTCGATATCCGCTTTCAGAGCTTATCTGCGGTGGGCTTTTTGTTTTGATCTGGGGTGGATATGGATTGGATTGGATTCTGCTTCCGTATGGGGTGCTTCTTTCTCTTTTATTTGTGGGGAGTATAGTGGATTTGGATGAGCAGTGGATTCCTGATCGGTGTTCATATGGCGCGATGGGGTTGGGTCTTCTTTTCAGCATGGGTTATCCGGAGTTGCATGGAGAGATGGAGTGGATCGCGGCGTTGGTGGAGAGCGCGATCGGTTTGGTGGCGGGTGGAGGATTGCTGTTCTTGGTGGGTTGGGTTGGTTCGTGGGTTTTGAAGCGAGAGGCCATGGGCTTTGGGGATGTAAAGTTGTTAGCGGGCATTGGCGCTTTTTTGGGTTGGGAGGCGGTTCTCTTTTCGGTCTTTGGGGGGGCGGTTCTGGGACTTTTGGGAACTTTTTTGTGTATGCTCATGGGTAAACGTGAGCGGGCAGAGGCGATTCCATTTGGACCATATTTGAGCTTGGGGGCGTTGGTATGGATTGTGTGGGGATTGGATTTATGGGCTTTTTATTTAAGCATTGCTTTTCCTGAAGCGGCTCTATAAAACTCATCCATTGGTATGAGTGGAAAGGGATGGAGTGTTATGAAGACAGATCGTAGACATTTTATGGGTCCGATTGCGGGAATGGCAGCGGTGGCATCCACTTCGTTGGGGGCATCTGGGTCTGCGATGCCGCAGGTGGAACTGCCGGGCTGTGGGATTAAGATGTCGCGGTTGGGATTCGGGACGGGCACGGTTGGTGGATTAACGAAACAATCGGTTTGGGCGAAACGAAATGGGAATAAAAAAGCGTCGATGAGCTCGGCGGAAGCGGAACAGCTTTTTTTGCAATCGTATGATCGAGGTATTACTTTTTTTGATCTGGCTGAGGCGTATGGAACACATGGATTTTGTCGAGATGCCTTAAAAAAGGTTCCGCGGGAGAAGGTGGCGCTGATGACGAAGTTTTGGTGGAGAGCGCAAAGCCAAACGCCTGGGAAACTTTCGGTACGCGAGCGCGAGCAATTTGCGCGTGATGCTTTTGAGCGCTATCTGCGGGAGTTGAATACGGATTATATTGATATGTTGTTGTTACATTTGTTGGAGGAACCCTCATGGACGGAAGAAATGAAGCCGTATATGGAGGTCTTTTCGGCGTATAAGGAGCGAGGACTGATCAAAACATTGGGCTGCTCTTGCCATAGTTATGGGGCGATGGAGACGGCGGCGACTTCTTCTTGGGTGGATGTTCTATTGGCGCGGATTAATCCGGAGGGCATTCGATGCGATGGGAATGCCGAGGCGGTTTTAAAGGTGCTGCGTCGAGCGAAAGAGCAGGGTACGTTTGTGATTGGCATGAAGATCTATGGAGCGGGTAAGTTGGTGCCGGATCGGGATGCGTGTATGAAATTTGCTCAGGAGTGCGGTGTCTTGGATGCGCTTACGTTGGGGATGAGTTCGGTGGAGCAACTCAACGAGAACCTGTCGTTGTTTTCCAAATATCCGGCGGCATAAAAAAAGCTCCCACGTGGGGAGCTTATCTCAATTCGAACCCGACTACGTTTATCGGCGGGTGCGGCGTGAGTTTGCAATACGTTTGCGCTTTTCACTTGGTTTTTCGTAGTAACGCTTGGAACGCATCCCTTTGATGATTCCTTCTTTATCAAGGGCTTTCTTTAATCGACGTAAGGCACGGTCGACGTTCTCGCCGCGACGTACTTTCACTTCACATGTTTCTTGTGGCATAAACTATTCACCCCCTCAAAAGCGGTTATGGGTTACATAAAGGGTTTGGAAGTTAGGTGATGTGTGAGGGCAAGTCAACCGTGAAATTAACTGCTCAATTGATCAAGGATAAGGCGCGGCATGGATGCGAGCTTTCCTAGATGTGGTAGCATGTGAAACTGAACCTGCGGGTGTTGCTCTTTTGCTTCAGTAATGGCTTCTGGAATATCTTCTGCAACATGTGCGCCGACGGCGAGAAAGTAGGGAAAGAGGGTGATCTGTGTGGCTCCTTTTTCAACTAAGTTGTTGATGGCATCTGGGATCAGTGGTTCTGCGAGCTCGAGAAAACAGCAGGCGAGCTGGTCGAATTGATCTTCTGCTTCGTTTGCAATCTGGTTGGCAAGTGCGCGTACTTCATCATTCGATGCGGCGCGACGACTTCCGTGAGCGATAAGTAAAAAGGCATGCATGATTACCTATCGTATCGAAAGGCGCTGCCTTACGGAAGGGGATAAAAAATCATTTCGTTTAGTATCGTATTGGTTGAGAATGATCTATTCCGTGGAGACGGTTCGTTGATCCGATTGCGTATCGTGGCGTTGGTGGCGCCGGATGACACCGAGGGCGGCCGCACTGGTGATAAGTAGAATCGCGCTGCTGGGTTCGGGGATGACATTCACGGTGAGATCGGTGGTGGCTGATCCAACTGTTACGGGCAGCGTATATATTCCATTTTCAATTATGGGTGGATTAAAAAAGGTTGTTTGTACAGATCCTGCCCAGTTAGTGAGTCCGGGGATGGGTTCTCCTGGGGGTACAAATGTCCTTGATTCAATGTGTAAGAAGATGGGAATGCTATTACTTGTGGCGAGTGCAAATGCACCACCCCTGCCAGAGACGGGAGTTCCCCAATTGCCTGTTCCTGCTGTGTTTGTGATCACGTTGAACGCACTGTTATTATTATTGAAATCAGAATTGGTGAGTAAACCAAAATCTAATGCGACAAAAAAGGGGTTGGGTTGACCTGTACTAACGTGATCGGTGCCATCAATGACGAGGGTGGCTATATTGGTTGTGGTATCGATGTTGAGTACAATGCCTGCCTCGGGGGTGAGGGGCGAGATTGCGAGTAAGAGTAGGCAGAGTGGAAGGAGCGTATTTCTTATCTTCATATCTAATCTCCTGTTAGGCGCGAGTAGTTATATCTAAGAAATTATGATACTTAATAAATTAAGTAAAGATAAATTATATTTATATTATTATGTTAAAGGGTGGCTATAAAAAAACCGCCCACAAGGAGGCGGTTTTCAATATATACGATGGAGATGCGTTATCTAACTTTTCCTTCTTCGCGTCGTTTTGTGACGACTTCGGTTGCGATGTTGGAAGGGACGGCTTCGTAGTGTTCAAACTCCATCGAGAAGCTGGCGCGTCCTTGGGTGAGTGAACGAAGGGTATTGGAGTATCCAAACATTTCGCTGAGCGGAACGAATCCGCGAACGATTTTGTTTCCACCCCGTTCGTCCATGGAATCCACTCGACCTCGACGTTGTGCAATGGTGCTGTTTACGGAGCCCATGTATTCATCGGGTGTGGTGACTTCTAATTTCATGATGGGTTCAAGCAATTGTGGTTTGCCTTTCAAGAAGAGCTCTTTGAAGCCTTGGCGGGCGGCAATCTGAAAGGCGAAGTCTGATGAGTCCACGTCATGATAGGAGCCGTCGGTTAGGCGTACGCGCATGTCCACAACGGGATAGCCGGCATAGGGACCTGATTCGAGGGCTTGTTTAACGCCTTTCTCACAGGAAGGAATGTATTCTTGAGGAATCCGACCCCCGGTGATTTCGTTGATAAATTCAAATCCTTCACCGGGTTGTTGGGGTTCAACCGACATGACCACGTGACCGTATTGACCGCGACCACCGGACTGCTTGGCGTGTTTATATGAGCCATCAGAGGGCATCGTTGCGGTTTCACGGTAGGCTACTTCGGGACGTCCAACTTCAGCAACGACGCCAAATTCCCGGCGGAGACGGTCGACGATGATTTCGAGGTGCAGTTCGCCCATCCCTGAAATGATGGTTTCGTTGGTCTCTTGATCAAAGGCGACGGTGAACGTCGGGTCTTCATCTGCTAATCGGTGAAGGGCTTCGCCAAGTTTTTCGTTATCGGCATTCGATTCGGGTTTGATCGAGATGCTGATTACGGGATCGGGGAAGTCCATGCTTTCAAGAACAATGGGGTTGTCTTGTGTGCAGAGCGTGTCACCTGTTTTGGTTTCACCGAGACCGACAACGGCGACGATATCGCCGGCATAGGCTTTATCGATGGCTTCTTGGCGGTTGGAGTGCATGCGGAGCAGCCGTCCGACGCGTTGCTTGCGTCCTTGTGTTGCATTCCAGATTGTTGAACCTGATTCGAGGCTGCCGGAGTAGATTCGAATGTAGGTGAGTTTGCCCATGTGCTTGTCGGACATGATTTTGAAGGCGAGTGCAGATAAATCTTCGTCGTCTTTTACTTCGCGCGTGTTGGTTTCATCCTCGCTGCAGGTGATGGGGGGAATTTCGTTCGGGGCGGGTAGGAGACGGTTGACGCCGTCTAGCAATTGTTGAACCCCTTTGTTTTTGTATGCCGATCCGCAGTATACGGGAACAAATTCCCGGGTGCAGGTTGCTTTACGAAGGGCGCTCCAGAGTTCGTCTTCGGTGAGATCGCCTTCTTCGAAATATTTTTCCATGAGGGCTTCATCTTGTTCGGCACATTTTTCAACGAGATTATTGCGCCATTCTGCAGCGGTGTCGGCGAGTTCGGCTGGGATTTCGGTTTCATCCCATTCGGCACCCATGACTTCATCTTTAAAGATGAGGGCTTTCATGCTGATCAAATCAATGATGCCGATAAAGTCTTCTGAGGCGCCGATGGGAATGGTGACGGGTACGGGGTTGGCTCCGAGCATCTCTTGGATGTTTTCGATGACGGCATAGAAGTCGGCACCGATCCGGTCCATTTTATTGACGAAGGCAATCTTAGGCACTGCGTAGCGCTCGGATTGGCGCCATACGGTTTCGGACTGGGGCTGAACGCCGCCTACGGCGCAGTAGAGGGCGATGGCTCCGTCGAGTACGCGCAGGGCACGCTCTACTTCCATCGTGAAGTCCACGTGGCCGGGGGTGTCAATCAAGGAGAGCATGTGGTCTTTCCAGACGCAGGTGGTGGCGGCGGAGGTGATGGTGATGCCGCGTTCTTGTTCTTGTTCCATCCAGTCCATGGTGGCGGCGCCATCGTGCACTTCGCCGATTTTGTGTGAACGACCTGTATAGTAGAGGATCCGTTCTGAAACGGTTGTTTTACCGGTATCGATGTGTGCCATGATACCAAAATTACGTACTTCGTTGAGTTTATATTCTCTAGCCATTTTTCTACCTCGTTGAAAAAGCGCGATGTGCACTAATAAGGCGCGAAATATGCCGAGGTTGGGGCGGGGCTTCAAGGGTTTATTCGTTAAAAGTGTTCGCCGAAATCGTGAGTTCTTGGGCTTTAAATCTCGCACAGGTGGGCTAGGTTTCGTTTTATGGGTGCTATGTGGTTCGATAGTCATGTTCATTTTGATCGATTTGTGGCGCAGGAGCGGCTGGAGACGTTGCTGGAAAAAGCGGCATCAGCGCAGGTGAATCGGTTGCTTTCGGTGGGGGGTTCACCGGAGGCGAATGCGTTGTCGCGAAGGTTGGCTGCGGCGTATGAGGGGCTGATTTTTGCGAGTGCGGGGTATGATCGCGATTTGGCGGATGTGGCGTATGATGCGTCGGCGTTGGAGGTGCAAGTGGCGGATCCGTTGGTGCGGGCGGTGGGTGAGACGGGGCTTGATTATTTTCATCAACAGGATAATAAGAAAGCGCAGCAGGCGTTGTTCGGGCTGAATTTGGAGTTGGCGGTTCGCTATGAGAAGCCGGTGATTGTGCATTCGCGGGCGGCGGATGAGGATACGCTTGCGATGTTGGGGGACTATGCGGGCCGGCGGCGTGAATATCCAGGTGTGTTGCACTGCTTTACGTTGGATCGGGCGTGTGCGCGGCGGTTGTTGGATGTGGGATTTATGATTAGCTTCAGTGGGATTGTTACGTTTGCGAATGCGGATGCATTGCGTGAGGTGGTTGCCTATGTTCCGGATGATCGATTGTTGGTTGAGACGGATGCGCCGTATTTGGCGCCGGTTCCGGAGCGGGGTAAGGAAAATGAGCCCGCCTTGGTAGTGCATACCGGTGCGAAGTTGGCGGAGTTGCGGGGTTGCTCGGTGGCGGCGGTGGCGCAGTTGAGCATGCAGAATGCATGGAACCTATTTGGATGTGGTAAGAGGGAGTCTGTAGAATGAAAAGATGGATGTGTATCGTGGGTTTATGGATGGTTGCGGGTGCGTTTGTTGTAGCGGATGTGCGGGTGATGGGAGATCGCGTTAGCTTGCGTGCGGCGCCTTCGTTGGAGGCGGAGGTGTTGGATCGGGCGATGCGGGGCGATGTTTTCAGGGTGCTGGGGCGAACGAATGGTTGGGTGGCGGTGGAGGCGCCGGATTATGTGGATGCGTGGGTTTCTGAATCGTATTTAACGAATGGAGTGGTGATCCCCAGTCGGTTGAATGTGCGATCAGGTCCAAATCGAAACTATGCGGTGTTAACGGTGGTTGAAGGGGGGACGAAGCTGGAAGAGTTGGATCGTTTTCATGCGTGGGTGAAGGTCGTTCCTCCCGCGGGGAGTCGGGTGTGGATTTATGCTGATTATACGGAAGCGGTGCTGCCGGAGGTGGGTGAACTGGTGGAAGAGCCGGGAAGGATGGCTTCGGAGGCGGTTGCTTATGAGGAGGTGGAAGCTGTTTTATCGGTGCTGCCGTTGGAGTTGAATACGCAAAAGAATCAGGGCTTGGAGCAGACGTATGTGGGTCGATTGGAGCGGGCGAATCCGGGTTTATATCGGTTGGTCTCGGCGGATGAAGAGGTGTTGTGTCTGGTGCGGGGTCGGGTGGAACAACTTGAAACGTTGATGGATCGGTGGGTGGGTATCGAGGGGCTTGCGTATTATATACAGGCGTCGGTGTTGCCTGTTTTGCAGCCCAATCGAATTGTCCTTGATCCGTTGGTGGTGGATTAACGGTGTTGTTGCCGTTGCTTCAGTGGTTTTATCCGCGGAGTTGTTTGGGCTGTGGGATGGAGCGTCCGCGGGCTTTGCGGTTTTTATGTTGGAATTGCTGGAGCTTGGTGAGGCGGGTGGAGCTGCCGTATTGTGATCGCTGTGGGGATACGGTTGTGGGTGCGGTGGAGCATGCGTATAGTTGTTATTTCTGTGCAGATCGAACGAGGGCGTATGATCGGGCTCGCTCCGCTGTTCGGTATAGTGGGGTGATGACGGAGGTGATTCAGGAGCTGAAGTATCGGTGGGGATTTTGGCTGATTCCGGATTTGGTGGAGATTTTATATCGGCTGATTGAGGCTGAATTTTCGGATGTGCACTATGATGCGGTGGTTCCGATTCCGTTGCATATAGCGCGTCGAAGAAGGCGGGGATACAATCAATCGGCGTTGCTTGCGCGTGCGCTAGCGAAGCGGTTGCAGGTTGCTTATGCGGGGTCATGGGCGAAACAGGTGAAGGCGACCCCTACGCAAACACATTTGACAGCTGCGGAACGGATGAGTAACGTTTCAGCTGCATTCGAAGTTGTGCGGCGAGATTCGGTGAAAGGAAAATCGTTGTTGGTGGTGGATGATGTTATTACCACGGGTGCGACGGTGTATGCGTTTGCGAAGACGCTGCGCGGTGCAGGAGCGAAAGCGATTTATGTTGTGAGTGTGGCTCGTGGTTGAGGAAGGATGAGAAGATGGCTCTATTTGGAAAAAAACAGAACTACACGACGATTCAGGTAAAGAAACGGGATGTGCCAGATGGGCTTTGGGTGAAGTGTCCTTCGTGTGGCGAGATTGTTTACAAAGAAGAGATCAGTGCCAATTTAGAGGTCTGTACGAAGTGTGGTCATCATTTTAATCTGCCGCGGGATAAACGGATTCAGTTGCTTTCTGATGAGGGTTCTTTTGAGGAGTGGGCGGGGTCGATTGCATCGGTCGATACGTTGGGTTTCACGGGGCGCCAATCGTATGTGGATAAGTTGGAGGCGAACCAGAAGAAGTCGGGTCATAGCGATGCGGTTACGGTGGGTGGATGCATGTTGGCGGGACGTGCTATTGGTTTAGGAGTCATGGATTTTTCATTTTTGGGCGCGAGTATGGGAAGTGTGGTTGGCGAGCGCATTACGTATTTGATTGAGCGGTGTACGGCGGAGCAACGACCGGTATTGTTAGTGTGTGCTTCTGGGGGCGCGCGGATGTATGAGGGGCTTTTGAGCCTCATGCAGATGGCGAAGACGAGTGCAGCATTAGCGCGCCATGCGGAGGCAGGCTTGGCGTATATTCCGATTCTTACGCATCCGACGATGGCGGGTGTGATGGCGAGTTTTGCTACGCTGGGGGATTTGATTGTGGCGGAGCCGGAGGCGTTGATTGGCTTTGCGGGTCCGCGGGTGATTAAAGAGACGACGCAACAGGATTTGCCAGAGGGGTTTCAGCGTGCGGAGTTTCTACAAGATCATGGTTTGATTGATATGGTTATATCTCGTAATCAAATGCGAGAACGGATGGTTTCGGTATTGGACTATCTTTGTGATGCACGGCCATGAACGCAGTGGAACAACTCTATCGGCGGACTGCTGATGGGATTCAACCGGGTTTAGAGGTGATGGAAGCGTTGGTGGAGGCGCTGGATCATCCGGAGCGTTCTCTTGCTATTGTGCATGTGGCGGGAACCAATGGAAAGGGTTCGGTCTGTGCGATGATCGAATCGGTCTTGCGTGCTTCGGGGTTAAAAACGGGTTTGTATACGTCGCCGCATTTAATTTCGTTTCAGGAGCGTTTTCGGGTTAATGGGATTTCGATTTCGGAGAAGAAATTGAATCGCTATATTTTGGCTTTAGAGGCGGAGGCGGATGCGGCTTGTGAAGAGCGAGGTCTACGGCGCGCTACCTTTTTTGAGATTTCAACGCTCATTGCGTTGCAGTTTTTTGCGGATGAGCAGGTGGATGTGGCGATTATTGAAACGGGTATGGGGGGGCGTTGGGATGCGACTAATGTGGTGTATCCGCTTTGTTCGGTGATCACGAAAATTGGGATGGATCATACTGAGTTTTTGGGCGATACGCTGGAGGCGATAGCGGTTGAGAAGGCGGGCATTATTAAATCGGGTCGTCCGGTGATTAGTGCACCGCAGGAGGCGTGTGTTCGTGCTGTATTGGAGAAAAGGGGTGAACCGATTCGGTATAGCGATGAATCGGTGGGGGTTCGTTTGTTGGCGGGTCCACAGCGAGTAAAGGTCGAGACACAGGAGCGTAGTTTGTCGGCGTTTGACTTGCCGTTGTTGGGCGCGGCTCAACGTGAAAATGTGGGGGTGGCGGTGACGGTGCTTGATGTGCTTTCCGAAATACTTTCGATTGAATTAGCGTTCGTGGAGGGGTTGGAACAGGTTCGTTGGCCAGGTCGGCTGATGGAGGTTTCGAGGGATCCGTCTATTTGGCTGGATGGTTCACATAATCCGCAGGGGGGAGCGGTTTTAGCGGAGAATCTGAAAGCGTGTTTCCCGGATCGTGAGATTAGTTTTATTGTAGGTTTTCTGGAGGATAAAGATGTGGCGGGTTATGTGCGAACATGGCACACCTATGCGCAACGGGCTTGGGCGGTTTCGTTGCTGTGTCGGCGGGGGTTGGCTGCCGAGGAGGCAGCGTTACGGGCTGGCATGGGTGGTTTGAGTGCGAAGGCGTGTTCGTTGAAAGCGGCTTGGCAGGAAGCTTCGGCTTGGGCGCAGGAGGAGGCCGGCCGTATGGTGGTGGTGTGTGGATCGCTTTATCTTATGGAGGCATGCGTGGAGGAGGGACTCCTCCACGCGGAGCTATTTCAATTTGCGTGAGGGGTAAGAGCGCAACAGGTTGCGCAACCATGCACGATATTGAAGTAATGCCGTCCGGCAAAGACGGCTTTTGTTGCCTCTGGGAAGGTGCCGAGATAGCGGCGACCTTCTACGGGAAGCAAGGAGCAAGTCGAGGTATGCACTTCGTGAGCTCCTTGTGTGTCCGGTTGAGTTGTTACGTAATATATTTCCATCGTCTTACTCCTTTCTTGGGTTAGGTTTCATATAGAGATAAATTCATATTAACTTTTTTACAATCTTAATATTTATAAAAAAAATAATATAAATAATCAATTTTTTGGAGAGGATTCTTATTGACTCGTGATGGTGTGAGGGGCTACACACTCGAGCCATGTTATACGACGTTCATGTGAATCTTGGGGACCGGTCTTATCCGATTCAAATTGGTTCGGATATACAGTCTGAATTGGGCTCATTTATCTTGAATGCGGGCTTATCTGGAGCGTGCTTGGTGATTGCAGATGAGCATACGGGTATGCTGTATGGAGATGAGGTGGTTGCGTCTTTGCGGGCGGCTCATTTTTTGCCGACTTTGGTGATGGTTCCGGCGGGTGAACCTTCGAAATCAAGTGAGCAGTTGGTTATGTTGTATAGTGCAGCGTTGGCGGCGGGATTGGACCGGCATGGATTTATAGTGGCGTTGGGCGGCGGCGTGGTGGGCGATTTGGCTGGCTATGCGGCGGCCTCTTTTTTGCGGGGGATTCCGTTTGTTCAGGTTCCGACTTCGTTGCTGGCGATGGTTGATAGTTCGGTGGGCGGAAAAACGGGCATTAATGTGGTTGAGGGAAAAAATTTGGTGGGGGCCTTTCATCAGCCGTCGTTGGTATGGATTGATCTTAAGACGTTGCATACGTTGCCGGAGCGGGAGTTTCGAGCGGGTATGGCCGAAGTGGTGAAGTATGGCATTATTCGGGACCGGGCTTTCTTTGAGCGTGTTGAGATGCAGGTGGAGGCATTGCATCCGACGGGTGATCGCGCTTTGTTGGCTGACGTGGTGGGGCGCTGTTGTGAGATTAAGGCGGAGGTGGTGGCGGCGGATGAGCGTGAGGGCGGTCTGCGGGCGATCTTGAATTTTGGGCATACGTTGGGTCATGCGATTGAGAATCGAGCTGGGTATGGGGGTACGTATATTCATGGTGAGGCGATTTCGGTGGGCATGGTGTATGCGGCGCGTTTGTCGGTTGCGGCGTGTGGAATGGCTTCGGAAGAGGCGGATCGAATTGAGGCGTTGTTGGTGAGGTTGGGGTTGCCGGTGCGGGCGTCGGAGCTGAATTGGGCGTCTTTACGGGAGGCCATGCGTGTTGATAAAAAAACGGTGGAAGGGGTCCCTCAATTTGTTTTGGCATCTGCTATTGGTACGGTTTCGGTTGGGCATGCCTTGTCTGAGGAAGTGCTTGAAGCGACGTGGGATTCGCTGGGTTGATGCAAGAGCGGCTGGCCTATATTGCGTTGAATCAGATGGCGGGGCTGGGTCCGGTAGGTGTGCGGCGGTTGATTGTTGCATTGGGTTCTCCACAGGCGATTTGGACGGCTTCTGAGGAAGATCTTTGTTCGGTTCAGGGGATTGGTGAAAAAACGGCGCAGGCGATTTTACGGGATCGGGATGTGGCGGAGCCGGAGCAGGAGGAGACTCGGGCGTTGGCGCAGGGGATTCGGTTGATTACGCCGTTGGATGCGGAATATCCTTCGGGTTTATCGTCTATTCATAATCCGCCTTTGGTTTTATATGTGAAGGGTTCGTTGCGAGTTGAGGATGCTCGTGCGTTGGCGGTGGTGGGATCTCGTTCCGCTTCTCCGTATGGGTTATCGACGGCGGATCGATTGAGTTATCAGGCGGCTCAGTGCGGGTTAACGGTGGTAAGCGGATTGGCGCGTGGCATTGATACGGCGGCTCATCGCGGGGCGTTGAAAGCGGGGGGGCGTACGATTGCGGTTTTGGGAAGTGCGTTGGATTGTTTATATCCGTTAGAAAATGAGGTGTTGGCGGAGGAAATTGCTCGTTCGGGTGCGGTGATGAGTGAGTATCCGTTGGGGCGTGTGGCGGATCGACAGACGTTTCCGTATCGGAATCGGGTTGTGAGTGGAGTGAGTCGGGGCACGTGGGTGGTTGAGTCGGAGCAGAAGGGGGGCTCGATGCAGACGGCGGATGCGACGATGGAGCGAGG
>CAJYAJ010000016.1 GCA_913065005.1 uncultured Verrucomicrobiota bacterium | reverse complement strand
AAATTAGTTTCTATGATGAATTCCTCCATCGTCTTACCAATGAAATTTTCAACGGACTACCCAATGAGAAAAAACAAGCCCTACGCAAACAAGCCGATCAACTCATGAAAGAGAAAAAAGTCCTACGCTCCGGGTATCACTTCACCTATTTTAAAAACCAAGCCAAAAAAATCGAGAACTCCTGTCTCCGCCACGTTATCAATCAAGAATACGGACGCCTCAAAAGTTGGAAACCCAAAATCAAAGCCCGCATGCACGAACTGGTTATGGAATCGCTTAAGCAATCCAACACCGACTATTTTGACATTCTCTTTTGCCCGCACGGCGTTGCCATTCCCGAAATGCTCGAAGACGAAAGCATTCGCGAAGTCATGGATGAACTAAAACAAAAAGGAATCATTCGTGCCTCAGCCGTCAGTATGCATAACGATGTGGCAGGCAACCTCAATAAAGCCATCGATCTGGGTTTTTATGATCTCTCCATGATCGCCTATAATATAGGCAATCACACGCAAGTGGCTCCCGCGGTTCAACGTGCCGCCGATCAAGGCATGGGACTCATCGCCATGAAAGCCTCACGCATCATGAATACACCCGAAAACCCTCAAACCGAAATAGACCAGCTAGACCAACAGATCAAAGCCCCGCTATCCATTCATGCCAAAGGCTATCTCTGGGCGCTACAACAACCCGGTATCACCGCCTGTATTTCTGACATGAAAGCACCGGCAGAAGTGGAAGAAAATCTATCTATTTTTACGTATCTCGATACGTAAATCTTATTGAACCGCCCACCGAATTAAATTGAACAAGATCTTGTCAGCAACTGGATCTTCTCCCAAATAAGGCGTAATGCGCAACGCACTTAAAAGATAGCTTCCTTCGCCATACGAGACGACCCCCATATCCATTCCATAAAAAGCCGGCTCAGGTCCCATATACGACTGCTGCTCATGTTTATCGCCCCCATAAAAACCATACGTAACAGAACTCACGATCTGTTCTCCAGCCACATCTACCATAGTAAATGGAGACCAAATATTTTCATACAAATCTCCCATCATTCTGTTGCTCTCCAACCCATCAAAAACAGGATGATCGCGAACCACATGAGAGACCCCCACCCAGAGACCTAGCGCATGCTCTTTTCCAATACGAAACGGCAGAACCCCTTTTGGCGGCAAACGAGTTGACCAATAGGAACGACCCGTTTGAAAAAAGGTCTCCAGATAAACTGCTTTTCCACCCGCTTCAACAAATTTTTCTAGCTGGGCAAATTCCGGTAGTTTTTTCTTAGCACTTGAAACAAAAACGGGCATTGATGAAGCGGTTTTCTCACTAAACTTCTCAAACGGAATACGGTGCTCCTCCAAAAAAGGAATGATCAAATTTTCTGGATCAATCACCGCAATTTCAGCCTCAGGTACATTTAAATCTTTTGAATGGAAAACATTAAACTGAAAATGATTTTCTGAAACGGTTCGATTATCTGAGGATCTAAAACAAACCACCGCCTTATAAAGCCCAGACCATTTTTCCGTCTGGAGCGCCTCAGAAAATAGAGCCGATACCCCATGCGATAAATCCGCATCGATGTTCCATCGTTTCACCCTTCGTCCACGATGATTGAAAATTTCCACCTCAAGACGTCCATCTACGATTCCCTCCAGATCATTAATCCCCGTAACAAGAACACGGGCCCCTTCATCAGAATAGACATTACGCGGCATCACGCGCAGCGCTAAATACCGATCCGCATTCGCCGCTTTGGTTGCATCATAGGAACGCTTCTTATTTCTCCATAAGTCTAACAACCCAGCACCCAACACCCAATCACCACCCGTTAAAGCATGCACACAATACCCCCGAACCTTGGGATTGGAGCGAACGGCTTCTATAATGCGCTTATTTGCCGCCGCATGGAGCGACTGCTGTTCCAAACAAAAATCCTCGAGCGTCGGATATAATTCATCCAACCCACTTTCACGAAGCACGTGAAGCGTTGTCTCTTCTAACATTTGATGATAGCGATACGGCGGCGTAAGCGGATTCCCCTTCTCTCTAAACAAGGCATTATTCCGAGATAAATTGGGAATACTTCCATATCCAATCTCAGACACCAGTGTCATTTTTCCAGGTCGGGTATGCTTATTCTCTAATTCAGCGGCAGCATATCCAAGACGCTCCATCTCATCGGTCGTCATACCCAACGCCAGAAACTGTGCATAGGTCAAATCATTGATCGGATAGCCGCAATAAATATGCACATCATTAAATGTGATCGGTTCCACCTCATACGGCAGATAAATATTTGCCCCATCCGCAAAACCACCCGACTCATCCAATACCAATCGCGAAGGATCCAGTTCACGCGCCACCATCGACATGCGATGCTTCAACCGTTTCAACTCAACCCGCCAGATCTCGTTAAACATCTCCCACTGGACGATACAAGCACGATTCCGATCTCGCAAAATGGCAGATCGCACCTCATTCTCAATCCGACGCGGCATCTCCGGCGTCACCGTCGGCCACAGCTTCATGCACTCAATCGGTAACCCACCCACAACCATCATGCCCATCTCATCGCACAGATCCAACCACATCGGAGGCGGCGGCTTTCGCCAAGGACGAATCATGTTAAACCCCGCCTCCTTTGCCAATCGAATCTCTTGAATTGCCATCTCACGACTGTCCGGTAGAGCCAATTTCGTAGGATATAACCCCTCAAAAAACGCCGCTTTGATATACACCGGCTCCCCATTTAAGATAAATTCATTATCCTGAATCGTCAGCTCACGCATCCCAAAGCGATGCGCTTCCACATCCTGATCAACCACCGTGGCCCGCACCCGATATAAATGCGGTGCATCTGGACTCCACCGCTTAGCTTGTGGAACCGAAAGAACCCATTCAGACACATCCACCCCTGGATTTAATCGTATCGTCCGCTCTTCTCGAGCAACCACCTCACCCGTTGCCTCATCTTCAACCTCGATAATCACCTGCTCCTCGCAGATCAATAATCCACTATTCTCTAACGTTAACTCAATGCGAGCCACATCCTCATCCAAAACAGGAATCACGAACACATCATCAATCATCACCGATCCCGAAGCAATCAGTCGAACAGACTGCCAAATGCCCCCCGTAATCGCACCCCGCCAATGCGGCGCATCATTCCGCCCTAATCCATCGATCGTCTTGTTCTGATTTACAATCGGACCCAACACACGAACACTCAAAAAATTGGTCCCCTGCAGATCAATTAAATCATCAACCTGAAACTCAAACGGGCCATATCCACCCTCATGCTGACCAATCGCATAACCATTCAGCCATACATCCGCCCGAAAATTCACCGCATCAAACTGCAACCGAATCGCCTGGTTTTCCCACTCCAAAGGAACTGTAAACGAACGACCATAAACAGCAACGCCCTCATAATCCTGACGAATCGTCTCCCAGCAACTCGGCACCTCAATCGATTCCACCGATTCCAACTTCACAAAGGAAGATGGCAAATACCACGTTTCATCCCGACTCTGATTAGCTTCATCAAATGCAATCTGCCATGAGCCATCCAACGATATTTCCGACCGCTCGGCCACACTTGCCGACACAACCCATCCACCCAACAAAGCCACCAAGGCAATCCAACGCATCTCTCTACTCTCCACGATGTTTCTTATATTCCGCCCACGTTAACACGCCATCTTCATTCGCATCCGCCGCAGGAAATTTCTTAAAATAGGCATCTTTCCAAGCTTCCGCAGAAGACTTCTTCGGCACCGGACGTGGCTTAGCTGGAGGCAACCGCGCATCTAAATCTTCACGAAACTGCTCAAGCCGATCCGCATAGGCTGGATTCATTGCCAAATTATGCCACTCATGCGGATCTTTTTTCGTATGATACAGTTCCTCATTTCCATTTTGATACTGGATGTAGCGCCAATCCTTATACCGCAATGCATAACTCTGCTCACGCGGATCATAATAATCAGACCATTTATACAACGCCGTCAGTGCAGCATCCGGTCCCGCCCAATCACCCCGCTTCGGATTATCCAAAAGCGGTACCATCGAAACCCCATCCAACGGGCGACCCCGTTGATTTTTCATTGTATTCGTCGGCAAGGCACATAAATCAAGCAACGTCGGATAGATATCGATTAACGAAACCGGCACATCCACCTCATGCCCCTTTTGGCTCATACCCGGAGCCCGAATCACCAACGGCACCCGCGTACTCTCCTGCCACAGTGAATTCTTATACACATACGCTTTTTCACCATTGCCCCAGCCATGATCACTCGTGAAAACAATCACCGTATTCGATCGTAACGGAGAACGATCAATCTCATCGAGAATTCGACCAATCTGATCATCCACCGAAGTCACACTCGCCAAATACGCTTGGATAAATTTTTTCAACGCCAGCTCACGATCACCCCCATACGCTTCAATCAGCAAATCATGCATCTTTGCCCCTCGATCACTGCTTCGATCATCTTCTTTCGATCTCACCGTATGCTTAAACGTATCCTCCACATCTCCCTCCAAAATCACCGGCAGTTCAACTTCATCCAATGGATACATATCAAAATATTTCTGTGGCACGATCAACGGCGTATGCGGACGCAAAAAACCCACGCCCATAAAGAACGGCTTATCCATCGAACCCTTTGCAAATGAACGCAAACGATCGACCGCCCAATCCCCATTCAACTCATCACCCGTACGATCCCGATCCGTCTCACTCTCATACCGGTATGCGCGCTGCTTCGACCAATTACCAGTTCGCCAAGTAAACGGATTTCCCGTCTGCTCACAAACCCGTCCCTCTAATTTCATTAACGGACCATACGACCCATCGATAGCACCAAACTCATCCCGATACGGAGACGGCACATCTGGATGCGCCACTGTCTTTTTCCCATTATAAGCAAACGGGCCATAATCAGATGCATAGCCATATTCACTCCACTCACCCTCATCTCGGTTATGCATCAACTTACCCGTACCCAATACGTGATATCCCTGATTTCGGAAATAATCCATCATCGTCCGTGAATGCTGCAACACTTCCACATCATCCCAATTCTCAAAACCAAAACATTGCGAAGTATGCGGATAGATCCCCGTCATGAAACTCGCCCGCGAAGGATTGCAAATCGGAATCGTACAATGCGCCTGAGAAAACCAAACCCCACTCGCCGCCAACCGATCCATATGCGGCGTGATCACCTGCGGATGCCCACCAAAAGGCCCCACATAATCATTCAAATCATCACACACAATCAACACCACATTCAAAGGCTGATCATTCGCATCCCTCGTAGCGACCGCCCAAGCCTCCACCGCCCATAAACCAACCACAAAAATCAACAGCTTCATTCCCCGCCCTCTATGCTTCATAGTCAACAATTTCCTCCGCCTCACAGACCGACTGAATATAGGCCACCACCGCATCGTGTTCTGGATAGACACAATACGCTTTAAACGCCACTTCATCTGGGAACACACTCATCAAACTCACATCAAAAAAAGAAGCCCCATACGATCCAATATTAATCCCCACCTCATACTGATCAATTTCCGAAATGATAGACGGCAGCGCATCTAAACGCCGTTTCACTTCCAACGCTAGATCTCTTTTACCGACCCCATCGACTTCTGATTTTAACTTCCAAAGCACCATATGTTTATACATAGCTATTCACCCTCCATCTTAAGAATCTACCCCATAAAAAACGAACGCACTCAACAACCCTTACGCATCATCAAGCAACACCGAAACCCGCTTCAACGTCAAATACTCTTCCAAGCTATAGCGAGAGCAATCTTTTCCAACACCACTCTGTTTCAAACCACCATGCGGCAACTGCACCCCATAATGCGGCTCATTCACGCACACACTCCCCGCTTCGATTCCCTCCGCCGCACGCAACCCACGCGAAAGCCCCTTGGTAAAGACATACGCCGCCAAACCACACGACGTCTCGTTCGCCAAAGCAATCTCATCATCCTCATCCGTAAAAGGAATAATCGAAAGCACCGGACCGAACACCTCCTCACACGCAACACGCATCTGCGCATCCACATCTCGGAGAATCGTTGGCTCCATAAAATAACCCACCCCATCCAAACGAGAACCCCCACAAACAAGCGTGGCACCCGCCTGCACCGCTTCGTCCACTTTTTCAAGAACCCGATCGCGAGCTTCAGCCGTAATCATCGGCCCCATATCAACCCCAGCCGCACACGCCGCTGCCGCCTCCACAAATGCTTCATAGATCGAAGCATGAACATAGCAACGATTCGGCGATACACAAACCTGCCCCGTATTCACAAACTTCAGCCCGATCACTTTTTCCGCCGCCACTTGCACATCCGCATCGTCATAGACCAACACCGGAGAGTTGCCCCCCAACTCAACCGAAAAATGTTTGATCGAAGTACAAGAAGCCCCCATCACTTCCAACCCACCCCGCGTAGAGCCAATCATCGTCACCATCGCAGGAACCGAACTCTCCAATAATCGATTCGTAATGCTATAATCAGAACACGTCACCATATTAATGACCCCCGCCGGAATCCCCGCCTCCACCGCCAAATAGACCGCTTCTAACGACGCCAAAGGCGTTAATTCCGAAGGCTTCAAGATACAACTACAGCCCGATGCCAACACCGGCCCTAATTTATAGCCCAAATTTAACAACGGAAAATTCCACGCCAAAAAACCCACCGTCACGCCAAGCGGTTGCCGTTGCATATAATGCAAAAAACGCCCATCCGGATCATGAAGAACCGGCTGGTCCAACCGCTCCACCTCTTCCACAAAAAACCGCAAACAGGTCGTCAGCATACCAAAATCATACTCCGCATTCTCACGCGGTTTTCCAGTCTCCTGCATTAACAGATCAATCAACCGCTCCTGATGCTTCTCCAACAAATCCGCGTACCGAAGGATCCTCGTTCGCCGATGCGCCGGACTCATCTTCGACCACACTACGAACCCCTCCGACGCAGCTGACAACGCTTCATCCATCTGATCAGCAGAGCCCTCAAAAACCTGCCCGATCAACCCCTCTGTTCGCGGATTGAGAACCTCAATAGGTTTGTTCGAATCGACCCGATTTGCTCCGATCAACATTGGATACGTCTGCATCATTCTTTATCTCCGTTTGATTAATACAAAATGGCTGCATCTCTTTTAGATCAGGTTCCACCCCTAATCCAGCCCCTTGCGGCACCTGCACACAGCCCCCCGAGACCACCACGGATGCTTTATATATTTCCGTCCGCATCGGATTCGGTGAATTATCCACCTCCAACAATAAAGCTTGCGATTCGGCACGCCCTGGCTCGACACTGGCCGTCGCCAAAAAATGCGCAGCGCACGCCAAATTCAGCTGCGTACCCCAGCAATGAGGAACCACATTCACTCCCTTGGCCGATGCCAACGCCCGAATTTTTAAAGCCTCAGTCGGCCCCCCACAATACGCCATATCCGGCTGAAGAATCGTTGCCGCACCCGCATGCAGTAATTTCTCAAAACCCCACCGCGTCTGCTCACACTCCCCTGTTGCCACCGCAATATCCAACTTCTCGCACAACGTGGCTAATGCCGCCGGTTGCGTCGGCGAAAGAGGTTCTTCAAACCAACGATACTGATGCGCCTCTAACCAATGCCCCATCTCAATCGCCTCATTCAAATCATACGCATGATTCGAATCAGCCATCAGCACACTCTCCGGAAACGTCTTGCGCATCGCCTCAATTAACATCCGATCAAACGCGATATTTTTTCCCACCTTAATTTTCAGTGCACCAAATCCATTGGCCACGTGATGCCCCGCTTCCGTCAAGATACTATCCAACAACGCATGCTCGTCTTGCCGAGTAAAATACATCCCCGTCGCATAACCCTCCAACTGATCCTGCTCCGCACCACCCATCAACACCGAAGCACTCACATTCAAGAGCTTGCCCTTCAAATCAAGCAATGCCATATCCAAACCAGAGATCGCCCCCATCATCACACCCTGCATCGCAAAATCATGCGATGCATGCCAACACATGCTCCACAAACGTTCATTCGAAAGAGCATCCTGCCCCATCAAAAGAGGAGCATAAAACTGCTCGACCGCCGTCTGTGTAACCGCTGCAGGTCCATAACACTCACCCCAACCCGAAGCACCGCTTGAATCAACCACTTGAATCAACAACGCATTTCGCTTTGAATAATACCATTGTGAAAACCCAATCGGCGCATCCAGCTCATGCTCCAATAAATACGTACGAATTCGTTCAATCATCTTAACCCACTTTCAACGTTGAGGCATACGACATCAAAATCGTTGCCACAATAATTAAAAGAACCCCAAGCAGTAAGACTTGAAAAGGTTTCTTCATGCCCTTCCACTCACCCGCAAACCAAGCCGCCACATTGCTCACAATCAAAGAGAGACCCAACATCATCGGCCAACAAATCATCGTGCCAATATCCCCCATCAGTGCCACCCCTTGCCCATAGGTTCCCAACGCCGCAAACCAGAGTAATCCAGCAATCACCGCCCACTTCACAACCGAACCCGTTCCTTTCATACCAAACGAAGAGAACGACCGGTTTTTAATCAATAAAACAACAGCATAGCCCGCATTCATCAGATACGCACCCACCAAAACAACCACCCAACGAGCCAATGCCGTATTGCGCGGAATCGCTCCCTGCTCTTCCGCAATCCGGCCAATCTCAACCGTATTATCGAAACCAACCGCCAACATCGCCGAAAGAATCCCGCAGACCGATGCAATAATCAATCCCACTCGAAACTCAGAACCCGTTTTAATGCCCTCTAACTGCTGCCCACGCTCCACCAAACACGCATCTCGCTTCAAGCCCGCCACCGTCACCACATAAACAGCCAACGCCAAAATCACTAAACCACCCAAAATATATGGAATACTCGGCGGATAGATCGCATCAAACCGCAACACGAAAGGAACCAACGCGCCCGCTATCGAACAAAGGCCCATCACAATTCCATACGTCAGCGACACTCCAATATACCCTACTGAGATCCCAAACATAATCCCGCCAATGCCCCAGAAAAATCCGAGAATACCACCCGTCCAAATCTCCTTTGCGGGCGCCGCAGCCAATACCGCACCCAAATCCGGAATCACCAACTGCGCCCAGATAAGCGGAAAAATAACCATCGCAACCGTGGCATGAATAAGCCACCACGCCTCCCATGCCATCGGCTTAACAAACTTCATTCCCAAGCCAAACGTCCCCTGAAAGACACTTGCCAACACCACAATCATAATCGGAACGTATATCTCACTCATTGATTCTCTTCCACTCCTCTATATTTCATTCTCAACCGAAGAAAGCCGCAACATCCGATGATTTTTCTTTCGATACGCTGCAGGCGACATACCCATATTTTTTCGAAACTGTCTTCCAAAATGCGTGTAGTCATTGAAACCAACCCGATAACAAATCGCTGATGCACTCTCATTCGAATCTCGCAATAATAGACACGCTTGTTCAATCCTCAATCCATTCAAATAATTTAAGAACGTCATTCCCGTTTCATGCTTAAACAACCGGCAAAAATAGGTCTCTGAAGCCCCCGTTAATTGAGCCATTTGATCTAACTTAATCGGCTCCGAAAAATGATCATGAATATAACTCAACGCCTTGCGAAGCCCCGGATAATAGCGCGAAATTGTTCCCGAAACTCCATCCGCAATCCGCTCAGAAAATCGAATCTCCTCCACAGATTGCCTTGAAATCAATAACATCAACTGCAGAAAAATCGAACGCGCTTCCGCCTGAGCAGACTCAGTATCGATATTCGTATACTCGTGGAGCTGCTCAAAATAGCGCAACAGCTCTTTCTGAACTTCCGGTTTCATATGAATCCGAATCGCAAAAACATCTTCCTTCGAAAACGACGTGATAAACCGAAAATAATACCGATTGGGCGAATCACTCCGCATTAACTCATCGATATTTTGAATTGATGAATCCACCACCTGGGGCAAAAAACTACAACAATACGCGCATCGCTGTGCTTGCTTCTGATTTTCATCCAACACATGCAATGTATACGGTTTCAAAATAAGTAGATCACCCGCTTGCAGACCAATTTCATCGGACTGGAAGCGATTGATTAAACTCCCTTCCACCACATACAGCATTTCAAAAAACTCATGCCGATGCATTTCCACCTTTATCAACGTCCGGCGACTCACCCGATCCACCCGAACCGGATAACCCACTTGAGAAAACAATTCTTTCGACTTTAATAAAGACATAACCAACAGCTTAAGCGATCTGAATTCACTTATATAGTGCTAATCCTGCATTATATACATATGATTTTATAATTTATACTTCACTTTTCTCAGTCGAAAAATCTCCATTCGCCCCAAAAAAAGAGATCTATCCGTAGATTAGAAAAAAGATCTACCGCTCAAAAAAGCAAAAGAAGCCACATTTAGATCAAATCCGTAAACACCAATCTAACCCACGCTTAGAAAGCTAAACGCTATACGTGCCCGCCGAAGTATCTCCACCCCGCCCCGTCCAATTGGTATGAAAAAACGTACCCCGTGGAGCATCCACCCGCTCATACGTATGAGCCCCAAAATAATCCCGTTGCGCCTGCAACAAATTCGCCGGCAATCGAGCCGTTCGATACCCATCATAATACGTAAGCGCCGTACTAATTGCAGGCATCGCAATGCCCAACTCCGTCGCTTTTATCACCACCCGCCGCCAACCCGCTTGTGCCCGCTCAACCGCCTGCTGGAAAAACGAATCTAACAGCAAATTCGTCAGCGCTGGATCACGATCAAATGCCTCCTTAATACGCCCCAAAAAAGCCGATCTAATAATACAACCACCTCGCCACATCAAAGCAATACCCCCATTATTCAAGCTCCAACCATGTTCCTCTGCTGCAGCCCGCATTAACTGATACCCCTGCGCATACGAAACAATCTTAGATGCATATAATGCCTGCTTTAAATCTTCCACCATAGCATCCACATCACCCTCGAAGCCACCCACATCAGGCCCCTGCAACATAGCCGAAGCCTCCACTCGCTCCTCTTTTAAAGCCGAAAGACAACGCGCAAAAACAGCCTCTCCAATCAAGGTTAACGGCTGCCCACAATCCAGCGCCGAAACCGCCGTCCACTTCCCCGTTCCCTTTTGCCCAGCCGTATCCAAAATCGCATCAACAACCGCCTCACCCTCATCAGTCGTATACGCCAAAATATCGCGCGTAATCTCAATCAAATACGAATCCAGTTCCGCCTGATTCCACGCATCAAAATGATCCGCCATCTGCGCATTACTCAATCCCAACCCAACCTTCATCATTTGATATACTTCGCAGATCATCTGCATATCACCATATTCAATTCCGTTATGAACCATCTTCACAAAATGCCCCGATCCATCCCGACCGACCCAATCACAGCAAGACTCACCCGAATCCGTTTGAGCTGAAATCGTTTGAAAAATCGGCTTCATAAGCAACCAAGCCGCCTCCGAACCACCCGGCATAATGGAAGGCCCCTTCAACGCACCCTCTTCACCACCTGAAACCCCAGCACCCAAGTAGAGCAACCCCTTGCTCTCCACATACGCCGTTCGACGAATCGTATCGGGATAATGACTATTCCCACCATCAATGATAATATCTCCCTCTTCCAGATGAGGGAGCAACTGCTCAATCAACGCGTCCACCGCCTGCCCCGCCTTCACCAACATCATCACTTTTCGAGGTCGCTCCAATTGCGCACAAAAAGCCTCAATCGAATGGCAACCCACAATTTGCTTTCCCGCTCCGCGCCCTTCAACAAATCGATCCACCTTCTCCACGGTTCGGTTAAACACAGCTACTGAAAACCCTTTATTTGCCATATTTAAAACCAAATTTTCACCCATAACGGCTAAACCAATCAGTCCAATATCTACTTTTTCACTCATCTGCAATTCATCCTCAACTCTAGTAAGAAAAAACAAAATACCCTCTAATTGAAATCAGTACAATAATCGATCAAATAAACTCTATCCCCACCTCCATGACCCACTTTCGTTGACAATCCATATCTTAGGCGATACCAATGAGAGAGGAGAAATTACATGGAAATAAAAACAATCGAAACCATCGGCAGACTCGGACTCCCCATAACAGAAGTCTACAACCAAGCCGGCACAAAAATTTACGAAGCCCACGACGATCTCCCCTGCGAATTCTGGTCACAACCGCTTCTAGAAACCATTGAACAACACATCCCCCTTCAACCCGGCGACGTCGAACCCATCGCAGCCATTCTCCGCGAAGCCTGGACCACCTGGGGAAACCTCGATGATGAAAACCGCATCTACCATCCAGAAAAATTCCACCAATTTGTTCAAAACTTTCGCCAACAAGAGATCGAAGACCAATACTTAATTATTCAAGAAATCGTCGCTTTGCTCGGGAAAGGCGTCAACCGCTACGGCGAAAAAATGCGTGCCATGAAAGATTTACTCGACGAAAAGTGGGATGAACTCATGCTTTTCCAAGGACGCGGAAAACCCAACCTCAACACACTTCAAAAAGGTAAAGAATATCTCAGCACCGCATTGGCCGCCTATTGTGAAAGCAAAGGAATTCACCTCGATCAAGCCGCCGGAAAAAAAGCGTTTGAAGCTATTTTTGAAGCCGCCCTCGAAGAAGAACACATGGCGGTCTTTAAACAAATTTAGTGCGATCCACAGCACACCGGAGCAACCGAAGTCTCAACACGTAATTGCGAGAAAACCGCACCCGATACCGCCAATACAATCAGCAAAGCAATTCCCACCCAATTAGTCCAATTTGGTAAATGTTTTCTTGTTTTAATTATCTCAACAGGTTCCGACATAATACATCTCCAATAAAAAAACAGTACCCCACGCGCTTCAAATAACAAGCCCAGATTCATAGAATCCCATCCCCCCCCTGCCATTCAACCCTGCATATTGCGATTGCCTTACCAACGAGACCAATGGCATGCTTCACACCTATGTTGAAATCTGCCACCCATATTAGTCAACTCTTAGATCAGATCGGAATCGATCTATCTGAAGACCACCTTCCTGAACTCATTCAAGAAGCCCATGATAACGAACGCCCCCTTCCCGCCCATCTCGCTGAACACCTACAACTCAAAGAAGACGAACTGCTCACGACAATCGCCACCGCCATGGAACTTCCATTTGAACGGCTCAAAGAAATTGAAATTGAATCCACCCTACTCGACTGCGTACCCCCAAAAGCCATCTTCCAATACAACACCATTCCCTTACGCGAAGAGAACAATGCCCTACTATTTGCAACAGCCGACCCCTTCACCCACGGACTCATCGATGCACTTCAACTAGCCACCGCCCGACGCGTTCGACTCCTCCTCAGCCCCATCGACGATATCACCGAAGCCTCACGCAAATTCTACGGCGTCGGCGCCGAAACCCTCGACCAAATGATGGAAAACAATCAGCTCGACTTCGACGATGAAAACGACCTCCTCAAACAAGACCTCAGTGATCTCGATCAAGAAGCCTCCGTCGTAAAATTCGTAAACCAAGTCATCTGGGAAGCCTACAAAGACCGCGCAACCGACATCCACATCGAACCAATGGAAACCGACCTCCGCATTCGATACCGCATCGACGGCGTCCTTCGAGAAACCCCCATGCCACCGCAACTAAAACGTTTTCAATCCTCCGTTATCTCCCGCATCAAAGTAATGGCAAACATGGATATCGCCGAAAAACGACTCCCTCAAGACGGACGTATCAGCATTCGCATTCGCGGCGAAGAGATCGATGTTCGTGTATCCACCATGCCCACCGTCTACGGCGAAAGCGTCAGTCTACGTCTCCTCATGCGCGGCGGAGGTCTCATAACGATGAGCGATCTGGGTCTCAACGAATACGACACACAACAGCTCACCAAAATGATCACACGCCCCCACGGTATTCTACTCGTAACCGGTCCCACCGGCTCAGGAAAATCCACCTCACTCTACGCATGGCTACACACCATTAACTCGGTAGACAAACGCATTATGTCCGCCGAAGATCCCATCGAATACGAAATGGCCGGAGTCAATCAAGTACAGATGCGACCCGAAATTGGGCTCACCTTTTCAAGTGCACTACGAACCTTTCTCCGTCAAGATCCCGATGTCATCATGGTCGGAGAAATACGAGACCGCGAAACCGCTGAAATCGCCATTCGGGCCGCCCTCACAGGCCACCTCGTATTCAGTACCATTCACACCAACGACTCAGCCAGCACCGTCACCCGTCTGCTCGATATGGGAATCGAACCCTTTCTCGTCTCATCCTCCGTTGAAGGCATCGTAGCACAGCGCTTAATTCGCGGCCTTTGCACCGCCTGCCGACGCCCCGTCGAACTCGATCAATCCTTGCTAAAAGAACACGGCTTTCCCATCGAAAAAGTGACCCCCGAAAATCCCATCTATGAAGCCGTCGGATGCGATGAATGCCGAGGGAGTGGCTATCGTGGACGATCCGGCATCTTTGAAATTCTACCCATCAACGATGAGATACGCCCCCTGATTGTCGCCCATGCCACCGCCAGCTCCATCAAACAAGCTTCACTAGAAATGGGCATGAAGACCCTACGGCAAGATGGTTGGGAAAAAGTGCTTCAAGGCATCACAACCGTCGATGAAATTCTTCGCGTCACCGAAGAAGCTGAAACCGAAATCAATTAATTCGACGGCGGGAGAATTCCTTCCGAAACCAACTGATCATCCATCTCCTTCGTTAAAGGAATCGGCAGCGGTGGCATCCCCGTTCGAATCACTTCCATCTGATACTGCCTTAAATTCTCCTGAATCTCAGCCCGGCGTTGCGCCTGTTGTTCTGGAGATAATTGAGGCTCCACCGGTTTAGGCTCCGATGGCTTGGTAGGAGGTCGGAAGCCAGAACCAAATCGCCGAGGCACTGCCGCTGTCGTATTTTTTGAAGCAGGAACCGGCGCCTTCGCTAGAGAAAAATTAACCCGAACACCATCCCGATCCAACGTCGCCGATGATTCCTCTAAATTTACCGCAAGCAACTTCATGCCTCGAAAACTTTCGCCCACGCCCAACATAATGCTCTTTGGATCACCCGGCTTCGCGGTCTTGTTTTGGAACCCCGCCCGAATCTCACCACGATTCGTCTCAAAAATAAAACAAAGACGCAGCTCTTTTTCCGCCGCTTTTGCCGCAGCATTCGCCAGTGCGATCTCATGCTCCGGAGTCACCGTTGGCTCTTCCACAACCAATTCATGACCAAAAGGCTCTCGCTCAATAATAATCTTATAACGCGATGCATCATAGCCATTCTCAGCTTCCACTGAAATCACCAAACCCACCAGGAAACAAACCCGCAAGATAAAAGAAAAGCTGATACTCATACGCAAAAGATGATTCATACGCCTCCGTTCGTCAAGCGCCCTTCATCAGCAACGAATCCGCACAGCACGGAAAAAAAAAAGCTCTCACGGTAAAGCCAATTTACCATTAAAATATTCAACAATATGACCTCGCTCGATCAACCAGCCCAAAGGCTTCAGGGCCATTCGTCCCTCTTCCGAATCCGATTCAACACCCGATCGTAACGCATGCAACAATTCTTCCCGCGAACAACCCGGCTTGTTTTTCAGCACGCCCAATACCTGCAAAACTTCTTCTGACACACCCGATTCATCTAATTTGTTCGGCTTGATTGCCGTCACATAATTAATTTTTCCCACTTTAAAGAGATGCAACTTCATATGCCGGAATGCCGCCCGCATCGCATGCGATAAATTCAACGGAAATCGGCGCTCTTTCACCAACGCCCGATTGATCATCGACGCTAAAACATCATCACCACTCTCAAGAATAAGCGCCAAAGACACCACCACTTTCCGCGATTTAACCGCCGCATGATCGGTATGGTGCGCCATATACTGCTCCGCTTGTCGACGCGTCATCAACGCTCCCTCCGGTTCTGTTTTTAATCGAAAACGCTCCTGCTTCGAAAACGCAACCTTCCACGCTTCAACCACCTCTTCATCCTTCACCACTTCTAACCAAGCCTTACACCGCTCCAACGGTTGATCGGGAAAATGAGACGCATGCCACTGCTCCACCGCCGGCGCATAGCTATGATGATTAGGCGGACCAATTAATGTACCCGTCTTCGTACAACGACTCACCCCCGGGAAACTACCCTTCGGCGGATCCTGCTCCTCAATAACCACATCGAAAAGCTGATCCAAGTGATGCCGCACCCGATGCGATTGCACAGCCGATTCATCCACCGCAACAAAACCAGAAAGCGAACACTGGAAAAGGCTAAATTCCGGCTCCGTCTTCACAACCTCCAGCTTAACACGACAAGCATTCGTATCTTTAATCAGTAAATTTGCCAAATCCATCAACGGATACGCACGATGACTTTGATGCACCTGCCGAACCACCGAAGCCAAATGCTTCTGATTCGGCAAAAGAGTAATCTCTAACGGATAATCTGGCACCGATGCCCGGCGACGATCCGCAGCTTGAGGCTTACGCTCTGTAAATTTTGAACCCGTATTTCGCGATCGAGTCTCTCCCTTTCGATCTCGACCACCCCCACGCTCGCCCTGCTCCTGATCACGCCGATTCGAACGCTTGGGTCTCTCCGAAAATGAACGCGTATAAGCTGTTTTTTGAGGCTGATCCCAATTCGGACCAAAGTCCAATCCCTCGAAGGCTTCTGCCCCCAAAGGTTGATGCTTTTCAGAACTTGATTCATCTTTCATATAAACCTCAGCTTTACTATTCTCATCTCATACAACGTAAAATATATCGCAATTCAAAAAAATGAAAAGACTGAATACAGAACACGAATCAATCCGTATCCATCGAAAGAGTTTTCATTAATATATTGAAATATCCGGATAAACGGATATATATACCGCATGAGTCAGTTAAATCCATCACCCACCGATCCCGAATTTTACTCAAAAGCGGGCGGAAAAAAATTTGCTGAACGACTTCAGCAAGGGCATCTTATTTTAGACGGACCCATGGGCACCATGATTCAACAGCATCCCCTCGAAGAGGCTGATTTTCGTGGCACTCAATTCACAGATCATCCCTGCGATCTCAAAGGTAACAACGATTTGCTCACCCTCACCCGTTCCGATCTGATTAAACAAATTCACATCGACTTTCTGGAAGCCGGTTCCGATATCATTGAAACCAACACCTTCAGCTCAACCTCCATATCCCAAGCAGATTATGAACTTGAAACACACGTTCGCGAACTCAACATCCAAGCCGCTCAACTCGCCCGTCAAGCCATTGAACACGTTCAAGAAACCGACCCCACCCGAACCCTCTTTGTCGCCGGCTCCATCGGACCCACCAATCGAACCGCCTCCATCTCCCCCGATGTAAATGATCCCGGGTACCGCGCCGTTACCTTTGATGATCTCGTAGAAGCCTACACCGAACAAACTGAAGCCCTTATAGAAGGGGGCGTCGATTGTCTCCTCGTCGAAACCATTTTCGACACCCTCAACGCAAAAGCGGCCCTCTTCGCTATCGAATCCATTTTTGAAGCTCGCGGCGAACGACTGCCCATCATGATTTCAGTCACGATAACCGATAAATCCGGACGAACATTATCCGGTCAAACGCCAACCGCTTTTTGGTATAGCATCGAGCATACCCAACCCATCTCCGTCGGCATCAACTGTGCCTTAGGGGCTGAAGACATGCGCCCCTACATGCAAGAACTCGCCCATATCTGTACCTGCCACGTTAGCATCTATGCCAATGCAGGACTCCCCAATGCCTTCGGCGGCTACGATGATACCCCCGAACAAATGGGCACCGTCTACAACGAGTTTGCCCAGCAAAAATTAGCCACCATCTGGGGAGGCTGCTGTGGCACCACCCCCGATCATATTCGCGCCATGAAAGAAGCCGTCAGCGATCTGCCTATCCGCACACCCAAACCCCGCGACACCCATCCCCACTTCAGCGGCCTCGAACCACTACACGTCGACGAAGCCTTCAACTTTGTTATGGTTGGCGAACGAACCAACATCACTGGATCGCCCAAATTTGCTCGCCTTATTCGAGAGAACGACCTCGACGCAGCCTTACAGATTGCCCGACAACAAGTCGAAAGCGGCGCCAACATCATCGATATCAACATGGATGAAGGGCTCATCGACTCCCAAGCTATCATGGTTCGCTTTCTCCACTTAGTTATGTCAGAACCCGATATCTCCCGCGTTCCCATCATGATCGACTCCTCCAAATGGGAAGTAATCGAAGCCGGACTCAAATGCGTTCAAGGCAAATGCATCGTGAACTCAATCAGCTTAAAAGAAGGCGAAGACACGTTCCGATCTCAAGCCCGCTTAGTCAAAAAATATGGCGCCGCCTGTATCGTCATGGCATTCGACGAACAAGGACAAGCCGACACCACCGACCGGCGCGTTGAAATCTGCACCCGAGCCTATCGGATTCTAGTCGACGAACTTCACTTCGACCCCACAAATATTATATTTGATCCCAACATCTTTCCCATTGCCACAGGGATGGAAGAACACCGAATCAACGCCACCTCCTTTTTTGATGCCACCCGCATCCTCCGCGACACCCTACCCGGCATCTCTGTAAGCGGCGGTGTCAGCAACGTCTCCTTCTCCTTCCGCGGCAACAACCCCGTCCGCGAAGCCATCCACGCCGCCTTCCTCTACCACGGAAAAGCGGCCGGACTCAACATGGGAATCGTCAACCCCGGCATGTTAGAAATCTTCGACGAAGTCGACCCCACACTCCTAAAAATTGTCGAAGATGTAGTGCTCGATCGCACCGAAGAATCGACCGAAAAACTGATCGAATTTGCCGAAAACGTCAAAGACACTGGCAGCCAAAAAACCCCCGCCCAAACCAAAGCATGGCGCAGCGAACCCGTCGAAAAACGCCTCTCCTATGCCCTCATCAAAGGCATCGTTGATCACATCGATGAAGACGTCGAAGAAGCCCGACAAAACTACCCCCGCCCGCTCAACGTCATTGAAGGCCCCCTCATGGACGGCATGGGCACTGTTGGAGATCTCTTCGGAGCCGGAAAAATGTTTCTGCCCCAAGTCGTAAAAAGTGCCCGCGTCATGAAAAAAGCCGTCGCCTATCTTCTGCCCTACATGGAAGAAGAAAAAGACGGCACCTCAAGCTCCGCCGGCAAAATCCTTCTCGCCACCGTAAAAGGTGATGTGCATGACATCGGGAAAAATATCGTCGGCGTCGTACTCGCCTGCAACAACTTCGAAGTCAAAGACATTGGCGTTATGGTGCCCTGGGAAACCATCTTAAAAGAAGCCCAAGAATGGGGAGCCGATATCATCGGCCTTTCCGGACTCATCACCCCCTCCCTAGATGAAATGGTTACCGTCGCCCGTGAAATGGAACGCGCAAACATGAAAACACCTCTACTCATTGGCGGAGCCACAACCAGTAAAAAACATACCGCCGTCAAAATTGAACCCGTTTTTAACGGACTCAGTGTACACGTCACCGATGCCTCTCGCGCCGTCACCGTTGTTCAATCGCTCCTCGCACAAGATATCAGCTATCGCCGTGCCATCCGCACCGAATATCAAGCCCTGCGCGAATCACATGCCGCCTCTCAAAAAGAACGCGTATTCCTACCCCTAGAATCAGCCCGAGAAAACCGACTCGAACTCGACTGGAAAAACTACACCCCACCCACCCCTGAATTTCTTGGCATTCGCGACCATCAAACCACCCTCGAAGAATTGGTCCCCTATATCGATTGGATGCCCTACTTCTGGACATGGGATATCCACGGACCTTACCCCGAAATGCTAGAACAAGAAGGTGAATTAGGCGATCGAGCCCGCGAAGTGCTTCACGATGCCAAACAACTTCTTGAACGCATCGTGAACGACAACCTCTTTACACCCCGTGCCGTACATGGTTTTTTCCGAGCCGCCCACGAAGGAGATGATGTTCTCGTCTTCGACGACAACCAGACTCCCCTCGCAACCTTCCATTTTCTACGCCAACAAATGCAAAAAAAAGATGCAACCCCCAACCGCTCACTCGCCGACTTCTGCGCCCCCAACCATAGCGGAATAGCTGATTATATCGGCACCTTCGCCGTAACTGCAGGCTCAGAAGTAAACGATATTGCCTCCACTTATCGCGCCGATCACGACGACTACAACTGCATCCTCGTGCAAGCCCTCGGCGACCGCTTGGCCGAAGCCTATGCCGAAAAATTGCACCAAGAAACGCGCACCGCCTGGGGCTATGGCACCAGTGAAAACCTCTCCATCAACGAAATGATACAAGAGAAATATCAAGGAATCCGGCCCGCCGCCGGCTATCCCGCCTGCCCCGACCACACCGAAAAAAGAACCCTTTTCAATCTACTCAACGCCACCAAACACACCGGCATTGAACTCACCGAAAGCATGGCCATGACCCCTGCCAGCTCCGTCTCAGGCCTCTACTTCTCTCATCCTGAATCACGCTATTTTCCACTGGGTCGAATCGATCGGGAACAAGCCGCAGACTACGCAGCACGAAAAGGCTGGACGCTAGAAACCGTTGAAAAGTGGCTATCACCCAATTTAGGATACGATCCATGAGCCTCCTAGAAACCCTCCAACACAACCCCCTCATCGGCGATGGTGCAATGGGCACCATGCTCTACGCAAAAGGCATTTTCATCAACACCTGCTATGAGCAACTCTGCCTCACCAAACCCGAACTCATCGAACGCGTTCATCGCGACTATGTCGAGGCAGGCGCCGACCTCATCGAAACCAATACCTTTGGAGCCAATCGACTCAAACTCGAAGCACACGGCATCGCAGATCAGCTCGAAGCCATCAACCGTGCCGCCGTTCATCTCGCCCGAAAAGTCGCCAAGCCCAACACCTACATCCTTGGCTCTGTTGGACCCCTCCTCCAATCCGATCAACTCTTCAGCGATCGACACACCTCAGAATTAGAACAACTCTTCCATGAACAAATTGCCCTACTAGCAGATGAAAACGTAGACGCCATTCAACTCGAAACATTCACACACGTCGACGAAGCTGAACTCGCCGCCCGAATAGCCGCTTCATATAACCTACCGGTATTCGTCTCCGTAACCGTCGGCAAAGATGGAGAAACCCGCCGAGGCGAACGCATTGAACAAATCATACGCCAACTCGATGCCTGCGATGCCGTCGACGCCATCGGCATCAACTGCGGACTCGGCCCCGCTGCCGCCTTCAGCATCGCCGAACGCGCCCTCCCATTAACCTCAAAACCCTTTAGCGTTAACGCCAACGCCGGACTTCCTCAAGAAGTCGACGGACGCCTCATCTACATGTCTACCCCCGAATATTTTAGCGAATATGCAAAAAGACTCATCGAACTCGGCGTTCGCATGGTCGGAGGCTGCTGCGGCACCACCCCCGAACACATCGCCACCATGTCGAAACAGGTTAAATCACTCTCAGGCGTAAAAGAGCATATCCAAATCACACACCATACCGATCAAGAAACACCCCCAATAAAAACGATTCCAACCACCGCAAAATGTCGCTTCGGCGCCAAACTCGTCGCCGGTGAAAAAGTCACCTCCATCGAAATCACCCCCCCCCGATCCATTGATCTTCAACCCATGCTCGATAAATGCCAACAATGCCATGACGCAGGCATCGATGCCATCAACATTCCCGATGGACCCCGTGCCAGCGCCCGCATTTCACCCATGGTTGCCGCCCTCGCCGTCGAACGTGAAATCGGCATAGAAACTGTTCTGCACTACTGCTGTCGCGACCGGAACCTAATCGGCATGCAATCCGATCTACTCGGCGGATATGCTGGCGGTTTAAGAAACTATCTCATCGTAACCGGTGACCCCCCCAAATTAGGCGATTATCCCGACTCCACCGCCGTCTTCGACGTCGATGCCGTCGGGCTCACTCAAGTCGTAAACAATTTAAACCATGGAATCGACGTCGGAGGAAACCAGATCAATCCGCCCACCGGACTCCTCATCGGAGTAGGCGCCAACCCCTGTGCCGTCGAACCCGAACGAGAACTCAACCACTACCTCAATAAAATCAACGCCGGCGCAGAATATGCAATCACACAACCTATTTTCGACGCCAACGCCCTTCTACGCTTTCTTGATGCCGCAGAAAAAAAAGGCGCCTCCATTCCTGTCGTTGCTGGCGTATGGCCTCTCGTGAGCTACCGCAACGCACAATTTCTAAAAAACGAAGTACCCGGCGTCGAAGTACCCGACGCCCTTCTTGAACGGATGAGTCATGCCAAAACCAAAGAAGACGGACGCGCCCTAGGGATCGAAATCGCCCGAGAAATACGCGACGCAATCGCCGACCGCGTAGCCGGATTCCAAGTATCCGCCCCCTTTGGCATTGTAGACCTCGCACTTCAGGTTCTCGATTAATCAACTGCAGACAAATCCCAAAGCAAGCTTGCCAACCACCCCGTAATCCGCAAAATAAAGTTCCATGGACTCAGGTAAACACATCCTCGCATCTTTACGGCTTATTTCCTGCCTCATCGCCCTACTCATTCCTACCAAAAGCTTTTCCAATCCCCCAAAAAATCCACCCAATATCATCTTTATTCTAACCGATGATCAACGCTGGGACTCCGTCGGCTTTATGGGGCAAAAAAACGGGAAAACCCCCCACCTAGATCAATTAGCAAAAGAAGGCTATGTATTTGAAAAAGCCTTCGTCACCTCCGCCATCTGCACTCCCAGTCGAGTCTCTTATTTCCTCGGACAATACGAACGCCGACACGGCGTCAATTTCAACTCCGGCACCGCCATCTCACAACACGCCTGGAAAACAGCCTATCCCACTCTTCTAAAAAAAGCCGGGTATACCACCGCCTATATCGGGAAAAATCATGTCCCCATCGGGGCAGACGGCTACCACAGCGGCCATTTCGAAAACAGTTTTGATTTTTGGTATGCCGGACACAACCACCTCGGATTTTATCCCAAAAAACGGCATCCCATTTTCTCCAATGCCGAACCCGACACCCAAACCGAAATTCTCTCCCAAGGCGTTCAAGCTTTTCTCAATCCCACCGCACATCCGAATTTCTATGAATCAGCCGAGGCCTTCCTACACCCCCGAGACCCACATAAACCCTTCTGTCTCACGATCAGCCTCAATCTACCCCACAGCTTCAGCGTCAGTCGCATGAAGCAATACCCCACCGATAATAAACTCTATCGAACCACCTACCGCGACCAACTTCACACCCTACCGCTACCTCCCTTCTATCTCCCCAAAAACGAATGCATACACCCCAAGTTACCCGCTGATCTACTATTTCAAGATCTCCGACAAGCCAGCTACGACTGGGTTAACACCGAAGATACATTGCGAGAACGTCTGGTTCGAACCATGCAGACTATCACCGGAATCGACCAGATGATCGGAACACTCCGAAACGCACTCAACGAACACGGACTACATGAAAATACGATTCTCATCTTCACCTCAGATCACGGATTGCAAAACGGCGAATTCGGACTCGGTGGAAAAGCCCTTTGCTACGACACCTGCCTACGCGTTCCCCTGCTCATCTACGACCCCAGAGAAGCCGGAGGCGAACGACTTCCACACCTCGTTCAATCCATTGACATCGCGCCCACCCTACTTCACCTGGCCGGACTAACTCCCCCCAAAACCATACAAGGGAAAAGCCTACTCCCCCTTATCCAGAAACAAAACGTAGCATGGCGCCAAGTCGCCTTCGGAGAAAATCTCTGGTCAAGCCAACATGGAAATCCACGCTGTGAAACCGTTCGAACCGATCAGTACCGTTATATCCGTTACTTCCAAAATGACCGTCACGAAAAAACCCACGCAACCAACCAATCGAACGCCAAAGCATATGCCACCTCCCTAACCGCATCCATTCACGGCGAACCCATCGTCTACGAAGAACTATATCATACCGCGATTGATCCCTACGAAGCCACCAACCTTATTCATCAGAGCGATTATGCCGAAATCGCCGACCACCTCCGCCATCAATGCGCCCAATTCGTGCGCACCGCAAAAGGAACCCTCCATCAGCCCCCTGCTACCATCCCACTCAGCACCCCAAAACAAAAATGATCGCCCCGCCTCCCCAAGCCGAAGCCACCCAACTCATCTCCTTTCAAGAAGAGAATGAAACCTTCCAAGCCACTCCCGCCACGTATGCGGCATGGCAAAAAATGAAAGACACTGCCAATCAAGACGGGATCACACTCGTTCTCGTCTCCGCCTTTCGTTCCATCGCCCGCCAACAAGAGCTCGTTGATGCCAAACGAAAAAAAGGTATACCCGATCCAGACATCTTCAACGTCCTTGCCCGACCCGGCTTCAGCGAACACCACACCGGACGCGCCCTCGACCTCCACACTCCCAACTCCGCCCTCCTCGAAGAAGATTTTGAAACCACCCCCGCCTTTGAATGGATGCAACAAAACGCCCATTCATTCGGCTTCAAACTCAGCTATCCCCGAAACAATCCCCACGGCATTATCTATGAACCCTGGCACTGGTGCTTTCATCCATCCCAACCCTCCCAGTAACAACGCAATAGAAACAACATCACTCTATTTTTTTACCTAAACTTATTTCTTGTAAAGAAGTTATATGTCATTCTTACCTCATGTACAGACGACTCTTTCAAATGGCCCCTCTTCTTCTTCCGATTCTCGTTCACGCACAAGGACACGACCTTTGCAATAACTCGGCGGGATTTCGATTCGTTAAAAACACATTAACAACCGACACCGAAGCACTAGAAAGTTACCCAGACATTCTCCATAAAATAGAAACGGACCAATTACTGAATGACGATGAATATGTTTTTTTTAGCGTAAAGTACGTTCAAAATAGCACCAAAAAAGCAGGGATCATCGCAAAAAAAACCATCCAAGATGCACTGGCAGAAAACGCAATTTCTCACCCCACACTGCTCACAAGAAATAACGCAATGGCAATGGACATGATTATGAGTGAAGGTCTCAATCCCGATAACGCTATTGCTTTAACAAGGACAACAGCAGATGCCGACACAGATATAATCTCATTCACCCAACAAAAAAAATATAACGCAGACCTTCGAACCATTAAAGACCTTATCGAACGCAAAGCACCTAATCTCCGCTTTAACGATCAGGAAATTCCTCCTCATATACGCGCACTGCTATCCGACCCAACCCTCGAAAACGCCTCACTTACCGAAATAGAAACGGCATTCAATGAAGCACTCTCACCCGAAGAACTTGAAAATATCCCCAAACCAAAAACACTCACACAAACCGCTCATCAACTACAAAACATCCAAATCGGTGACACCGCGATTGTCAACTACAACGCAGAGTTCATACTCGAAACATCCGGCAGCACCGTCCCCCCGTTCCGATGCTCCCTGTTCATTCAGCGCTTTTCCCCCGATTTCTATATCATTTACGATCCATTAATCGCCCGCGCCGCTCTTGCTACCGATCCCGTATCTTTTATTGAAACATCCAACCTAGCAAGCGAACTGCACAATACTATACTGGTGAATCAGCAACAGTCCTTCGAACGTTTTGTCAACCAACTACGCAGCGCCCGTGAAGAAGCCTTTCCTCTCGCCGTTACAGATATGCAAGATATCTACTACATAGCTACTTACGATTACCCAAAAGACATTCTCTTTACCGACTTCAACATCATCACCCACAGCCCACCACCCATCACACTCAAACCCCTTTAAAAACGAACATAAAACCGAAGAAAAACTGAAGTCTATAATAGATGAAAAAAAATCACATACTACCTATATTATTTCTCCTCTTCCATGTCTCATTCTCATGGGCCTTATTTGAAAAAATCGAAGGGTTAGATAAAACTCGTATTACACAGATTACATTTTCTAAAACAGATGCTTCAACAGCGCTTGTCACATCAGACAATACCCTCGACCGTATTCAATTCACCGAAATGGTCCTCCACGCCGGCCGCCTTCTCCCATAAAAAAAAGAACCCCGCTGATTTCAACGAGGTTCTCTGCGCCAACAATCAAACGATCAGT
>CAJYAJ010000015.1 GCA_913065005.1 uncultured Verrucomicrobiota bacterium | reverse complement strand
AAAAATGAAGGGCAAAAAATCGCTCCTTATCCTTCGGCGCGCGCAAAGTACCCTGCACCGAATCCCCCGTTCTCAATCCAAACCGGCGAATCTGCGATGGCGAAACATAGATATCATCCGGTGAGGGTTGATACGAATTCATCGGCGATCGCAAGAACCCAAATCCATCCGGCAATACTTCCAACACCCCTTGCCCTTGCAACGGCCCGCCCCGACGACCATGCGTTTTTAATAGTTCAAAAATAAGCTGATGCTTTCCATATCCCGCAAAATCTTGAAGCTCATACTCCTCGGCCATTAGCTTGATATCATTGATATCTTTTTCCTGCATCTCTTTCAGAGAAAACGAAGGAAGATTGTCCACGTTTGGAGGCAATTCGTGTCGCTCACGACGTTTATTTCCATTGCGGCCATTGCGTCTTCCTCGCCCCTGAGATCGACCCCCTTCGAATTTATCCCCGCCCTTCTCTCTCGAAGAACCTCCCTCTTTTTTGGAGGCACCCGTCTCCGGTATTTTACCCGAATCACTCTTCGATGCTTCCGGTTGCACCTCTTTTACTTCCGGCTTCGACACCGCAGATTCTGCTGAATTATTTTTCTCTTCTTCACTCATATTCCTATCTCCTCCTGCATGCGCTTAATCCACGCCGCCACCTTTATTTTTAAATCCACTGCTGTTCCACTGTTATCAATAACCACATCTGCTAACCGACACTTCTCTTCCAGCGACCACTGTGCTCCGATCCGCGCTCCGATCTGATCATCCGACCAACCCCGTGCCCGCAACCGGCTTTTCACCACATCCTCATCCGCACGAACCGCCATCACACACTGCCAACCCATCTCTTGCCAACCACACTCATAAAGAAGCGGTACTTCCACCGCAACTAAACGTGCATGCTCAGAGCAACGCTCCATCCAATGCACCATCTCCTCCTGAACCGCCGGATGCATTAATCCATTCAGCCTCTCTCGTTTCTGCTCATCTGCAAAAATTACATCCGCTAGTGCCGATCGATTAATTTCACCTGTATTTAAAAGAATTTCCTCTCCAAACTCCGCCACCATCTCTGTATGCAGCCCTTCTCCTTTTGCCATCAACTGATGCGCTAAACGATCCGTCTCTAGGGTCTCGAATGAAGCTTCCTGTAAGAGCTTTAACACACTACTTTTTCCGCAGCCAATTCCCCCCGTTACCGCTAGAAAAAAACAGCGGCTCACGAAAAACTCCATAGGGATTTAAGGAAATACATAGTGAATTAATCAAGAGAGGGGTTAACGAACCCGTAAGAATATACGTAATTTGCTTTAAACCCGTTGATTTGTCAACACCCCAAATAGACGAGTCCGCACTACCCATTTTAAAAAAAATAAGATACGGTTGATAAATGAAACCGCTCAAATTGCTCATTGCCATAATCTTGCTACCCACCACCATGGCAGTCACTCAAACTCTCTACCGCTTGCTTATGGAACAAGCTCAGCCCTCAAGCGTTCACACGCTTTTATCACCCCTGACACTCGGATTTGTGGGCGGGCTACTCCTGCTTCTTATTTTACCCCGTCCCACGCGAACCTATGTCTTAGGTCATGAACTCACACACGCACTCTGGGGTATGCTCATGGGAGCCCGGGTTGGAAAAATTAACGTATCTAAAAAAGGGGGATATGTTGAGCTTTCCAAAACTAATTTTCTCATCTCACTTGCACCCTATTTCTTCCCCTTCTACACCGGACTAGTCATAGCGATCTACTATCTCACCTCCCTCTTTATGTCCATTGAAACCTATCATACACTCTTTCTCAGTCTGGTTGGCATTACGTGGGCATTCCACTTCCACTTTACGATTCAAATGTTGATGACCCGCCAACCCGACATTACTCAAAATGGACGCCTTTTCTCCTACGTCATTATCTACAACCTAAATATGATCACACTCGCAATTTGGCTGATCTGCATGGGCCCCAGCACCTTTCCCATAGGCATCGATTATCTACTTAACGAAACCATGCACAGCTATCAATCGAGTTTTGAACACATCAACCATCTCATCCAAAAAATCGAAACCTACGCTCGTATTCAAGAATGGAAAAAACTTATTCCGTAAGCGCCAACACTTCCGGCGCCACATCCACAATCATGTTCACACAATGCGCCTCGACCTCTTCCGACGTATCACTAATCAATGCTCGTTGCGCGAGCTCAACGGCATCCGCATAATACAACTTTCGAATCACATCTTTAATCAACGGCGCCTGCACGGGACTAACACTCAACTCGTCAACCCCCAATCCCACCAACAGCGGAACCAAATGCGGAGTCGATGCCATTTGACCGCAGATCGTACTCCATAATCCAAATCGCCGACATACCTTTACAACATGATCAATCAAACGAATCACCGCCAAATTAGTTGGCTGATATAAATGCGCCACATCCTCATTACCCCGATCCACCGCCATCGAATACTGAATTAAATCATTGGTTCCCAAACTAAAAAATCGCACATGCGGTGCAATCTTATCCGCCACCAAAGCCGCAGAAGGTACCTCAATCATCGTCCCCACTTCAATTTCGCGATTAAACGGAATCCCCTTTTCTGTTAATTCATTCATACACTGATGTAAGAGCGCATTGGCTTCCTTCACCTCTGCCACCCCCGTAACCATCGGATACATCAATCGCACATTCTCATGCACACTTGCTCGCAAAATCGCCCGCAACTGAACGCAGAAGAGCTCCGGTCGGTCGAGACAAAGCCGAATCGCCCGCAATCCTAAGAAGGGGTTCATCTCCCGACGCCTCTCCATCGAATCAGGCATTTTATCCGCACCCAAATCCAACGTTCGAATCACCACCGGAGCCGGATACTGACTTTGTGCCGCCTTGATATAAGCAGCGGTTTGCTCATCCTCATCCGGCAAGCTATCCGAACCTAGAAATAGAAACTCCGTTCGATAAAGCCCAATCCCCTTCGCTCCCCCCGCATCTACGCCTTCCAACTCCTCCAATAATTCAATATTAGCCGTCAAAGGAACATGATATCCATCCAACGTTTCCGGCGGCTTATCGCGCAAAAGATCAAGCTCCTGACGAATCACCGCTTGATGACGAGATCGCTCAGCATAATCAGCCAACCGCGCCTCACTAGGACGAATAAAAACCACTCCTTTCGCCCCATCCACCAATAACAGATCATCTGGATGAACCGCCGCTGTCGCACTCCGCAACCCCACCACTGCCGGCACATTCAACGCCCGAGCCATGATCGCCGTATGCGAATTTGCACTACCTAAATCGGTAATAAAAGCCTGTACTTTTTTCGTATCTAACCCCGCCGTATCAGAAGGCAATAGATCCGTTGAAACCAGCACGCATGGCGACTCAATATCCCGTAAACTCTCTACTGCTTCCTCCGCTAAATTAGCCAGAATCCGCCGCGTCACATCCCGAATATCCGTAGCACGACCCGCTAGATATTGATCCTCCAACCCCGCTAACTTATCCGCATAACTCAAAGCAATACGCTGTAACAAAGGCTCCACATTGGTCCGCTCAACCTCAACTGCCTTTTCAACCTCACTCACCAGCAGCTCATCTTCAACCACTAGCATATGTGCATCAAAGATCCGCGCATGCTCCTCGTCTAAGACCTCCGCCACTTGCTTCCGAATGTGCACAAGCTGAGCACGCGTCTCCTTCAAGGCCATCCGAAAGCGTTTTTGCTCATGAGAAACCTCATCCGCTTCAATTGCACGTGAACTCACCCTCGATACATCTGGGATTAGCACACGCGCCGGACCTATCACAATACCTGGCGAAACACCTATGCCTTTCAATAAGGTCTCTTCTGTAAGGCTCATTTTAGCCCCCTATGCCTCATGAAACTTTGCCACAAATAACGCCTCGAGCGAATCCAACGCATCTGCCGCATCCGAACCCGTAGCAATCAGAGTAACCCAACTTCCAGGAAAACCCTCAATCGTCATCAGCCCCATAATACTTTTACACGAAACGCGGTTTCCATCCTTTTCCAAGTAGATATCAGCGGTATAGCGCGCCGCTTCTTTCACAATCAACGCCGCCGGCCGAGCATGAATGCCATATTCATTCTCCACCTTTAATTTCCGACTGATCGATTTATTGCCCACGTCCAACTCCATTCAATCGAGAGATGATTTTATCATCCAACTCTTTCGCAGCATCATGACCCAGCTCTTTTAATTTTTGGTTTAAAGCCGCTACTTCCACAATGTTCGCCATATCACGCCCCGAACGCACAGGGAGCATTATTAGAGGCACACTTACCCCAAGAATGTCAACGGTTTCCTGCAAAACCCCCGTCCGATCCTCCTCACCCGTCGGCATCGTCAAATCAATCACCAAGTCCAATTCCGTCTGCCGACGAATCGCAGACACTCCGAACAAGCTCGGCACATGAATAATCCCCAATCCCCGAATTTCCATATGATAACGCGTCATATCATTCGCCCAACAGAACAACCGCCCCTGCGAAGTCCGGCGCATCTCCGTGACATCATCTGAAACCAAACTATAGCCTCGCTCAATCAACGCCAAAGCCGTCTCACTCTTACCAATCCCCGGATCACCCCGTAACAACACACCTATGCCCATAAGCTCCAGCGTTGTTCCCTGCACCCGTTTAGTTGGCGCTGTCAACTCATCCAACATCACCGTGCACGCATTCACAAAATCCATTGTAACCATTGATGTGCATAAAACCGGTACCTGATACGCCGCCGCTAACTCCAAAATTTCCGGGATTGCCCGCCGCTTTCGCGTTAAAACAACACCCGGAATCTGTTGCTTAAAAACGGCTTCCAACCGCGAACGCCGCTCCGCTGGTTCCAGATTTTTTAAATACGTTAGTTCCGCCAACCCAAAAATCTGCAATCGCTGATGTGCAAAATACGTAAAAAAACCGGTCAACGCCAGCCCAGGACGATTCATGGCCGTCTCCTGCACCTTTCGGCTCAGATAATCCTCTCCCGCCAACACTTTTAACTTCAAGCTATCTGCCCCCTGATCAAGCAGACGTTGTACCGTTATTTCACGCATCTTCATCTTATTTTTTAGCGACGATGGTCCGTCACTTTATCCCGTTCTCGGCGCATTTGCCGCTCCATGTGCTCAATCGCCCGATCAATCGCATCATATAAGTTCTCCGACTTCTCCGTTGCACTCAATCGAATATGTCCTGCCGCCTGAACCACGATTTCCGCCACATGAAGGCGCGCTTCATGGTCCAATATAACATGCACATTCTCCAACCGCGGAAACACACCTAAACATCGCTGCAACTTATCCTCAATGTGTTGCTTCACTGCTTCGGTTGCATGAACTTCATGCCGACTCGTATGTTGTATTTGCATGTTTTGCTCCTATGGTTAGTGTTTACATATTAAATCGCGGACCCAAATAGAGCTCTCGGCTCGTTGGATCATTCACCAAAAATTCCTGATTTCCCTCACAAACAACTTCACCCTCACACAATAGATACGCTCGATTCACCACCTCCAACGTTTCCCGAACATTGTGATCCGTAATAAGCACACCCAAGCCCTGGCGTTGCAACTCTTTCACAATATCCTGCACATCATTCACCGCTAAAGGATCCACCCCACTAAAGGGCTCATCTAAAAGAATAATCGAAGGCTCGGTCACCAACGCCCGCGTAATTTCCAACCGGCGACGCTCTCCTCCACTCAATGTATACGCCTTTTGTTTTGCTAAATGAGCAATCTTTAACTCCTCCAACAACGCAACCAAACGCCGCTTCCGCTCCTTTCGAGAAATAGGCAACGTCTCCAAAATAGCCATCACATTTTCCTGCACCGTCAACTTTCGGAAAATCGAAGGCTCCTGCGCAAGATAGCCCATGCCCATCCGCGCCCGCTGAAACATCGGCATACGCGTGACATCCTGTCCCTTAAAAAAGACCCGTCCCTCCGTAGGCCGAACCAGCCCCACGATCATATAAAAGCTCGTTGTTTTTCCCGCCCCATTCGGCCCCAATAAACCCACAATCTCACCCGCATCAACACGCAAATCGACGCCCCGCACCACCGCATGATCTCCATACGACTTCACCAAGCGTTCCGTATTGATCAAACTAGCATCCACCTCACTCATGTGAACTCAACTCCTCCCGCATCGCTTGCCAAGTGGCTTGATCTGGAAAAAGAACGGCCTTCGCATGCGACTCGCAAAGTACACGACGCGCCTTCGGCCAAACTTGAATTTCATCAGCCCGCACGACACTGCGGCCTTGCATAACACGCGGAAGCCCTCTCAGCGTCAACGTATCTTGACTTAACTTGTAATACATATCTTCTGCTTTCGCCATAACGTCACCGTACTGAAAGACTACCCCTGATTCCGCTCGAAGCCAATCCAATTCCGACACCTCTTTCAACTGAAGCATTAATTTCTCACAATTCAACGCCCCATACACACCACGAACACGAACGGAACCCTCAAACCGAACTGAGCCATCCGATCGATTCAAAATAGCTTGTCTTGCACGTACATCAGCTCCGCCCTGCGCTTCATCCAAAGGATCCCATTCCAACCATGCATTCGGTTCACAAACCAACCGGCCCGCATCACCCGCTCGCCCTGAAAATTGCTCTCCATGGAGAATCACTCCTGAATCAGCCACAGAAGCCCGCCCTCGCAACAACACCGTCTGTTCCATCCAATCATATTGCAACCAATCACCACGGCCAACTCGAACTCCCTGCACGACCCGCACATCCCCTACCGCTTCCAACAGCCTCAATACACCCGACTCACTCAACCAGCCCCGGATCAACTCACTCGACAGCTGCCCCTCATCCCGTATTACCTCAACATCACCGATCAACTCCAACTGCTCAAGAGATCGATTCAACATCAACTGATCTCCCCGCAACAAAACCTCTCCCGAACCCCGCTTCGCCCCCCGCACTTCCTCCAACGCGAATATCAGCTCCTCAAAAGGCGCCAAATCCAACGCATCCTCAACTGGTTCAAACGGCATAACAGGAGCCGAAGAAGATAAATCGATCTCATTCGTAGCCACCAAAACAGATTCCTTCGATGGCGAATTCCCACAGCCCATCAGCAGCAATAATAATACCCCCATCAACGGCTTCAAAATTGACCTCCCGCATCCTTCCAAAGGCCCGGGCGCGCCAAAATCTTAACCTCACCCAATACTTCGAAGCGCTCATCCCGTGTATCAAATCGAAATCCACGACCCGTCATGCGAAACGCATCCGTCACAATCAAAACCCATCCATCCGACTCCGCAACCAAATGCTTTACCCCATCGACCGTATCGACTTTGGTCTGACATCGCGGCGCGTAGAGCTGCGCCGTTTGATGAGCCCCTTCAAAAAGATCAATCCGCAGATGCTCCACATCCGCCACTTCAGGTGATTGCATGCGAGCCCGTCCCCCGATCAGCTCCGCAACTCGCTCGCCCTTAGCATTATAAAAAGGAGAGCGCAATCCCTTCACCGTCATCCCCTTTTCCATAACCGGTTCGACCGGAGCCACAGACTCCTGAGCCCACACCGAAAAGGGCAACAATAAAAAAATAACGGCTCGTTTCATTGCGAAGATCATAGCGGAGCACCTCCGCACTTCCAAGTAAAGGTTCCGTGCTTAGCCCACATCTACCAAACTAGGGGTATAGCCTTCCGGCGGTTCAAAACCCAACATCGTTATACTCGTCGCCGCCAAACTAGAGATGCCCGGTGTATCCAACACCGCCACACGTGCCTGAGCCGTTCCTGCCGGATCATAAACATACACAGGTACCGGATTCAACGAGTGCGCCGTCTTCAGCAATAATTGACCCTCTGCATCCCGCATCAACTCATGCGTCTTCTTATCCAACTGAACCATATCATCTGAATTGCCATGATCCGCCGAACAGATCAACACTCCATTTACCTTCTTCAAGGCATCCATCAAACGACCCACCCCTTCATCGACCGCTTCAACCGATTCAATGACCGCAGGAATCACACCCGTATGACCGACCATATCTCCATTTGGATAATTGATACGCACAAAATCAAACAACCCCGATTCAATCGCCTTGACCACCTCGTCCGTGATCGGATCAGCCTGCATCCGCGGCTTATCCTCAAATGGGCAATTGTCCGAAGGAATTTCCACCCACGTCTCCGTCTCAAATTTACTCGAATTATTGCCATTAAAAAAATAGGTCACGTGTCCATATTTCTGCGTTTCTGAAATAGCAAATTGGCGAATCCCAGCATTTGAAAGATATTCACTCATCGTCCGATCAATCGCCGGCGGTGATACCAAAAATCTTTCCGGCACGCCCAAATCACCATCATACTGCATCATCCCCGCATAAATCACATCCGGTTTCGCGCCCCGATCAAACTCTTTCAACACATCCGCCTCAAAAGCTTTCGTCAACTCCAAAGCACGATCGCCCCGATAGTTAAACAGAACCACACTATCACCATCCACCACCGGACCCACCGCTTCGCCCGCACGCTCAATCACAAACGCCGGAAGATCCTGATCCAATATACCCGTTTTTTCCGACCGAAACGTCTCAATCGCCTCCCGCATCGAAGAGAACAGACGTCCCTCACCCCGCACATGGGTCTGCCAACCCCGTTCAATCATTGGCCAATCAGCATCATAGCGATCCATCGTGATTTTCATCCGACCCCCACCCGAAGCAATACAATAATCAAAACCCCCTTCATTCAGCTCCAATAAGAACGCCTCCAATCGCTCAACATAATCCAACGCAGATACTGGTGGCACATCTCGCCCATCAGTCAAGGCATGAATACGAACCTTCTGCACGCCCCGCGCCTTTGCTTCACGCAACATTGCCTCCAAATGATTAATATTCGAATGAACCTTTCCATCCGAAAGCAAGCCGATGAAATGAAGTGTGCTCACCTGCGCAACCGCATTATCCACCAATTCATTCCAAACCAACCCCTCAAACAGAGCCCGTGAGGCAATCGCATCATCAATCAGCGATGCTCCCTGATCAAACACACGCCCACAACCAATTGCATTATGGCCCACTTCCGAATTACCCATATCCGTATCTTCAGGGAGACCCACCGCCTTCCCATGCGCCTTAATCTCGGCATACGCCGCATGCTCTTTCAACCAATTTAAATTCGGTGTTTTTGCCTGAGCCACACAATCGCTCTCTGGATTTTTTCCAATACCAACACCATCCATAATCACCAAAACAACCGGACCCTCAGCACCCGCATACGATGCATGTTTTTTTAAATCTTCCATTCACTTGCTCCTTATTAAAACCGCGTCTACGTAATATGCCCGCGCTCTATCCACTTGGCAACGGCAATTAAAAATTGGTCTCCACCATCGGGCGATACACCACCTCATGCATCACCACATCCGCCGGCGCTTCCAACGCCTGAACCAACATCAACGCCGCCGAATCCGGCCGCATATAATCCAACCGCTCCTCCGTACGAAATGCCGTATCCGTTCCCCCTGGAAAAGCAGCTGTCACCTTGATCCCCCGCGACTGAGCCTCTTTACGCAACGTATTCGTGAATCCCAACAACCCATATTTGCTCGCCGCATAGATCGAATAATTTGCCTGCGAACTCAGTGCAATCGTACTCACCACATTCAAAATATGCCCGCCCGCCGGCATCCGCCGCATCGCCTCCCGACACAACACCATCGGAGCCCGTAAATTAAGCGCCATATGCGCCTCCCAATCCGGCACCTCAATCTCCTCCACCGGCACTTTTCGCTGATTCATACCCGCCCCATTCACCAACACATCAACGCCATCCAACCGATTCCATGCCATCTCAAACAATTGCTCCGCCGCCGAGCTATCCGATAGATCCACCGCCATCACCTCACAACCCGTCTCCACCTGCAACGAAGCCAACGCATCATGATTCCGCCCTGAAGCCAATACTCGCCAATGGCGCGCAGCTAACTGCACCACCAACGAACGACCGATCCCACTCGTCGCACCCGTAATTAAAACCGATCTACTCATATCCACCTTCAATCCCATTGTTCTCTACTTAACAAACCTACCCTGTTCCCCAAAGCCAAACTTTCTTTTTCTATAATTAGACATTTTTATTTCAGTTAAAAAAAACTTAAAAAGAAGTCATGACAGCCCATCAAAAAATAGTCATTGCCCACCGCAGTGCATCCGGATATCTCCCAGAACATTCCCTTCCAGCCAAAGCCATGGCCCACGCCAACAACGCCGATTATATCGAACAAAGGTTAGTCATCACGAAAACGAACGCACTCAACACGAGCTCTTTCTCCAGCTCAACATGAAGCTCAAACTGCTTCAGCTCATTGCACCTACCCCCGCCCAAGAGACCCAAGTCTACATTAACGGAGTTGCCCACCCCTACTCATACGCGTGGGTGTTTAAAACCGGTGCAATGAAAAAAATCGCCACATATGCCGACAGCATTGGCCCCTCATTAGCGATGCTCTTTTCCACCAACTCCACCCCTAATAATATAAAAACATCTTCCCTCACCGCAGAAGCACACCGAGCCAATCTCGCCGTGCATCCATAGGTCTACCGACGAGAAGCCAGCAACATTCCACCCTACGCAAAAACCTATACCCAGCTCTTGGACATCTTTATTCAGCAAGTCGGCATCGAGGGTCTATTCACCGACTTTCCCGATCTTGTTATCCACTATCTTGCCCAGTGGAACCCCATCGAAACCGACTGAATTAAATTCCGCCCATCCTTAAGAAGAATGTTTACGACGTGGCTTTCCACCCCGATGAGAACGACCCCCATTAGGCGCTCTTCCACTTCCACCCGGCTTACCCCCACTCGCGGCACGAATCGAAACCTTACGTCCATCCAACTCAACACGCTCCATGCCCTTCCGAACCGTCGCGCCCACTTCTTTCGACACTTCAAATACGGAAGCCTCACGCCCCACATTAATCGAACCAATTTGATTCGACTTCACATCACAATGTTCACAAATCAATCGAACAATTGCACCCGAATTGGCCTGATGAACCTTCCCAATATTAATCGAAAATCGTTTCGTATCATACGCCTCTAAACGTTGATTTCGCTTGCTATTCTCCGACCGCTGAGTGCTCCGCTCACCGCGCGTGCCCCGCTCACCACGCCCCCCCCGCTCTCGCGGAGCCTTCGCTTTCGCATTCAAATCCGGTGCATCGGCATAGGAATCCAAAAAGTGATTAAATTCTACCGAAACAAATCGCTTAATAATCTCCTTCTTATCCAGATGACACAACGCCTCATACGCCGGCGGCAGATAGTCCGCAATAGCCTCCTCATTCACCGAGGTCTTCACCACTCGCTCCAATAAGGCCATTAACTGACTCTCACACACGGCTCGCCCATCCGGCAACTTTTCCAGCCGAATCGTAATTCCATTCCGACGTTCCAGATCCATAATCCGACGCTTTTCACGGCTATTAATCAACGCAATCGAAACCCCCGACTTACCCGCACGAGCGGTTCGTCCACATCGATGCGTATATGCCGCCACCTCATCCGATAATTTATAATGCAGTACATGCGTGATATCATCCACATCGATTCCACGCGCCGCCACATCCGTTGCCACCAAAATTCGAACCGTCCGCTGCCGGAATTTACGCATCACCGTATCCCGCTGCGCCTGCGACAAATCGCCATGCAACGCCTCCGCACTATACCGACTCGCCAGCAATTTTTCCGCCACCGTCTGCGTTTCTGCCCGCGTACGACAGAACACCACTCCATAAATTTCTGGCAACGCATCCAAGACCCGCTTCAATGCCGGAAATCGATCGCGCTCATTCACCATAAAACAGAGATGTTCAATATTCGCCGCTGCCTCATTTCGACCCCCCACTGAAATCGTATGTGGGTTTTTTAAATAATTACCGGCAATCCGCTCCACGCCTTTTGCCATCGTCGCCGAAAAAAGCCACGTTAGCCGCTCTTCCGGAGCTCGCGAAAGAATCTTATCGATCTCCTCCTTGAACCCCATATTCAACATCTCATCTGCCTCATCCAGCACCAGTGCCCGCACCTGTTCCAACCGCGCCGCCTTCCGCTCAATCAAATCAACCAACCGACCCGGTGTCGCCACCACAATCTGCGCACCCGCCTTCAACGCTTTGATCTGTGGAACAATATTGGTTCCCCCATAAACCGCTGCAATTTTTAAACCCGGACGATGCACGGCAAACCGCTTCATATCCTCCGCAATTTGAACCCCTAACTCCCGCGTAGGTGCCAACACCACCGCCTGAGTAACCGCCAATGAATCGTCCACCCGCTCGATCAACGGCAATCCAAATGCCGCCGTCTTACCGGTTCCCGTTGAAGCCAACCCAATTAAATCCTGCTCTTTACTCAACAAGAACGGAATCGCTTCCGCTTGGATCGGTGTAGGCGTTTCAAAGCCCAATTTTTGAATAGATGTAAGCGTACCGGAGCTCAGCCCCAATTCCGTGAATTTCATGATTTTTTTCCTGCGGACGCTGCTCGCCCCTCTTCAAGGCCATGGCCCCGCGCACATCGCAGGAAATCGACCCCGTAACATTTCGCCGCGCAGTGAACCCCAACTTGGTCCTCGATGCAACCCTAAAGAACATCCACCCACACAGCACAAAAAAGGCTCTCTTTGAACCACGTAACTAAACCGATTGATATTTTAATGCTTAAAGTGACGCATGCCAGTGAACGCCATCGCGATGCCATATTTATTACAAGCGGCAATCACCTCATCGTCTCGAATGGATCCACCCGGTTGCACAATAAACTTCGCACCCATCTCATGCGCCGCATCAATGCTATCGGCAAACGGAAAAAAGGCTTCTGAAACGAACACACAATCGCCAATCGTTGCTTGAATCTGCTCATCAGTGATTTCAGGTTGCTCGGTCTTCAAGTTTTCAACCGCTTTCGAAACCGCCAACTTACGAAGCGCATCAACCCGATTCGGCTGCCCAGCACCCATGCCCAACACCCGGAACTGCTCCGGTTTATACTCCTGAACAAGCACAATCGCATTCGACTTGGTATGTTTCGCCGCGGCAATTCCAAACTGGGCAAGTGCCTCTTTCGAGCGATCAAACGCCGCTTTCGTTGGAACGCTCCAATCCTGCATCAACTCCGTATCAATCTCTTGCACCAGCAACCCACCATTAATCTGCTTCAGCATTGTCTGATGCGCCGCTTTCGTAACCGGCTTCTTCAGCTTTAAAATACGTAGATTTTTTTTCTGTTGAAGCAACGTCAACGCTTCATCGGCATAGCCCGGCGCAATAATTGCTTCGACAAAACGACCTTCTAACGCCTGCGCAGTAGCTAAATCAACCGCTTCCGTACAGGCAATGACCGACCCAAATGCAGAAATTGGATCACCCTTCCATGCCTCTTCTAGCGCTTCAGCAAGCGTTTCACCAGTTGCATAACCACAAGGATTGGTATGTTTGATCACAGAAACTCCCGGACGACCCGCTAAATCCTTAACAGCTTCTAACGCACCATCCCCATCCACATAATTATTATAACTCATCGGCTTACCGTGAAGAACTTCGGTCTGCGCAATAGCCGCGTCAGCAGCATCAGCATCGGTGTATAACCACGCTTTCTGATGGCTATTTTCACCATATCGCAACTCAGCACCATCCGAATAGGCTTTCACCATAGGACGTGCCAAAGCTTGCTCGCTCACTTGATCAGCCAGATAAGAAGCAATGGTAGCATTATATTCTGCCACACGCGCATAGACCTTCTGCCCCAATCTAAAACGGGTTGACTCGGAGGTTGACCCCTCATTTGAACGCATCTCATCAATCACCACTCCGTAATCGGAAGGATCGGTAATCACCGTTACAAATTTCATATTCTTGGCTGCAGAACGAATCATAGTCGGTCCACCAATATCAATCTGCTCAATCGCTTCAGACAAGGTGACCCCCGATCGAGCAATCGTCTCTTCGAACGGATAGAGATTCACACATACTAAATCGATGGCACCCAAATCAAACTCCTCCATCGTGGAAACATGCTCTTCGTTATCACGCATATATAAAATTCCAGCGTGCACTTGCGGGGTGAGTGTTTTCACGCGCCCATCCAACATCTCCGGAAACCCGGTGAACTCAGATACATCTTTCACCGGAATGCCCGCTTCACGAATCGCCCGAGCCGTTCCACCCGTAGAAAGCAATTCAATTCCCATTTCACTGAGATTACGAGCAAAGTCCAAAATGCCAGCTTTGTCTGATACGCTTAACAAAGCGCGCTTAATTTTTATATCCATCGTCCATATCCTCTCTAACAAGCGTTCGGTTCTACCGACCCTGCAACCGAATTGCACGTTGTTTTTCGTATCTTCACTCCCACGGGCGCAAAAAATGACAACCCGAATGTGTTATACCGCGATTCTTGAAATAGTCTTGATGGTATATTTCGGCATCATAAAAACGATCGGCCAACGCAATCTCGGTCACAATCGTTCCCTTCCAATGGCCTTGCGCCTCGAGCTTCACCGCTTCAGCAATAACCCGCTCCGCTTCGGTTTTATAAAAAATACCCGAACGATATTGCGAGCCTACATCAGGACCCTGCCGGTTCATTGTCGTAGGATCATGTAAGCGCCAAAAATAACGGCAGAGCGATGTATAATCGACCTGACTGGGGTCATACACCACCTCAACGGCTTCCGCATGTCCCGTATCGGTGTAGCACACATCTCGATAACTCGGATTTGGAGTACGACCATTCATATACCCAACCGTCGTTTCAACAACGCCCTCGACCTCTTGAAAAATCGCCTCCACCCCCCAGAAACATCCTGCTGCAAAATAAGCGCGTGCGTGCATATCGTTCTCCTTGGTATCAACCACGACTTGTGCGGGTTCAATCGATTGCGGTTGGGCAGCACCCAACGCTAGATGAGCACACAGCAATGGTATTAATGCGTAATACTTAATCATCGGCTTCTTCTATCTCCGTTTGCGTACGCATCCACCTTACAACTGCATATAGAAAGTAAAAAAAAGAGCCGGGATTATAAAGATTTTAATGACCCCATTAAACGACCGATCCCTGCCAATTTAATTTCTGAGCCAAGGTATGAAAATAGGAATGTCCCGGCAACTGCACCATGTGTAGCGGAACTGCATACCGCTCTATGATAAGACGGTCTCCCTGCTTCACGGTTCGACAATCCTGCCCATCAACAGAAAGTAACAGCTCTTTATGACAACGCATCAATGCCACCTCAATTCGACTGCGGTTCGGCACCACCATCGGCCGAGACCCCAAAGTATGCGGACAAATCACACTAATCCCAAATCCACGAATCGCCGGATGCATGATCGGTCCCCCGTTCGATAACGCATGTCCTGTACTGCCCGTCGCCGTTGAAATAATAATGCCATCACAAGAAAATTGACCAACAGGCTCCTGGTCGACTTCCAACTCCAATTTTATAATCCGCGAACTCCCCCCCCACCCGATCACCACATCATTTAAGGCAGGCCATTGTTCAGTCTGTCCATCCACAGAATGCCACGTCGCTAAAGCACCCTCCCGCTCATGTAATTCATAATCACCCAAGGCCACTTGATCGAGTGCTTCTGCCAACTCATCTTCTGCGACCGCCGTTAAAAAACCCAACCGTCCCAAATTGATGCCCAGCACGGGCACAGAAGACCCCATCAGCGCATGCGCCGCATAAAGCACCGTTCCATCACCGCCAAGAGCCAGCACCAAATCGACTTCATTCGCAAACGAACCCACCTCCATCGACGAAGCACTCAACCGCTCCGCCATCTCTAGCTGATCACATACCAGCTCCCAACCATGACGCAAGGCCGCCGCACGCAACTGCTCAAGCGTATTTTCCGCGCGCGCCCGTTTCGGGTTAATAATGACTCCAACTCTCTTCATTCGCGCACTGTATGACGCACATCCCATGTTTGCCAAGAATTGCCGGACATCTTTTTTTGAAAGGAATGTAAAATACATACGATAAATGAGTGATAAACGTCACAAAGGGGGGCAATTTTGCATGCTGACCCCCTCGGCATGCAGCCCGGGCGCGCTTCTCTCCTGAGAAGCGCGTCCATTTTTTTTCCGATAAGGCTTTCCGTAGCAAATCAATCAAGCTAGCTTCATCACCATTATGGTGGATGCAGACAACGGACCTGAAACATGGTTAGACGATCACGGAGATTATCTTCTCCAATTTGCGTATGTACGCTTACGGAATCGAGCAGCAGCGGAAGATGCTTTGCAAGAGACCTTTCTCGCGGCGATGAAAGCCTTTGAACGGTATGACGGAAAAACACCCGTTCGATACTGGTTACGCGGCATCTTACGCCACAAAGTCGTGGATTATATTCGAAAAGCCTCCCGAGAAGTGGCCGTCGATGACACCGAAAACACAGAAATTCTCGACAGCTTCAGATTTAAAGCATTCGGAATCCATGATCAAAATCCACCTGACTGGAAATTTGACCCGCAAAATGCATTCGAACGCAAAGAGTTCATGCAAGTCTTTTATGATTGTCTCTCTCACTTAAACGAAAACATGGGCCAAGCATTTGCACTCCGCGAACTCGAAGGTCTCTCAACAGAAGAGATCTGTAAGCAGCTCAAACTAACTCCGAACAATCTGTGGGTAATACTACATCGTGCCCGCAAACAATTAAAAAGCTGCCTTGAATCCAACTGGACAGAAGGTGACGGAGTGTATGAATGTTAACGTGCAAACAAGTTTCAAAGACCTTAGCTGAGAATCGATACTACGAACTGTCTTGGTCCCAAAAAGTGGGTCTCTTCATGCACATCCGTCTCTGTGCAGTCTGTGGAAAAGCCAATCAACAAATAGTCGATTTACAAACTGGTATCCGTAAATTTCTTGCCCGCGAAGAAAAAGAACACTTCACAGAAGTTAAACTCAAGCCAGAAGAACGTGAGCGCATTCGCCAACGTATGAACGATAAAACATGAGCAAAGAAGCGCAGCAGAAAAATGAAATAAGCTATCCGCTTATCCTCATGCACCTAGGTTGCCTCGGCATTTTCTTTGTTCCCTTCTCCACCAGCATGCTACTCGTATTTCTAACCATTTACTGTTTACATGTATTCACGTTAACCGCCGGATACCATCGCTATTTTTCTCACAAAAGCTTCAAAACAAGTCGTATATTCCAATTTATCCTCGCTTTCTTAGGCACCATGGCCGCACAGAAAGATCCCCTCTGGTGGGCCAGCCATCACCGACTTCACCACGAACATGCCGATAGCGAACGTGATCCGCACTCGCCTCGACACGGAGGATTCTGGTGGGCGCACATCGGATGGGTCATGCAACGCAAATTGGACGACACCCGCTATGACAAAATCAAAGATTTCACCCGATTTCCTGAACTGATGTGGTTAAACCGAAATCCTTTTTTACCCGCGCTCCTCCTTGCAGCCGCTCTTTTCGTGGTTGGGCTTCTCTTTCAAATAATCCGACCCGAATGGGGTATAAGCGGCATCCAACTCTTAATATATGGCTTCTTTCTTAGCACCGTTGCCGTCTATCACGTTACATTTTGTATTAACTCAGTAGCCCATCGATACGGCAGCCGACGCTATGCCGTCGACGACGATAGCGTAAACAACTGGCTTCTTGCCATTCTCACCAACGGAGAAGGTTGGCACAATAATCACCATCGTTATGCCGTCTGTGCTCGGCAAGGCTTCCGCTGGTGGGAGCTCGACGTGAGCTATCTGATCCTAAGAACTCTTCAATTTTTCCGTATCGTTTGGGATATTCGTGAACCCCCTCGCTCGATTCTCGGCGAAAAATCAAAAGCAGCATGAGCCTCTTAAGTAGCTCGGCCCCACTTCTCCTTCAAGGTTTATTCGGATCGTTTCTTCTTTTTGTTTTCCTCTGGCTCATTCAATGCATACGAAAAGATGCCGGATGGGTCGATGTAGGTTGGACTGCTGGAGTAGGTATCTTAGCCTCTGTAGCCGTTATCCATGCAGAAGGATGGCAACCTCGACACTGTCTGGTTGGCACCTTGATTCTTGTCTGGGCGACGCGCCTCGTCATCTACATTATCAAAGATCGCCTCTGTTCAAACGAAGAAGATGCACGCTATCAAACCTTACGAACCTATTTTGGCAAGCGCGCCCACCTCGGCTTCTTTTTCTTTTTCACCCTCCAATCATTCCTCGTCGTCCTCTTTGTGATTCCCCTGCTACCCGCTTTTAATCATGCACAACCCCACTGGAACCTCTTTGACGGACTCGGCACGGCACTCTGGTTGATTGCCATGGGTGGCGAATGGCTTGCAGACTATCAATTAACCCAATTTAGGCGGAATCCAGCCCATCAGGGAAAAGTTTGCCGAAAGGGGCTGTGGAGCCGCTCCCGACATCCGAATTATTTCTTTGAATGGCTCCAATGGATTGCCTATGCCCTTTTTTCGATTGGAGCCCCTTCAGGTTGGCTCGCACTCATAGGGCCCATTGCTATCTATTTTTTCTTAATGAAACTCACTGGCATTCCACATGTCGAACGAGAAGCACTCGTAAAACGCGGCGAAGCCTATGCCGCCTACCAACGCGAAGTACCCATCTTCTTCCCTCGCCTCTTCAACTAATCCTGTAAGGATCACTCGTGCAATTCGATCTCCCAACACTACATCAGGGGGTTGATTTAAAGCATGAACGTGATTACTCAATGGGCAGAGCAAGGTTATTTGCCAGATCGCATCATTCGATTCATGATTCGAATGTTGCTCCAAGCTCGTTTAAAAAAAGAAGGGAGCCTGGCTTTCAGCGAACGACTCAACGCCCTGTATACTTTTCGCGATCAGCTACACAAAGAACCCATTGCACATGCCGTTGATTCTGCAAATCAACAACATTATGAGGTGCCCGCAGATCTTTTCGAAACCTTCATGGGTCCTCATCTTAAATACAGTAGCGGATTCTGGGCAGACGACGCCACCACACTGGCAGAATCCGAAAAACAAATGCTAGAAATCACCTGCGAACGAGCTCAACTTGAAGACGGACAGCAAATTTTAGAACTCGGCTGCGGCTGGGGCTCTCTCTCCATCTGGATGGCACGAACCTATCCAAATTCCACCATTACCGCCGTCTCTAACTCCTCCACCCAAAAAGCCTTCATCGATGCCCAACACCTTCCCAACCTAACCGTGATTACCGCCGATATGAATACCTTTGAAACCGAGCAGACATTTGATCGAGTTGTTTCCGTTGAGATGTTTGAGCATATGCGGAACTGGCATCAACTCCTCGAACGCATCCACCATTGGCTCAACTCAGACGGTCGGTTATTCATCCATATTTTCGTGCACCGTGAACTTGCCTATCTATTCGACGGAAAAGGCGGAGTCAACTGGATGTCAGAGCACTTTTTTAAAGAAGGCATGATGCCAGCTGAATCACTCCTACCCATCTGCAACCAACATCTACTCACCGATCAAACGTGGCGAGTCAAGGGTACTCACTACGCAAAAACCTTGCGTGCTTGGCTTCAGAAAATCGATCAAAATCGTCGTCAAGCTATCACCATTCTAACCCGCGATCTAGGCTTAAAAGAGGCCCAAATCCAATGGAGACGTTGGCGAATTTTCTTTATGGCCTGCGAAGAACTTTTTGGATTTAACGGAGGAAACGAATGGTACGTAGCACATTATCGACTCATCAAACGTTAAGTAGGATTCTTATGCTTTCATTTTTAACACTCATAGGATGCTCACGATCAACCCCACCGGAAATAGACCTCACTCAAATTGATCAAGCATTGCAACGCACCTCAAACACCACTGCACCGGCACCCCACTCCGATATCGAAGCCGCAGCCTTTGAACGTTTTACTCATTTTTACAACGAGTATAGTGCCGATCGCATCGCTTCGAATGTTCGTAATCTCTACGCCAAAGATGCTTTCTTTGCAGATCCCTATCATCTAGTGCAGGGCATCGATTCAATTGAAGACTATTTTATTGCGATGGCAGCACCAGCACAGTCATGTACCTTTGAAATCGGAAAAATCCAACGCGCAGAAAACGACTTTTATTGTCGATGGACAATGCACCTTATTTCAAACGCTGCACCCGATCAACCGATCATTGCCCAAGGGCTCACGCACATGCGATTGAACCCCGCCGGAAAAATTATATTTCATCAAGATTACTGGGACACCAGCGTCCTCCTCGATCGACTCCCCGTTGTCGGCTTTTGGACAAAGCTCGTAAAGAACCGCATTTTAAAAGGAATGAATCATGAATAAATTAAATACATGGGTGGGCGTTGTTCTCATAACGGCAACGGTTGCCTGTTCAGAAAGGAGCAGCATGAAAAGTCTATACGATATTCCCGTTAAAACCATTCAAGGAGAATCGATCACACTCAACGAGTATCGAGGTAAAACACTCCTCATTGTGAACACCGCCAGTCGGTGTGGATTCACCGGACAATACGAAGGACTGCAAGCCCTCTATAAAACATACCAAGACCAAGGGCTCGTCGTCCTCGCTTTTCCATCAAACAACTTTATGGGGCAAGAGCCAGGTAGCAACGAAGCGATTGCCACTTTTTGTGAAACGCGCTTCCAAACCACCTTTCCTCTCTTTGCTAAAATCGATGTAAAAGGCAAAAATCAGCATCCACTCTTTGCATGGCTCACATCCAAACAGAGTAATCCATCCTTTGGTGGCGGGATCTCATGGAACTTTAATAAATTCCTGATCTCACCGGAAGGATCCGTGATCAATCGATTTGGAAGTCGCATAGATCCCAACCAGAAAAAACTCATTGCAGCGATTGAACAAGCCCTACCCAAAGCAGTTCTCCAGCAATAATAAACCCACATCGGGCATTGATCTCTCACGAGATATGCCCGAATCTAATTCCATCCAAGGGGGTGGATGTTTGATGGAACAAAACAACATGATCGCGCCACAACGTATTGCCGTCATCGGATCCGGTGCCGCGGGGTTAACCACCACGCACCTCCTACAGCAAAAACATCAAGTCACCCTCTTTGAAGCCTCCAATCGGATCGGCGGGCACACCAATACCATTACACTTCAAAAAGGACCTGATGCTGGGCTCAAAATCGACACCGGTTTTATCGTCATGAACCACCGCAACTATCCTCTGCTCACAAAACTTTTCACATCCCTTAACGTACCGCTTCAAGACAGCAATATGTCCTTTGGATATCACGATCTTCCGAGTGGTCTTCAATATTGCGGATCCGGACTTTCGGGTCTATTTGCACAACGTAAAAACCTAATTCATCCTCGATTCCACCGCCTCATCAAAGAAGTCTTGCGCTTCTTCTCCACCGCTTCCCAAGATGCTTCTTCCGGACTTCATCCCGATGAGACATTAGGAGCCTATCTCAAACGAAACCACTTCTCTCAAGACTTCATCGATCATCACTTAATCCCCATGGGCTCCGCCATTTGGTCTACCCCCTGCGAAGAGATGATGGCCTTTCCCGCCCAAAGTTTTATGAATTTTTTCAAAAATCACGGACTGCTTGGCATCAAAGATCGACCTCAATGGCGAACGGTCAAAGGCGGCAGTTGCACCTATATCGATCTCATGCAAAAACAATGGGAAAATGTCACCATCATCCCCAACGCACGGATTGATCACATTCAACGTATCAACGGAGGGATTGAAATTCAGCGAATCGGAAAGATCGAAACCTTTGACCATGTTGTGATCGCCACCCATGCCGACCAAGCACTTGATTTACTCGCAGATCCAGATCAGACGGAACAAAGCACGTTAGGGGCCTGGCGCTACGCTCGCAGCAAAACCTATTTGCATAGCGATTCCAGTGTCATGCCTCCTCTACGCCGTGTCTGGTCCTCTTGGAATTTCCAACGAATCAATGGAAATAGAACCGCCCTCACATATCACATGAATCGCCTGCAAAACCTCCCAACCCAAACCGATTACTTTGTATCACTTGAACCGCCTCACCCCCCCAATTATATCCATTATGAAATCAACTATGAACACCCCATGTTCACCCAGGCTGCCGTTTCAAAGCGCCCTCAACTTCAGGCCGCGAACGGTCAAAGAAACACGTGGTTTGCTGGTGCCTATCTCGGAAATGGATTTCATGAAGACGCCGTTCGCTCCGGCATCAAAGTCGCTGAAAAGCTCGGGGTTAGGTTATGAACAGTCGCATCTATAACGGACGCGTAATGCATGCACGCAATCACCCCATCAAACACCGCTTCGAATATCCTATCCTCTTTTATGCCATCGATCTTGATGAACTGCCCGCATTGGCCCAAAACGTAAAAGGCTTTAGCACAGGTCCAGGCTCACCCGTCAGTTTACGATCCGAAGACTATCTAGTTGGAAGCAATCGATTTCGCGATCAGCTTGCACCGCATTTTACCCATCCCAAGATTGAACGAATCGTCTTGGTCACCGTCGCTCGCTTTCTCTTACCCACCTTTAATCCCGTTAACTTCTATTATGGATTAAACGCGCAAGGAACCCCAGAGCAACTCCTAGTTGAAGTAAATAACACCTTCAAACAAAAGCATATCTATCTGGTCAAAGGAGCCGACACCTATCCCATAGAAACACAAATGGAAAAGCAGTTTCACGTCTCCCCCTTCAATCAAATCGAAGGCCATTATACCGGTAGCTTTAGTGAACCCGGCGATCAAATTCGTATCGGTATTCGATTAATGCAAAACAACCAATGCACGCTTGATACCGCCTTATGGGGAGAAGGCGAACTCCTCACCAGCCAATCTCTTTGGCGAAGTCTTGCTCGACATCCGTTCACCACCGCTGCCACCCTACCCCGCATTTATTGGCAAGCCGCTCAACTCCATTGGCGGCGTGGCCTCCAAATCCATACAACCCCACCACCCGCCCATCCCAACACCTCATGGAGAAAAAAATGAAACCAACCTTCCTCGAAAAAAACTGCCTCGCCCTCGTTCACCGACAACTACAAACCATCAAGAAAGGCTCGCTCACATTGACCCTGCCCAATCAAGAGCAGCGCACCTATGGCCATTCATCCGCAACCGACCCGCAACACCTTCACGTGCATCACTACCGCTTCTTCACCCAACTCGTCTTTGCTGGAAATATCGGTCTCGGTGAATCGTATACTGAATCCGACTGGGACACCCCCAACCTCCCTCATCTTCTTGCGCTCTTCATCCATAACATGAATGACCTCAAAAAAAGCGGACTCACCCATGCATGGATCAAGCGACGCCTTCATCAACTTTCGCATGCAATCAACCGTAATACCAAAACCGGTAGCCGCCGAAATATTCAAGCTCACTACGACCTCGGAAACGATTTCTATCAACTCTTTCTCGATGCCGAAACCCTGCTCTACTCCTCCGCCCTCTTCGAATCTCCCCATCAATCACTCGGCGACGCCCAACGTGCAAAAATTCAAAACCTCATTCGCCTAGCCGGCATAAAAGCACATCACCACATTCTCGAAGTCGGATGCGGTTGGGGTGGATTTGCCATCGAAGCCGCCCGCACCACCGGCTGCAAAGTTACCGGACTCACCATCTCACAAGCGCAATATGATCTCGCCACGCAACGAATTCAAGAAGCAGAACTTACCGAGCAAATCGATATTCAACTCTGCGACTATCGCGACGCACAAGGCACCTACGACCGCATCGTCTCCATTGAAATGCTTGAAGCAGTAGGTCACGCCTACTATGGCACCTATTTCTCCACCCTCGACCGACTCCTTAAACCCGGTGGACGCATCGCCCTTCAAGTGATTACCATCCCCGATCAACGCTACGACGCCTATCGCCAGAATCCAGACTGGATTCAAAAACACATCTTTCCCGGCGGCATCCTCCCATCCCTTACCGAACTATCCAAAGCAATGACAAAAGACTCTATGCTCCACATCGATCACATTGAAAATATTGGCATCCATTATGCCGAAACCCTCCGCCGCTGGCGTACCGCCTGCGAACGCCAATCCGAAAAACTAGAACAAATGGGCTACGACCAACCCTTCCAACGCAAATGGATCTACTACCTAGCCTACTGCGAAGCCGGCTTCCAAACCGAGTTCATTAATGACCTGCACATGATTCTTAAACGCCCCGCCGAAGACCCCTGCTAATCCTGCAACGCCTTCAAATACGCCGCCAAAGGCGCCGAAAAAGAGGTTCCATAATGCCACTTCCCATCAAAGTAAACCTTCCCCGGGTAATAAGCATCCACGTCATCACCATAATTACTCCATGGAGATATCCCCTTCTGATCTCCTGAACCAATCGACTCCGTCAACGGACTTGATGCCGGATAAACCGATCCCGCTTCTCCATTGTTCCCTGCCGCAATGATAATATCCGCCCCCCGATTCACAGCCTGATGAATAGCCTCCTCAATAAATGGGATGCGATCATCAGTTCCGAAACTCCAATTAAACCGCGTAATCCCCTGATCCAAGGCATAATTAATCGCGGAAAAAAGTGCCTCCGAAGAAGTCCAGCCATTGGCATCAAAAAGTGCCACCGGTAACACCCGTACCGACTCCTCGTTCGGCGGCATACCCTCCGGCACCACGGCTCCCGCCGCAATCATCGAAACCAACGTTCCATGCCCCGTTGGATCATCCACCGCCGCCCCCGGATCAATCGCGTTATACGCGGTCAACATAAACGGCAAATTCTGATACGCCGGATCAATCCCCGAATCAAACACCGCAATCGCCCGCTCGCCTACCTCTAAATTTAAATTCACACCACTCGACGCACCGCTCAATGAAACCAACGGCATCTCATCATTCGAAAATGCGTGATTCGGTTCTGCTTTTTTCACACCCAAGCTCATCTGCGCTTCCGCCAATGCCTCCTCCACAGGCATGCCATCCTGGATTTTAATCCGATATAAACCCGGTGGATCAATAACCTCCACCACCGTGCCGCCCACCCTATTCAACAACGCCTTTAGCTCTTTCATGCTTGAGCCCTCTTCGAATCCCACCAGAATCTCCCCCCGAATATAGTGCGATCCATCCTCCGCCTGCACCACATCCAAAGTTTTCCGTTTTTCAGTCAAAACTTCCACTTCGATTTCACCCTCACCCATGATCACAATCCGACTCATTTGATCTAAGATGCCCAAGGGTGTTTCCATCTGCTTCCAGCTCACCACATAATTATTCGGATATGCCAGCTGCTCCACCAACCGAGCGATCGGAATTTGATTCCATTCCCCTGAGATCTTATTTTCAGCCAACGTAGGATCAAGCACCACCCTAATTCCCTGTGCTTCGAAAGATGCTAAAACAGAACGAAGTGGCTCCTGATTCGCTCGCAACGAAGCTTTATCTCCCTGAAGTTGTAAAACCGCTCCCTCGCAACAAAGACCCACCAGTAACCCGACAAAGCAACCCGTGTAAACTTTCATGGCCATTCGACCTTCGATTCTGGCACGCCACTATGAAAACGAAAATCGGGATCAGGAGATTCAATGGCCTCCCGCTCGATTTCACCAAAGAATTCGATTCGATCCTCGATAGGACCCGAACTATACGCTTCTGCTAATGTCAAATAATCGCGAAAATGCCGTGCTTCCGAACGCAATAAAGAACCATAAAACGTAGCCAATACCTCATCCAAATGCGGCACCAATGCCGCAAATCGCTCACACGAACGCGCCTCAATATAGGCCCCAACAATTAACGTATCGATCAGTTGCTCCGGCTGCTCCTTTCGAATGGCTCCATTTAATCGACCCGCATACCGCGAAGGTCGCAGAATCCGATATCGATAGCCCCGCTCATGTAAAATCTTATGCACCTGATCAAAATGATGCAACTCCTCCCGCGCAAGCTTCGACATTTTTGCTAGCAGTTCCGGACGATCAGGACATCGAAACATCAACGTCATCGCCGTCCGTGCCGCACACTGCTCCAAATAACAATGGTTCAATAAAAGCGTCTCTTCATTGACCCTTGCCGCATCCACCCACGCCGACGGAGTTGCGCACGGCAAAAACGCCATCAAGCCTTCCCAATCCTCTTCCCGAATCCATTTCATACAAACCTCATCTTGATCATTATTACAGTGGACAGATTTAAAGCACGAATATTCAACGGTATTTCATAATTTACAAAGAGAAGTAAATTACGTATATACATATTTATGAAGATATTAATATTTTTGTTATATATTATAACAACTAGTTTAACTATTTCGTATGCCCAATCAAACTGTGTACCCCACCAAATCATACTTCTCTTTAAAAACGATCCCACCACCCTTTATCCACAAGCCCTATCTGATCCTGATTGGCTCGCCGCCCCGACCTGTGTTGACTTGCATCCGTTCGCTCGAACAGGCCGTTACACGAGTGATTGTGGTGAAACGGTTAGCGCCCTCATCGAACGATTCAAAGACCATCCCGAACTCGAACTATGCGAACCAAATCACTACAAACAAACCTGCAATACACTTCCCATTGAGACCGCTTTACCTAATGACCCTCTTTTTAAAAATCAATGGTCCTTACACAATACTCGTCAACAACCCATTAGCATAGCTGGGGCTGATATTAATTTTATCGAAGCCCAATCACTACTTAAACACCTCTCTCCAACCTCCACTCCCTCTGTTGTTGGGGTCATTGACAGTGGATTTGATATATCTCATCCCGATTTCAAAAATAATCTCTGGAACAATAAAACTGA
>CAJYAJ010000014.1 GCA_913065005.1 uncultured Verrucomicrobiota bacterium | reverse complement strand
TTCGCAGGAGCCTTCTTCACAACCTTTTTCTTCGCGGGCGCCTTTTTCTTCGCAGGTGCTTTCTTCGCTACTGCTTTCTTCTTAGCTGGCGCTTTCTTCGCTACTGCTTTCTTTTTCGCAGGAGCCTTCTTCACAACCTTTTTCTTCGCGGGCGCCTTTTTCTTCGCAGGTGCTTTCTTCACAACCTTCTTCTTCGCAGGAGTTTTTTTCTTAGCTGGCGCTTTCTTCACAACCTTCTTCTTCGCGGGCGCCTTCTTCGCAGGTGCTTTTTTGGCCGCTACTTTTTTCTTCGCGGGAGTCTTCTTCACGGCTTTCTTTTTCGCAGGTGCTTTTTTAGCCGCTACTTTTTTCTTTGCGGGAGCCTTCTTCACGGCTTTCTTTTTCGCTGGTACTTTTTTAGCCGCTACTTTTTTCTTCGCGGGAGCCTTCTTCACTGCCTTCTTTTTCGCAGGTGCTTTTTTCTTTGCTGCCATCTCTAACCTCCTGATTAAGCTTCATTAAATTTAGCTACCGCCACAACGTAAATAAATCGTGTCTTTAGCCAATCCAACCCTTTTGTGGATTTTCATCTATATAGGGGGTAGAACTCAGCTATACCAGATTGTTTTTCGAAAAAATAAATAACGTAAAAAAAGAAAATACGATGACTACAGATTCTGTGAAATTTTTTCTATCAAGTAAGCCTCGATAATATCGCCCACCTCAAAGCCAACAAAATGATCTGGACGAATCCCGCACTCCTGACCCTGACGAACCTCCGCCGCATCATTTTGGAACCGCTTGAGTGAGCCAATGGCCCCCTCAAAAATTAATTCCTTCTGCCGTTTAATTCGAATATTCGCTTTTGCCGTTACGCGTCCAGACTGAATCATGCATCCCGCAATCTTACTCTTCTTGCTAAACTCAAACACCTCTAGGATTTCGGCTTCCCCAATAACCTGCTCACGCAGCTCGGGCTCCAAAAGTCCCTTCATCGCATTTTCAACATTTTCAATTAGCTCGTAAATAATACTATACAGGCGAATTTCAACGCCTTCCCGTTTAGCCGCAGCATTCGTTCCATTCTCTTTTCCTGAATGGAAGCCTAAAATAATTGCATCCGAAGCACTGGCCAGCATCACATCGTTAACCGTCACATTACCAACTTCATTGGCTAGAATTTTCAAGTCAACCTTATCACTCTTAATCCCACTAAGTGAATGTTCGATCGCCTCACTCGATCCCTGAACATCTGCTTTAATAATCAAGCGAAGTTCTTTTTTCTCTTCTTGAGAGCCCGCGCTTCCAAACAGATCATCCAACGACATTTTCTTCGGAGTCGCCCCACCCTCAAGCGAGAGCTGTCGCTCTTCATCTTGAATCGCTTCCGCCAACCGTTTTGCCTCCCGATCATTCGAGAGAATCTCAAATTCATCTCCCGCACCCGGTACGTTAGTCAGACCTAAAATTTTCACCGCCATAGACGGCCCTGCCGAACGAACTTTTATGCCTTGATCATTGATCAGTGCCTTAATTCGTCCCCAATATTTTCCGCAGATAACACTATCACCCACCTGCAACGTACCGCTCTTCACAATCACGCTTGCCGTCGGTCCCATGCCCGGCTCCATCTGCGCTTCAACCACAAATCCTTGCGCCGGACGTTTCGGATTTGCTTTCAATTCCAACATTTCAGATTCCAATAAGATCCGTTCGAGCAACCCATCCATGCCCTCACCTGTCGCCGCACTCACCGGACAACATCCAATCGAACCACCCCACTCTTCAACCATAATATCGTTCTCTTGAAGCTGCTGCTTCACCCGATCCGGATTAGCCGTACGAAGATCCATTTTATTCATAGCAATGATGATACACACCTCAGCCGCCTGCGCATGCTTCAACGCTTCGAGCGTTTGTGGCATCACGCCATCATCCGCTGCCACCACCAATACAACCACATCGGTCATATTCGCTCCCCGCGCACGCATCGCCGTAAATGCAGCGTGACCCGGCGTATCAAGGAAAGTAATTTTTGAATCGTTCACATCCACCGTATAGGCACCAATATGCTGTGTAATTCCGCCCGCTTCACCCGTCACCACCCGGCTATCCCGAATGCGATCGAGCAACGACGTTTTTCCATGATCTACATGACCCATAAACGTAACTACTGGTGGGCGCGGCAACATCGATTCTGGCGTATCTTCCACCATCGCTTCCGTCCGCTTTGCAGCCGCTTTTCGAGCCGAGGCAACCGGCTGAACCGCTGGCTTTTTCTTCTCCTCTTTACGAACCGTAAAGCCATACTTTTCGCCGATTTTTTTTGCCACATTCAAATCAATTTCAGCATTGATCGAGGCAAACACATTCATCCGCATCAACTCTGCGATCAACATATTCGGCTTCACGTCTAACATTTCAGCAAAATCTTTAACCATCACCTTCGACTTTTTCAGCTCAATCAATGGTCCTTCTTCATCTTCAGGCGTAATCTCCTGCGGCTCGACCCCCTCTAATTCCGGTTCCGGAACAATCTCCTCAACAACCGGATTCGAAGGCTCTTTCACCGGCTTTACAACCGGTTCTGATGCTTCATTATCAGCTTGCGCCTCCTCAATGGAAGCATATCCCAACTCATCACAAACCGCCGCGATCTGCTCATTCGTTAAAATAGAATCTGCTCCCTCAACCGAAATATCGATATCCTGAAGAATTTCAATCAACTCTTCAGCAGATACCCCGACGTTTTGTGCTAACTGATCTAATCTCATTCTTCTGTAATCTCACCATGCTCGGCAATATATGCCTGTTCCGCCGCAGACCAAATCGCCTGAGCCTCTTCCGCCGAAATCCCCTCAATTGAACCAAGATCGTTCAATTCAGCCGCTAAAATCCCTTCTAACGTAAGGAATCCAGAGAAAACTAATTTTTCAGCAAACACGTCGCCGATACCTTCGATGCCAGCCAGTTTGGTAACCGCAACCGCCACTCGCTCCTCAAAATCCATACTCTCTTCATCTTTTTGTACATCCACACGCCAGCCCGTCAACTTCGACGTCAACCGTGCATTCTGGCCCCGCTTGCCAATCGCAAGCGACAGTTGATCTGCCTCCACGGTAACCTTCACCGTTTGCGTCTCTTCATCTGCCTCCACATGTTTCAATTTCGCAGGGGCCAACGCATTAGCAATCAATGTACGAATATTATCGCTCCAACGAACAATATCTATTTTTTCACCAGAAAGCTCCCGAACAATATTTTTCACTCGCATACCACGCATGCCCACACAAGCACCCACCGGATCGACCCGCTCATCATTCGAGACCACCGCCACTTTACTGCGATACCCCGCTTCACGAGCAATGCCCTTAATCTCCATCGTGCCATCCCCAATTTCTGAGACTTCCAGCTCAAACAGACGCCGCACAAAATCAGGATGACTCCGAGACAAGACAATCTCAGGACCCCGCTCGCGCTCACGCACTTCCAAAATCACCGCTCGAATTCGCTCACCAATCTCATACTCTTCCGTCGGCACTCGCTCCCGACCCAACAGTGTTGCCTCACCATGATCCAACTCAATAATCACATCCGACCGCTCAAACCGCACAACCGTACCCGTTAAGATCTCACCGACCCGATCTTTATATTCGTCCAAAAGTAATTCTTTTTCAGCCAAACGAATTTTCTGCATAATCACCTGTTTGGCTGTTTGTGCAGCAATTCGACCCAAACTCTGAGGCGTAGTCTCAATCTCAGAACCATCCGAAATACGGCGATACGCCTTCATCTGAAAATTGGTTCGATCAATCGCGATGCGTATATCCGGATCCTGTTCTCCATTGCGTCCTGACGCACTTTCTAACGCCAACTCAATCGCACGGATAATCACCTCACGGCTCACACCCCGATCGCTCTCCATGTATTCAACTACCGCTTTTAATTCCGCAGGATTCATCCCGATCACCTCGCTTTTCATCTCACTTCAGCCCCTAGAACACAAAAGAGCGGGCATCGCCCACTCTTTATCAGAGCATAAAATTCATACAAGCGTTGGGAAACTACGCCTCTCCCGCATTTCCGTCAAGGTACAATCCGTTTAAAAACAACGCTTTACCTTGTTCCCACAACCCCCATCGTGTAGACCATCCCCACAATGGAAGCCCAAGTTACCAATCGAATCGTCGCCATCGTCGGCCGCCCCAATGTAGGCAAATCTGCTCTCTTCAATCGGATTGTCGGGCGGCGCATCTCCATTGTGCATGAACAAGTCGGCGTAACCCGAGATCGAGTCAGCGCAGAAGCCGAACACAACGGGCACCGCTTTGAGCTTATCGACACCGGCGGCCTAGGCCATTTCGACAAACAAGTATCCGACGACGTCATCACCGCCAACACCGAAGCCCAAGCCGAAATTGCCATTGCCGATGCCGGACTCATTCTCTTTGTCGTCGACATCTCTGCCGGACTCGTTCCCCTAGATGAAGAGGTCGCCCGACTCCTTCACCGCAGTGGTCGACCCGTACTTCTCCTAGCCAACAAAGCCGACAACCCACAACGCGAAGACCAAATCTCCGATTTTGATGGTCTTGGGTTCCCCACCTTTCCCGTATCAGCCATTCAAAACCGAGGGATAGAACCCCTCTTAGCATCGATCACCCAACAGCTACCCAAAATTAAAAATCAGAGCGCCGAGAATCCCCTCCGTGTAGCCATTGTTGGCAGACCCAATGCCGGTAAATCCTCATACATCAACCGCCTCCTTCGCAGCGATCGCGTTATCGTCTCCGACGTGCCCGGAACCACCCGTGATAGCATAGAGATTCCCTTCACCATCGGCAACGGTCCCTCCGCCCGTCACTACCAACTCATCGACACCGCTGGAATTCAAAAAGATACCCGCAGCCGAGGTGCCGTCGACTGGTTCAGCAACCTCCGCACAGAAAAAAGTATTGAACGCGCCGACGTCGTCGTCCTCATGATCGATGCAGAAATCGGCCCCACCAGTCGCGACAAAAAAATCGCCGCCAAAATCATCGACGCCGAACGCGGCTGCCTCCTACTCGTCAATAAATGGGATCTCTCCGAAGACGCCGATCAAGAAGTAACCCAAACGCGATATCTTCCCGCCCTCCGTGAAGCCCTCCCCTTTCTCAACTTTGCCCCCGTCCTATTTGTTTCCGCTAAAAGCGGCTATAATATGAAACGTACCATTGAAGCCATCGACTATGTCGCCGCACAAACCCGTACCGAAATCACCACCGGTGTGCTCAACCGAGTCATTCAAAAAGCCGTCGAAAACCTCCCTCCCCCAATGACCAAAGGCCGCCGACTTAAAATTTATTACGCCACTCAGTCCGGAAGCAATCCCATCTATTTCCGCATTTTCGTTAACAACCCCGACCTCACACGCGCCAACTGGATCGCCTATCTGAAAAACCAACTCCGCGAAGCCTTTGGCTTAGAAGGCGCCCCCCTATTTCTAAAGCTCGTCCCCCGCAGCCGCGACAAATCAACCCCATGAAACCAGCCCTCCTCATACTTGGACTTCTCCCGCTACTCTCTGCCCCCGCAGATCAACCCTCCCAACAGGCAAGTCCCGATCGAATCGCCGCCCTTGAAACCCGCATTGAGAAACTAGAAAAACAACTCGCCCCCCTACTTCAACAACAAGCATACCTCAACCAAGCACGCAAAGAACCCACCCGAGCCCGTCAACGGATTCTCGCAGATAACGACCGCTACACACGCGACCAACTCCGCACCATTGAAACTCTCTATAACCAAGCCTCCCTTGATTGGACCTCTCCCGAAGCAAAACAGATCCTCCAAACGCTTCAAACTCGTTTCCCAAAAGCAAACCGCACGGGATGCGCGCGACTCCGCCACGCCCTCCAGCTCAATGGAAATAAAAACATTGATCAACTACACCAGATCATTCAACACCATTCCAACAGCTACTTTCCCGACGGCGTTCATATCGAATCATTTGCCCGATTTGCCCTCAACCTTGAATATAGAAAAGCTGGCAACACCACCGCTGCCGAGAAACAAATCCAAGCCCTACGCCAAAACCATCCGCACGCCATCGACCATCAAGGTCGACTCCTGCTCGATCATCTCGACGATCTAGAAGCAATCCTTCCAAGCCCGTAACGCAGCAAACTCAGCCGCTGAGGCACAATTCAAAAATGGATTTGTTTCCCGTTCTTCTGCCACCGTCGCAAATAGCGCCCCCATCGGATCCACCCCATATTGCACCCGCCGCCGTTCCACTGCCGCCACCGAAAATTCTGTCGCCTCAGCAAAGCGTAAATTTTCCAATAGATAATCGTGTCCTCCAAAAACACGCGTCTCATCCGGCAGTGCCGCCAGCCATCGCAACGAACCGTGCAGCTCCTCAGCAGTTCCTCCCAGCAAACGTCCACACGCCCCATTAATTAACGCATCCCCCGTGAACACCAACCCTAGTTCTGGAAAATAAAAACTCTTATGCACCTTCGTATGCCCCGGTGTTGATACCACCTTGCACCGACTCCCCAGCCACTCCTCATCACGTGCACTCACCCCCGGACTCCGTGCCAACACCCCCAACTCATCCTGTAATGTGCGACATCCCCCCGTATGATCTGCATGATCATGCGTAATCAACACCTGCAATAAAGCCAACGACTCCGCCCGTACAATCTCCAAGACCGGCGCCGCCTCCCCCGCATCAATCAAAACCGCCTGCTCTCCATCATCTAAAAGATAGATAAAATTATCCGCCAACACCGGAATCATCCGCAATCGGATACGCCCTATCAACTGCTCTGCAACGGCTCGACTCATCGCTCACCCAACAGCAATTGGACCACCACATTTGCCTGCATATGTGCTGCAATTCCAACCCGCGGTGCCATCAAACCACAGCCCGGCGCCGCCGCCGTCTTTAAATCGCCCACTACATAGATACGATCTCCCATCTTCCGAACCCCGATCGACTCACCCGAACCATAACCCGCCAATCCCGAAGCCGCCACCAACGGACACGCCCCCCCAAACTGCATCAACATCGCCTTTTGATCCGGACGATCAAACGCCTCCACCAACACATCCACATCCCCAAAAAAAGAAGCGATATTCTCCGGCGTAATTCGCTCCACATGCAGCTCCGTCTTCACATACGGATTGATGCGTTTTAAATTTTCCCCCAATGCCACCGCCTTCGACTGCCCAAGCTGATCCACAAAATATTGTTGCCGATTTAAATTACTCGGCTCCACCACATCAAAATCCACCAACACCAACCGTCCCACGCCCATCCGCGCTAAAGCCACCGCCACCGCAGACCCCAAACCGCCCAAGCCAGCAATGCCAACCGAGGCCGCCTTCATCTGCGCATGAACCCCCGGCGTATGCCGTGCCGCCATCACCGCCTCCAACTCATCCCTTAGAGGAACCACCCCCCGCTCAATCAACATCACCTCATCCCCCTCAGAGAGGATCGCATCCTCCATCACCATCGCACCATTCAAAATCCAGACATCTGCCGCAGGTCTGTAAAGGCTACGAACCTCCATCAGCGTCGAACGTTCCGGCACCTCCACCACCTGTTCATTCAATCCAATTTTCATCTATCGATTCCCTATTTACGAAAACACCAATTAGGTGCATAGTATGCAAATCGAAAGGATCAGGCACGATGTTTCAACGGACAAAAAACTTTCTAAAGACCACGCTCTTAGGTGGCGTAATCGTCATCTTACCCATCACCATTCTCATCTTCGCCTTTCGCTGGCTCTTTGGCGTTGTTAGCAGCGGCATCAAACCCCTCACCGATTTGGTCGTTCGCACAATTCCGCTCCTCTCCAATCGCTATGATGAACTCATCGCAACTCTCATTGTTATTTTTGTTATCTTGGGTGGTTGTTTTCTCGTAGGTCTTTTCATTCGCACTCGACTCGGTCAAATGCTCTACAGCAGTCTTGAAAGCGGCCTGCTCAGCAGAGCCCCCGGATATAAAATGGTTAAAGAAACCGTGAATCAATTCTTTGGCCGCAAACAATCCCCCTTCTCATCAGTAGCACTCGTACAGATCTTTCAGAACGAAACTATGGTCACCGCATTTGTCACCGATCGCCACGGAAATGGAACCGTCTCGGTATTTGTCCCCACCGGCCCCAACCCGACCTCCGGATTCATCTACCACATTCCAGAAAAATATGTGCATCCCGTCGATGTGCCTGTTGAAGATGCCATGCGCTCCGTCATCTCCTGTGGAGCCGGCTCCGAAATGCTCGTGAACAAACTCCAAGCAGAATCACCAACAGACTAACTCCACAAATTAACCACTTACTAATGGACGTAATGCACGCTGTTTTTTCCATATGTTATGGAAGAGTGTGTCCACTTATCCGTCGCTGACGAAACCAGTTCACTAAAACTTTCAACGTCATCATAATCGCTAACCTGCGGTGCAAAATCTCCATTTCTCATTAGACCAAACTCCACCGTATACGCCGTCAATTTTAGCCGTTGCGATTTTGGATGAGAAATTTGATATTCATAACTTCCATAGCCCGCGACATCGTAATCCCTCGTTTTAAGCGTGAAGCGTAATGTGTCCTCTGCGTAATAGATCTTTTTTGACTTCTTATCCTTTAGGCGCATGGCAATACGGATATAATTATCAAGCGTGTCATCCGCACCTCCAAAAGAAACCTCCAGACCAAGAACTCGCTCATCATTCTCTTTTCTCGTATAATCTCGGACATCAGTGATTTCAAGTTTGGTTGGCCCCTTTGCCTCCACGGCACAACCCAACGCCACAACGGCTGCGATCCACATCCATTTTTTCATTATCCGCTCCTTTTCTTAAAAATTAAATAAAGAGTATAAATAAATTATAGCAAGGGGTCAATCTTGATTTATTAAAAAGGGTTTCTCTGTGATCAAGTGAACGAGAAACTTAGATTACTCTTCGGAGTCAGGCTCTTGTTTTTTCCACTCATCAACGCAGGTTTTTTCCCAGAGCGGAACGCCCGATCGATATGCCGCACGACCAATCATGTGAGCTGCCACGGGCGCGGTAAGTAAAAAGAAGAGGATCACCAACATCCCTCGCAATATAACCGACGTATCACCGACATGAATCATCATCGCAATCACGATGCCCATAATACCCACGGTTCCGCTTTTGGTTGCCGCATGCATCCGCGTATAAAGATCAGGCAGACGCAAACATCCAATCGCCGCGATCAACATCATCACCGCCCCAAAAAAAAGAAAAAAATAGATAAGCACCTCACGCATTAAGACGCCCCTCCCCGCCGAATATACAAAGCAAGCGCCACGGTGCCCAAAAAGGCAACCAACGCTACGACCGTGGCCCCCGTAAGATAATAGAGCGATCCACTCCGAATACAGTGCACCAGAATAATGGCAACTACAATAGATGCAACAACATCCAGCGCAATCACTCGGTCCGGCAACGACGGTCCCTTGATCACCCGTATCAGAGCGGGAATTAATGAAACCATCAAAACAATCATCGCACTATCTATCGTAAATTCCATCATCTTACCGCACCGCCTCTAACAACCGTTTTTCTAAGCCTTCGCGAATCTCTGCTCGTACTGCCTCTGGGTCCGCTGCATACATGGCATGAATATAGAGGGTCTTTCGATCCTCGGAAACGTCTAGGCTCAAGGTCCCCGGAGTCAATGAAATCACATTGGCGAGTAACATAATTTCCATATCACTTGAAGCGCGCAGAGGAAAAGCAATCACCCCTGGCTGAAATGATATGGTAGGCTTTATAACATCCACCGCCACGCGAACCGAAGAGACCAATAGCTCTTTCAGGAAGAAAAAGATAAATCCAATCGAGCGCAGTACTCGCAAGGCGAAAGGAGATCGCTCTGGTTGCGCTCCGCTCATTTCATACCTCCACCCAATACATGTTCAATATAAAACGTTCGATCTAGCAATTGGACCGCTGCTCGATCCGAAAATTCAAACACAAACATCGCGCCAAGACCCATGCAGATCGTAATAATGGCAAGCACCGCAATTGGAAAAATCAAGGCAAACCGCTTTGCCGATGAAACGGGTTCCACCACTGGAACTTCCTCCGGTTGTTCCGCCCAGAATCCATTTGCCCAAATTTTTGTCATCGAATAGAGCGTCAACAAGCCCACAAAAAGCCCCACACCGCACATCAGCCATTGCTCGGCTCGCAACGCCGCTACAATCAAAATAAATTTTGCAAAGAATCCCGAAAGCGGGGGAATCCCCGCCAACGACATCGCAGAAATCAGAAACAAAATACTGAGAAATGGATATTCTTTGTACAGCCCGCCGATTTTTTTCAAATGCGTCGAGCCTTTAAGGTGCTGGATTGCACCGCCCACCAAGAAGAGATTGGTCTTCGCAACCATATTATGAATTACATAGAAAATCGTTCCTGCCAAAGCCAACTGGGTAAACAAAGCCAACCCCATTATCATATAGCCAATCTGGCTGATAATATGAAAAGAGAGAATCGCACGAATCTCAAATTGTGAGGCTGCACCAAAAACACCGGTAACCATCGTTAAAGCGGCCAACCCCAATAGCAGCCCATGCGTAAAGGCAACATCTTCGACAAAGATCAGCGTGAAAACCCGTATCAGCGCATAGACCCCAACCTTCGTCAACAACCCTGAGAAAATGGCGGAAACCGAGGCCGGAGGCGCTGGATAACTCGCCGGCAACCAGAAATAGAGCGGGAAAATCCCCGCCTTAATACCGAAACCTGCTAAGAAAAGAGCCGCACTTAACGTTGCACTACCGCCCGATCCGCCTTCGCTTACCACCTGCGCTAACTGCGCCATATTAAGCGTGCCTGCCATTCCGTATAAAATACCAATCCCCGCCAAAAATAAGGCCGAAGAAATCAAATTCAAGGTCACATACTTAACCGACCCTTCCATCTGCTTTCGCTCTCCACCCAATGCCAACAGAACAAAAGACGCGCTTAACAACACCTCAAACCAAACATAGAGGTTGAACACATCTCCCGCCACAAAGGCTCCATTCACCCCCATCATCATAATGAGCGTCAGAGGAATAAATCCAAATCGAAAGCGATCGTCATCCAAATCCCCACAGGCATACACCGCCACCACCGCTGCCACAATCGCGCTCAACAGTAACATCGCCGCCGCGAGCATATCCACCACCAACGTAATCCCATACGGGGCTGCCCAGCCACCCGTATGCAACACCAAAGGGGCCCTTCCATCTGCCACCTTCACAATCATCCACACCGAAACGCCCACCATCAGAAACGCGCTCAGCATACCCACTGCTTTCTGCCACACCAAGGAGCGGCGTCCAACCAGTGCTGCCAAAGCGCCAAGCAACGGAATTATAATCGGCAACACCGGAATCAGCTTCATGCGTTATCCTCCAGCATCGCATCCACATCATCCGTTCCGGTTGATGTAACCGTGCGCAAAAAGAGCGTAAGTGCAAAAGCAGTAACCGCAAAACTAATCACAATCGCCGTTAGAATCAGCGCTTGAGGAAGCGGATCGGCAGGCTGAACCGAAAAAGTCTTCTGCCCTTCTTCCAGAATTGGCGCCGCACCACGACCGTATCCACCCGCAATAAAAATAAGCAAATTGGCACCGTGACTCAACAAGCCTAACCCCATCACCAACTGAACCAACGTTCGACGCATCATAAGAAAAAGCCCACTGCCATAGAGCAGCCCAATAAGCAACGCCAAGATCCAATCCATCAGGCCTCCTCCCCTAATGAAAAAACCAACGTGAGCAATATGCCCCACACAACAAAATAGACGCCCGTATCAAAAATTAACGGCGTTCCCAAATCGAATACCTCGCCAAATAACAACGGAATTTCCCACCAAATCCCCGTTAAAAAAGCCTCGCCATATAACAGCGCGGGAACCCCACTAAGGCAGGCCATCGCCAATCCCACCACCGCCAATGAGATCGGGTCAACTCGCAATTTCTTGCGAGCCGTTGCCACATCAAATGCCAATGCATATAACGCATAAGCCGCCCCCGCCATGAGTCCACCCACAAAACCGCCTCCCGGCAAATGATGCCCTCGCAGAAGAAGATAGATCGAAAAAATCATCAACGGAATAAAAAGATAACGCGTAGCTGTGCGAAGAATTAAAGAAGTCATGAAGACTCCTCTTTCTTTTTCGCACGCAACTTCAACAGGGCAAATCCACCCAGCGCGGCAACCGTTAATACGGTAATTTCACCCAACGTATCCAGCGCACGAAAATCAACCAAAATCACATTCACGACATTGCGACCATGCGCCTCGAGATAACTATTGTTTAGGAAATAATCCGAAACAGGTGTCACGTGTTCCACATGAATCGCCGCCATAACCAACAACATCATTACCCCCCCAAACAACGTTGCGATCAATCCATCCGTCCAACGCGTGGCGCGCGGTGAGATGCGCTGCTTATGAGGTAGATGATAAAAAGCTAGCGCAATTAAAATAATCGTCAACGACTCAATCACCAACTGCGTCATGGCCAAATCAGGTGCGCTATAAAATGAAAAGAGCATCGCCACGCCATAGCCCACAATACCCAAACACAAAATCGACCCCAATCGAGACTTCGCAAAAATCGCAGCCCAAGCCGCCACTCCCATAATGCCAGCCAATAAAACCACTTGCGGCTGCCACGCCGTAACCGCCCCCGTAAACACCATCCCACTTCGCCAAAAAGCCACCCCCACCAACGCCACGGCAAACAGAATAACAACTCGGATATAGTCGCGCAACAGACCCGTCTGCAACCGTTTGGTCAGCCATGTTGCCAAACTCAATATTCCTTTCAATCCACGCTGATAACCCGCTTCAGCTCCAAACGGCGAGAGTATCGAGAGCGTCTTTGCCCCCCTCAAAAACAGAGAACGTATTCGAAACGCACACACCCCCAGCACCAACGTTGCCATACTGATATAAAAGTACCGATTGAACCCTTCCCAGAGGTGAAGATCCACCGAAAAGGTTTTGCCGTATATAGCCATCGCGGCAGGCTGAATAAAACTCGTTCCAATCATCCCACAAAAAAGGGCCATTAAGATCGAACCAACACCCAAAACAATGGGTCCCAACCGCATTAACCAAGGAGCCTCATGCGCCCGTTGCCCCTCCGGGGCTGGCCCCACAAAAGGCTTCCATCCAACCGAAAGCCCAACAACCACGTAGGCGGCACCCCCCACAACGGTCGCGACCGTTAACCCCACCGCTGAACCTAATGAATGCAACCAAGCTTCCTTCGCCACAAAACCAAATAAGGGAGGAAACCCACCCATCGAGAGCCCCGCCACAATCGCTCCCACAAACGTGAATGGCATCACACGCCGCAAACCGCCCAATCGATCGACCGACTTTTCCCCAGTCTCATGCGTTATCGAACCAGCGACCATAAATAAAGCTGCTTTATAAAACGCATGGGCAACCAAAAAAACCACCATCGCTTTAATCGTATATTTGGAACCGACCCCGATCAACATCACCATGGCACCCAATGCCGATACGGTCGTATAGGCCAAAAGACGCTTCAGGATGTGTTGTCCTGCGGCCATCACCGCCCCCCCCACAAATGTAATCGCACCCACCGTCATCAACAATCCACTCCACTCCGGTGTATGCCCCAACACAGGAGAGAGCCGCGCTAAGAGATAAACCCCTGCCTTCACCATCGTTGACGAATGCAGATAGGCACTCGCTGGAGTCGGCGCCTGCATTGCACCGGGCAACCAAAAATGAAAAGGGAATTGTGCCGACTTCGTGAACGCGCCCAACGCCACTAAAACCAAGATCGGAATATAGTGTTCATGCGCCCGAAGCAAATCCCCTTGATATATCAAGTCAGACAAATACCACGTCCCCGCCGCATCCGTCATCAAAACAACTCCTGCTAGCAAAGCAAGCCCCCCGCTCACCGTCACCAACATCGCTTGTAGCGCCGCATCGCGCGCTGCCTGACTTTCATGATTATATCCAATTAATAGATATGACGTAAAACTCGTCAGCTCCCAAAAGATGAATAGCAACAACAAATGGTTCGACATCGCCAATCCCAACATCGAACCCATAAACGCCATCATATAACACAGAAAGCGACCCTGCAGCGCGTCTCCCTTGAGATAGCCATGCGTATATAATAAAATCAACGTGCCAATTCCACTGATCAGCAACACAAACAGGCGTGAGAGCCCATCTAAATAAAACAACGTAGGCGCCCCTTCTCCCAACGACCCAACAATCGATCCATTCAGCACACCGATAAAAATCATCAACGGAATGAATGCCAATAGAATCCCCGATCCTCGCGGAAATCGACGATGAAGAAATGGAGCCAAAAAGGCTCCTATAAAACAGCTTGCTAACGCACTTATCATTCTTTTCTCACTTCTCTCAGTCCGATTGAAGGCGCATCTTTTTTCCTCTCAAACAGAGACCTCCCCACCTAAAAAAAGAAGACAGTAGAAAATCAGATTGAGCCCATTGGCGCAAGATTGAAACCATACAACACCCTCTTCCGATGAGGTTTTCTATTTTTAGGTTGCCAAAAGCCCTGCAAACAGCTTAATTCATGACTTTAAGCGTCCGATATAATATCGGCAAGTAGGGGGAGACCCACAGTCAAAACATCAGGAGAATTAATAATGGGCAAACCAATGACTAAGTCACAAATCATCGCAGCCGTTGCCGAAAAGGCAGACATCAGCAAAGCACAAGCAAAAGACGCTCTAGAAGCCCTTTGCGAACTTGCATATGCAGGTGCCTCAGATGGCTTCACTATTCCAGGAATCGGCAAACTTGTTAAGCAAGACCGTGCAGCTCGCCAGGGTCGTAACCCTGCAACGGGTGAAACCATTCAGATCCCAGCTAAAACCGTTCTGAAATTCCGAATTGCTAAAGCCGCAAAAGACGCTGTTCTTTAATCAATTCTATTGGCAGAAAAGCCCCGCTTGCCGGGGCTTTTTTTATTTTATGAAAATCACGATACAAACTTTTTTTATTATTACCTTTTTCACCCTGCTCTCAGGTTGCGCAACACCGCCCCCAGATCAAGATGAAAAAGAATTCTCAGATATGCCATGGAATACCCCCAAACAATGGGAAGGCTCTCGACAGCTTCCAGGTATTGGCGGTTTACCCGGTCGAGGAATCTGAATTTCATCTCATTTAAAGGTATGTCAAAATGGCAAGGCTTAGAATTGAAGGCGGACATCCTATTCATGGCACCTTCGTTCCGCGGGGCAATAAAAATGCGGTTTTGCCCATGCTTGCCGCTTGCCTGTTAACAGACCAGCCGATCACTCTCGAGAACATCCCCCTCATTAAAGATGTCAGGGTGATGCTCGAATTACTCGAAGCTCTCGGAGTCCAAATTCATAGAGACGATCATACCCTCACCCTCCATGCCGCCTCCATTCAACAAACCGAGCTAGACGCTGACCTCTGCGCGCGCGTCCGAACCTCCATTCTCATGGCCGGCCCGCTAACCGCCCGTCACGGCAGCGCCACCATTCATCCTCCAGGCGGTGATGTGATCGGACGCCGTCGCCTCGATACCCATTTTCATGGACTCACCGCCCTCGGAATCGATATCGAAATCAACCACACCTATCACTTTTCAAGCACGCGCCTCACGGGCACAGAAATTGTATTAGATGAAGCCAGCGTTACCGCCACCGAAAATATCTTAATGGCCGCCACCCTCGCCGAAGGCGAGACCATTATCTACAATGCCGCCTGCGAACCTCACGTACAAGACTTAGCAAATTTACTGAATGCCATGGGAGCCTCCGTCAGCGGAATTGGCACGAATCGAATTCATGTTCAAGGCGTGCCCTCCCTGCATGGCACCACCCATCGCGTTCAACCCGACTTCATCGAAATCGGCAGCTTCATTGCCGCCGCCGTCGCAACCGGAGGCGCACTCACTATTCCCCACGCCGGCGACCCTCTTGTCTTAAATATTATGCAACGCACCTATGCTCGCCTCGGTGTGCAATGGCGTGTTGATGACGCCGGAACCTTGCATCTCCCCCAGCAGATCGACCGTACCATTCAAGGCGACATTGGAAACGATACCCCTAAAATTGAAGATGGCATTTGGCCCGCTTTTCCCTCCGACCTCATGAGCGTTGCGATTGTCCTCGCCACGCAAACCAAAGGCACCACCCTCTTTTTTGAAAAAATGTTCGAAAGCCGTATGTACTTTGTCGACCATCTCATGAGTATGGGTGCCAACATTATCCCTTGTGATCCGCACCGCGTCGTCGTCGTCGGCCCCACCCAACTGCGAGGCAGTATCTTAACCAGCCCTGACATTCGAGCCGGAATGGCCATGCTTATTGCCGCTTGCTGTGCCAACGGAGAAAGCCTCATAAAAAATGCCAGCGTCATTGATCGTGGATATGAAGCAATTGAAGATCGACTTACCCAGCTCGGTGCGAATATGGTTCGCGAATTATAATTCATAAAAAGGACACACTATGGCATCTTTTCCAAAATCATTTTATCGCTGGCGCCCCCACCCTTGGCATGGATTGGAAGCCGGTGAAGAAGCTCCAGAGGTGGTTAACGCCTTCATCGAAATGACCCCGCTTTGCTCTGTAAAATATGAAGTAGACAAATCAACTGGATATCTCCGCGTCGATCGTCCGCAGCTCACCTCCTCACTCACGCCCATGCTCTATGGCTTTATTCCTCAAACCTACTGCGGCACACGCGTGACCGAACTCTCTCCAAAAGCAAAACGGGGTGATGGCGATCCGCTCGATATTTGTGTTGTCACCGAACGCCCTATCAACCGCTCCGAAGTAATCCTAACCGCACGCGTTATTGGGGGGCTGCAGATGGTCGATAAAGGAGAAGCCGACGACAAGATTATCGCCATACTTCACAACGATGAATTCTGGAAAAATGCGACCGATATTTCGGAAATGTCTTCTGCCCTTCTCGAGCGACTACGGCACTATTTTGAAACCTACAAACGCGTACCCGGTCACGAACGAGATGTCAAAATTACCGACACCTATGGTCGCGACCACGCACTCAAAGTAGTCCGAGCTTCTATGGATGATTATGAAGAAAGCTACGGTTAATCCGTAGCTTCAGACTCATCCGAAGCAGTTGGTTCATTCGCACCTTCTGAAGCCTGTTCCACGCTCGCCTCAGAATCATCCTCACCAAATACAAGCGACTCCTCGATCTCTTCCGGAGCCAGTACCGCCGCGGACACAAGCTTATCGCCCTCCTTGAGATTGAAGAGACGAACGCCTTGCGTATTCCGGCCGATCACACGCAGATCACTGGCGCCAATACAAATCATCTGGCCCCCATCGGTGATCAACATCAACCGATTCTCATCCGTCACCGCATGCGCACTCACCACTATTCCATTTCGTTCGGATGTTTGAATGCTGATGATCCCTTTACCACCTCGACTCTGCGTACGGTATTCATCAAAGCTCGTTCGTTTGCCATAACCGTTTTCGGTAATGGCCATCATGCTTGCCTGCGTATCAACAATATCGATCGAGACCACACGGTCATCGCCCTCTAGCCTTACACCACGAACCCCGCGAGACACCCGCCCCATGGAACGCGCACCGCTCTCGTGGAAACGAATGGACTTTCCATTACGCATACTTAACATCACGTCGTTATCGCCATCCGTTAAAACAACCCCAATGAGCTGATCATCTTCATCGATCTTGATCGCATTAATTCCTGCAACACGGACGTTCTTATAGGCGGATAGAACCGTCTTTTTAACCACCCCTTTTTGGGTCGCCATCAAGAGCTGATGTTGATCGTCATCCAAATCACGTACACAAATAATCGCCGCCAGTTTTTCATCTTGCGCCATCTGCAACACATTCGCTAACGAACGCCCACGACTCTGTCGAGAACCCTCCGGCACGCGATAGGCCTTCAACCAGTACATCCGTCCTGCCTCGGTAAAGCAAAGCAAGTAATCATGCGTCGAAGCCGTAAACACATGTTCAACGAAATCTTCGTCTTTTGTGTTCATGCCCATAACCCCTTTTCCACCTCGACGTTGCTGACGATAGGTATCGGTAGGAACGCGCTTAATATAGCCCGTGCTGGAAAGAGTAATCACGCATGGTTCATCTGCGATCAAATCCTCAATATCGATTTCTCCCTCATCTATCGAAAGATCTGTCCGACGTATTTCGCCATATTTAGCGCGAATTTCACTCAGATCTTCTTTCATAACCGCATAGATTTTTTCTGGATGCGCCAACAAATCTTCTAGATACGCCATCAGCTCTTTTAGTTCAGCATACTCTGCTTCAACCTTGCCGCGTTCCAGCCCCGTGAGCTGGTACAACCGCATATCTAAAATCGCTTTCGCCTGCGTCTCCGTGAAGTTGAACATCTCAATTAACCGGTTTTGCGCCTCTTCCCGATCTTTCGAATCACGAATAATACGAACGACTTCATCCATGTTGTCCATGGCGATGAGCAACCCTTCTAAAATGTGCGCCCGTGCCTTCGCTTTATCCAACTCAAACTGCGTCCGACGAGTAATCACTTCGAATCGATGCGTTACGAAGCAATGCAACACCTCTTTCAGGTTCATAACCCGAGGCTTGCCCTTATCAATCGCCAGCATAATCGCGCCAAACGTTGACCCCAGCTGCGTGAATTTAAACAGGTTGTTCAATAGCACATTGGGAACTGCGGACCGCTTCAGCTCAAGCACCAAGCGAATGCCTTCTTTGCCCGACTCGTCTCGGATATCAGAAATCCCTTCCAATTTTTTGTCCCGAACGAGTTGAACCATTTTCTGAATTAAAAGTGTTTTGTTTAGCGCATACGGAATTTCATGAATAATGATCCGAGCCTTGCCGCTATCCTCTTCTTCAATGATTGCCTTGCCGCGCATCTTGATCTTGCCACGACCCGTCATATAGAGATCTCGAACGGCATTTAATCCATACACCGTACCCCCCGTTGGGAAGTCCGGCCCCTTGATGTGTTCACACAACGCTTCCACAGAAATATCAGGATCATCAATCAACGCAATGGTGCCATCGATCACTTCACTTAAATTATGGGGAGGAATGTTGGTGGCCATCCCCACCGCAATTCCTGTGGAACCATTCACAAGTAAATTAGGAACACGAGCAGGCAATACCGCTGGCTCCATCAATGACTCATCAAAGTTGGGGCGCATATCAACCGTGTTCTTATCGATGTCTGCCAGCAGCTCTTCTGCCAACGGACGTAAACGACACTCGGTATATCGATACGCCGCCGCGCGGTCCCCATCGATCGAGCCGAAGTTGCCTTGGCCATCAATCAACATGCCCCGCATCGCAAAATCCTGCGCCATCCGAACAATCGTATCGTAAACAGCCGTATCACCATGGGGGTGATAATTACCGATCACTTCACCAACCACCTTCGCACACTTCACATAAGCCTTACTATGCGTCCAGCCCCGCTCCTTCATCGCATACAGAATTCGGCGATTCCCGGGCTTGAGTCCATCACGCGCATCCGGCAGGGCACGACCGACAATCACCGACATCGAATAATCGATATAGGCACGTTGCATTTCATCTTCAATATTGATCAGATCAATTCGCTCTTGGGTTACTTCACTCATTCACAGTCCTTAGATATCTAGATTCGTTACATGCAACGCATTATTTTGAATAAACTCACGACGGGGCTCTACTTCATCGCCCATCAAAATGGTAAACATTTCATCGGCCTTCACCGCGTCTTCCAAAATCACTTTTGTCATTCTGCGGTTTTCTGGATTGAGGGTAGTTTCCCACAATTGCTCCGGGTTCATTTCTCCCAATCCTTTATAGCGCTGAATGTTCATTCCTTTACGCCCCAACGTCCGCACCGCTGGCAGCAGATCCATCAGCCCAGAAACTTCAATTTTGGTTCCCTTATCATCCAACTGAAAGCGAATCGTTTCATCTCCGACCAGCTGATCGACCGAGAAGCCATCGTCTTTCAAGCGCTGCACCGCTTCTTGCAATGGCTTCGCCGAAAAGATTTCATCATGCCGCTCCGGTAAATCTGTATTCTCAAATATCGCTTTCAACTGATGCTCATCTAAGGCAAATCGAACATTCGGCTCATCACCCTGCTTATTTAAGTAAGCCACATAACGAGGAAAGGCACCGCTTTCCGCATCTTGTTCGCGAAGATAGGCCTCCAATAAAATTCCACGACGACGCAACAGATCCGCCAGCCCCTCCATCTCAACCAGATGCTCAAGCAACACACGCAATTCTCCCGTATTTTTCAGCGGGGCGCCCGTTGCATCTTCCAGCAATAAACCATCCGCACCGAGATCGAGCAGAATTTGGGTTAAATGCGCATCGGATTCCACATATTCTTCCCGTTTCCGACGCGTTACTTTGTACAAAGGAGGCTGGGCAATATAGATATATCCGTTTTCAATTAGCTGGCGCATCTGACGATAAAAGAACGTCAATAACAACGTCCGAATGTGTGCGCCATCCACATCGGCATCGGTCATGATAATAATTTTATGATACCGCGTCTTCTCGATATTAAAATCATCCAAACCAATTCCCGTTCCGATCGCTGTAATCATCGTCCGGATTTCTTCGTTCGCAAGCACCTTATCCAACCGCGCCTTCTCCACATTGATCACTTTACCCTTCACAGGAAGAATCGCTTGAAATTCACGATCACGCCCCTGCTTGGCCGACCCGCCCGCAGAATCACCCTCCACAATATAAAGCTCCGTCCGCTCTGGCTCCCGACTCGAACAATCCGCCAGCTTACCTGGCAGACCGCCACTTTCTAGTGCTCCTTTACGTCTTGCTAAATCTCGAGCCTTCCGCGCCGCCATCCGCGCCCGTGCCGCCACTACTGCTTTATCAATAACCGTCCGTGCAATCGATGGGTTTTCTTCAAAACAACTTCCCAGCTCATCATTCACAATCTGCTGAACAATGCCTTCAACCTCACCATTTCCAAGCTTGGTCTTCGTCTGTCCCTCAAACTGCGGATCCGGAATCTTCACACTGATGACCGCCGTCAACCCTTCACGGATATCTTCCCCGCTCATCGACTGCTTATCATCCTTGATCAGCTTATTGGTCTTAGCATACGCATTCACCGTTCGAGTCAGTGCCGACCGAAACCCCGACATATGCGTGCCGCCTTCAATCGTGTTAATATTGTTCGCAAACGAAAAGAGTGTTTCGTTGAATGCATCCGAATACTGCATCGCAATCTCAACCACAACATCATCGCGCTCTTGCTCAAAATAGATCACTTCCGGATGCATCGGAGATTTATTCTTATTCAAGTGTGAAATAAACTCTTTGATGCCACCTTCATATTTGAACTCCTCCTCCCGACCCGTTACATCTTCTTTCAACCTGATCGAAACCCCGCGATTCAAAAAAGCCAACTCACGCAAGCGCGCCGACAAAATGTCCCACTGGAACCCCCCCTCATGGGCGAAAATCGTATGGTCTGGCATGAACGTAACCGTCGTACCGGTATCATCGGTCTTTCCGATCTCTACCAAGTCCGTGGTTTCAGCTCCCTCTTCAAACCGTTGATGATAAACCGCTCCGTCTCGCTTCACCTCTACTTCAAGCCACTCAGAAAGGGCATTCACACACGATACACCCACGCCGTGCAACCCACCTGAAACCTTATAGGTCTCCGAATCAAATTTTCCGCCCGCATGTAAAACCGTCAACACCACCGTCACCGCTGGCTTACCCTCTGTCGGGTGCATATCAACCGGAATCCCTCGACCATCATCGATAACCGATAGCGATCCATCTTCATTAATCCGCACTTCTACATGTGAACAGTAGCCCGCCAACGCCTCATCAATCGAGTTATCAACCACCTCATACACACAATGGTGATACCCTCTAACGCCTGTATCACCGATATACATTGCCGGCCGCTTACGAACCGCCTCAATCCCTTCCAACACCGTAATATGATCCGCACCATACTGCTTTGCTGTTGGGTTTTCGTCCGCTGCATTACGCTCAGGAGCGCCTTTAAAATCTTCGTTTTGATCGTCCGTCATATTGATCCTTCAACCCGTTAATTAACAATCGGAGGACCTTATCAAAATATGGGATTTGTGCCAAACGAAACGATCACAATTCCCCATCTAAAAAACCGCAATTTAATCGCCGGAACGATTGTTCCATGCCGCGATACAATCCGCGATCGTCAGCCGATATTTTGAAGCACAAAACTGACAATTAATATGCACATCCTCATCGCGCCTCACCATATTCATCCGCTCCGGGACCGGAATACTTCGGATTACCGCCGCCATTTTTTCTCGCGAACAAGTACACGCAAAACAAGGGGCCGCCACCCGCGCCACCTCAAGCCCCGTATATCCTGGCTCCTGCGTCACCAAAACATCGACCACGCGACCAAACCCATCATCTGCTGCATTCGGCTGCTGTACCAAACGCCGAAAAGCAGGCCCCTCCATCCGACGACGAATCCGATCAAACTGTTCCAAATCACACGCAGGCAATGCTTGAATCATCCACCCCTGCGATACTATCACAGGCTCCTCAGCACTTCGCTGAAACCCAATCAGTGCGCTCAACTCCGTTTCAATTTGATCTGAAATCGAATAGTGATACGCAAAATCATTAACCGGATCATGCAGTGCCACCGGCGTTGTTCCCGAATTTAAAATTTGTCCGGCCGCCGTTGTCACCACCTGCAACTCACCCACATCACCAAACAAAGCCGCATTATCTTCCGCCAATGCACCCAACTGAGGCGGTGAAATCATGCCCCGAATCGTCCCATCCTGACCCGCATCCACCACAATTGCCTTCAGCGCACCCGGATAGCGCCAACTCACATTCACCCGCTGATTCTCAGGCAACAGAACCGCCGCCATCGCGCCCGCCGTAACCGACCTTCCCAATAAATGGGCTGCCGCCGGATCGCAATCATGCATCACCACAATCTGGTTCACCAACTCGGTCGTCACCGCATGCACAAACGCGATTTCCAACCCATCGAAGCGCCCTTTAAAAACTGTATCTGCCATAGCCCCATTCTTCAAAACGGCGAGATTGATTCAAGCTCAATCCGATCTCCATGCATCGGATGATCCAAGGAGAGCCGTTGCGCGTGCAACATCAACCGCTCATCCGGCGTGCCATAAATTGGATCGCCCACGATCGGATGCCCAAGCGATTGCATATGAACGCGCAACTGATGCGACCGCCCCGTCAACGGAACCAACTCAACACGCGTTTGCGTTTCGAGCCGATCACGCACCCGCCACCGCGTTTGCGCAGGCTTTCCTTGCTCGAGGTCCACCATATGCCGCGGCGGCAACGCCTGCTCCATATCTTTGCGCAACGGCAAATCGATCTCGCCCTCATCCAGCACCAAACACCCTTCCACCCAAGCGATATATACTTTCTCTATCGCCCGCTTTTCAAACTGCATCGAGAGCGCCCGCTGCGCCTCCAGTGAGCGAGCAAACAGCATCAGTCCCGACGTATCCATATCCAGCCGATGAACTAATAACGCATCAGGATACACCGCTTGCATACGCGACAACATGCAATCCTGCTTATCTGCCCCCTTGCCAGGCACAGACAGCAAGCCACTCGGCTTCTCCACCGCCAACATAAAGGCATCCGAAAAAATTAACTTCATACCGGAAAACCTAACGGCTCAAGAGCCGCCTGTCAGCTATACATATTGATTGATGATCGCTTCAAACAGCTCTTGCTTGCCGCTGGTTAATGCCGGTTCACCCTGAGCTGCTCCAATCGAAGCCAACTGCTCCAAGCTCATATCACCCGCGGCAAAGGAAGCACCTTCGCCGCTTCCAAAGGTCGCATATCGATCGGCTAACATTTTTGAATAGGCCGATTCACTCAAAATCCGATCCGCCGCGACCAACGCCCGCGCAAATACATCCATTCCGCTTATGTGCGCGATAAACAGATCTTCGCGATCGGTTGAATTTCGGCGCACTTTTGCATCAAAATTCACACCGCCGCCTTGAATTCCACCGCCCTGCAAGATCACCATCATCTGCTCTGTGGTCTCCATCAGATTGTTAGGGAACTGATCGGTATCCCATCCATTCTGATAATCTCCCCGGTTCGCATCGATCGAGCCCAACATGTTTGCATCAACCGCCACCTGCAACTCATGTTGGAAGGTATGATTTGCCAACGTAGCATGATTCACCTCGAGGTTGAGCTTGAAGTCCTCCGCTAATCCTTGCTGTTGCAAGAAGCCGATGACCGTTGCCGCATCAAAGTCATACTGATGCTTGCTTGGCTCTGCAGGCTTGGGCTCAATAAAGAACGTACCTTCAAAGCCCTGCGCACGTGCATAATCACGAGCCATCCGCAGGAAGTTCCCAAAGTTATCCAATTCCTGTTTCATGTTGGTATTTAACAAGCTCATGTAGCCTTCGCGTCCACCCCAGAAAACATAATTTTCTCCGTTCAGGGCAATCGTAGCATCTATCGCGTTTTTCAACTGAGCGCCGGCATAGGCAACCACATTAAAATCCGGATTGGTGCCCGCTCCGTTCATGTAGCGCGGGTTACTAAACAGGTTTGCCGTTCCCCAAAGGAGCTTCACCCCCGATGCCGCCTGCTTCTCTTTCGCATACGCCACGATATGTTCTAGCCGACGCGATGATTCAGCAAATGAATCGCCTTCTTCCACTAAATCAAAATCATGGAAACAATAATATGGCGTCCCCAGCTTGGTCATAAACTCAAACGCAGCGTCCATCTTATTGCGCGCTCGCTCATCCGCATCTGACCCAGCCGCCCATGGAAATTGTTGTGTACCTGGTCCAAATGGATCGCTCCCAACGCCACAAAAGCTATGCCAATAGGCGGTTGCAAAACGAAAGTGCTCTTTCATGGTCTTGCCTGCTACCACTTGGTTTTCATCATACCATTTAAAGGCTAACGGGTTATCACTCGCCTGCCCTTCAAATGCAATTTTACCAATGCCCTGAAAATATTCTGTATTGCCTGTAACCACACTCATGTACTTCTCCTATGTTTCTATTGCTTTCTCAACGGTATTTTTCCAGCGTCCATACGCCTCATTTAAATTTGTTCCATCTGGTTCGATGATTTGTTTTTTCTCAAGGGTAGAAAACGCCTGTTCTAATGATTCATAAAGGCCTGCTCCCACACCCGCTCCGCGCGCCGCACCCAGTGCACCATCTGTATCATAGAGCTCAATTTGAGCGGCACTAATATTGGCCAACGATTGGCTAAAAATGGGGCTCATAAACATATTCGCATCGCCCGCCCGTATCGTATGAATCGGCATGCCGGTATCTGCCATTATTTCCATCCCATACATAAAGGAGAAAACAATGCCCTCTTGAACCGCCCGACACAAATGACCTCGGTCATGGCGGTTGAAATCCAAGCCGACTACATGGGCTCCCATGTTTTTATTATTGAGAACCCGCTCCGCTCCATTCCCAAAAGGCAATACACTAAGCCCATCCGAACCCGCATCTACATTCGTTGCCAGCTCATTCATTTCCACATACGAAACATCACCTAATAATCGACGTGTCCATGCATTCAATATTCCCGTTCCATTAATACACAGCAATACGCCTAAACGAGGGTCGGCTGCGCTATGATTCACATGGGCAAACGTATTTACACGGGATTGTGGGTCCACTTTTTTCTGATCCGTAACCCCATAGACAACGCCAGACGTCCCCGCCGTCGCTGCAATTTCTCCCGGTCGCAACACATTTAACGAAAGTGCATTATTCGGCTGATCTCCGCCTCGGTAGGATACAGGCGTTCCCGGCGCAAGCCCCAAATCCGCTGCGGCCACATCCGTGAGCTCCCCCTGAATGCCAAAGGTCGGAACGCGTGTCGGCAATATCTCCTTATCGAAGCCATAATAATCCATCAAAATAGCAGCTGGAGACTCCTCTTTAAAATCCCAAAGAATTCCCTCAGAAAGCCCTGAAATAGTCGTGCTTACTTTGCCTGTAAGCCGCATCGCCAACCAATCGCCCGGAAGCATAATTTTATCAATCTGATTAAACAAATCAGGTTGATGTTCTTTCACCCAAGCCAACTTGGATGCGGTAAAATTTCCGGGCGAGTTCATCAGACGGTGCAGACACGCTTCTGACCCGATCGCTTCGAACGCTTTATCTCCATATGAAACCGCTCGTGAATCACACCAAATAATGGCCGGTCTCAACACCTCTTGTTGTGCATTCACACAAACCAGCCCATGCATCTGGTAGGCAATACCAATCGCCTTAACATCCTCAGGTTTTGCCCCCGCTTCATACATCGCATCGCGAATCGCACTTTTTGCAGATGCATACCAATTGGCCGGATCTTGCTCAGCAAAGCCCGGCTGCGGAGCATCGATAATTTGCTCCGTCTTCGGGTAAAAAGCACTTCCAGCGCAGGCGCCTGAAGCCGCATCTAATAACGCCGCCTTTACCGATGAACTTCCAACATCTAATCCCAGTAAATAATTCATCCCCAGCCCCTCTTACATACAATCACAGCAAGAAGGTACATTATATACCGCTTCGTATGCCGGTTTGGGATTTAAGTCTCTATCAAATAACAAGGGATGCGATGTTCTTCCCTTCACTGGCCAATCATTCAACCAAGAAGGTCCATCGCTCAAGCCCCAAAAAGTAACTCTGTCCACAATATCTCGGTTTTTATAAAGGACGTTAAAAATTTCCTCATAACGCTTTGCCTGTGCTTCAAGGACCTCCGCTGGCACCTGCTCCGTATACGGATTTAATCGCTCTGCCAGCTCAACATTTCGAGAGATATCAGCGTCTTGCTCCCCGCTCGGACGAGGTAATATGCCAAGATCTAGCTCTGTAATATGGACGCGTAATGAAGCCGCTCGGAATATGTCTAATGCATGCTGTATTTCAGCAACCGTTGGATACTCCAAATGCCAATGCGCCTGCATTCCAACCCCATCGACTCGACACCCCTTCGATCTCAAATCTTGACACATATCCGCAACAAACTGCGCTTTTTTAGGATTCGTCATAGAGAAATCGTTATAAAGTAATTTTGCAGTAGGATCTGCCTTTTCAGCAAACTTGAACGCATCTTCTAGATACGCTTCTCCTAAAATAGTAAGCCACGGCGACTCGCGCAAGGCGGCCTTCTCAACGAGCTTGCCCGTCTCGTCTTTCACCTTCTTTACCTTAACCGCCTCATTCACTACATCCCAATAGGCAATGCGACCCCGATATCGACCTGCAATTGTATAAATATGCTCTTTCATCCGCTCTTGCAGCTCATCTGCAGAAACCGTACCGCCCGATTGATCTTTGAAAACCCATGAGGGCGCCATGGCATGCCAAACAAGCGTATGGCCAACAACCGCATGCCCATGCCGCTCTGCCTCATCAATGAATTCATCGGCATCATCAAAATAGTACAGGTCGGGCTTCGGATGCATATACTGCATTTTCATCAAATTCTCAGCGGTCAGCGAATTGAACTCCTTATGAATCAACGCCCACTCTTTTGCATTTTTCTTCATAGGAAACCGATAGGGATGACCAACATCATCACTTCCCACCGCCACTCCAATTAAAAACGCATCTGCATATTGATCATGCAAGCTCGCTTCAGCACACCCCGATAAAATCGGTATAAAAAATATAAATATATAAGTTAAAAATTTCCTCATAGCTGTTCCCTATGCTCCCCCAACAACCCTTTCAAGCGTTGAACTGCTTTCGCATAATTGGGGTTTTCGATTTGGTTTATATTTTCATCTGGATCCACTTTGTGATCATAAAACATGGCATTCTTACCATTCCACTCTGAATATTGAAACCGGGCGGTTCGCACGGTTTCTCCCCCATGATAACGAGCAAAAATAGCTGGCTTATGTTTGGCAGATGGATTCTTCATTAAAGGAACCAGACTCTTCCCCTGCAAATGATCCGGGGCTTGCAATCCTGCTAACTCACAAATCGTAGGGTACAGATCAACAAATTCAACTAACGCTTTTGTTCTCTGTCCCCGCTTGAAGCCCGGAGCTCTAATAATCATTGGGGTATGCAGAGAGGTTTCAAAGAGAGCATGTTTACACCACAATGTATGCTCCCCCAACTGCCAGCCATGATCCCCTATCATGATTACAACGGTATTTTTATCAAGTTGCAGCCGCTCTAGCTCATCTAAAATATCGCCAATCAATTTATCCGTATATGAAACACAAGCGTAATAGCCATGTATGAGCGTTTTCGCAAGTTCATCTGAAACCGGGCCGTCTTGTGGAATTCCGCCGTATCCATTTCTTAGCTCGTTCCATTCGTGCATCGCCTGACGGGGCGCACCTTTAGGGGCAAATGGATTGTCGGCCAAAGCAATACTGTCACGATTATATATATCCCAATACTTCTTCGGTGCATTAAAAGGCAAATGAGGCTTCGTGAACCCAGCGGTAATAAAGAAGGGTTTCCCTGATTTCTTCGCCGCTTTCAAGTCGTCCTTGATCTTGTTTGCCATTTTCCCGCTCGGGTATGCATCGTCGTCAACATCAGCTATTTCATAAGCAGGCTGCTTCTTGCCCTGAACCTTCTTGTTCTCAGGATTCAAATAAACTCTAAAATCTGGCGGTCTCGAGATCTCATCCCACGAAGCAAGGCAATCGTTTTTTTGGTGGTATATTTTTCCATTAGATACGGTCGAATAGCCATGAGACTTTAAATGCCCTGGTATGTCCACAATGCCAGGCGCGTCCTCATCCACACTGGAATGATACGTAACAAAACGCTCCGGAGTTGGATATAAGCCCGTCATCATACTCGCACGCGAAGCCCCACACACCGGCACTTGAACATAGGCCGTTTCAAATAAGGTTCCATCCGCTGCCAGTTGGTCTATGCGCGGAGAGCGCGTCTCATTGTGACCATAACAACCCAACTGGGGACGTAAATCGTCGACAATAATCATCAAAACATTCGGGCTCTTTGCCCCATACGTTTCCGGACTCAACAAAGCGAGACTTAGACCCCAAATAACCCCATATCCTACTAATCTATTTATCATACTAACTCCTCTTATTTTGAGTATTCAAACAGAACCTCTAATCTTCCAAATCGAGTCGAATTTGTAGAGGATAAATCGGGATCTTCTACGCGGACCCTCTCCCATATACTATCGATACTCGTCGCCGTCTGATAGTTCGATGCATCAAGCCAATTGGTTGAGGTTAAATCACTTTCAAACGATGGCTGATATGTGAGATCTGAAGCGCTCTTTCGACGCATGTATTCGATGGCCAGCCGTGAGGACGTACCCCCTGCCGATGAGACGGCCTGCTCTATAACTTCTACGTCATCAATATGAACACGTGTGCCATCTCCACCCACTTGAATCCGCAATTCTCCATTCAGATCTGCTTCCGATAAATTAATTGGAGTAAAATTAAACACGAGGTTCGTTGCAACCTTGTTCTGTAAACTAATAATCCCGCTATCAAAATATAATCCGCTATCATTATCTGAGGCATTTCTCCAAACAATTTTTATATTACGAGGACTTTGCGCAATCGCCGAACATTTTATGATGTATGAACTTGTTGGATTACAAGCTACCTGTTGATTAGCACTTATTTGCCATAATTCTGACCCCGCATTGTTATCTACAGGATCCAGTCTAAGAGCCGGTTCATTACCCATCTGCATCGCGGCCCATGTATTCGCCCAAACAAGAGGTGTTAAAGTCCCGCCGTCTTTTCGATACGTC
>CAJYAJ010000013.1 GCA_913065005.1 uncultured Verrucomicrobiota bacterium | reverse complement strand
AAATATTGGTAGATGCTGAGGGGCTCGAACCCTCGACCCGCTGATTAAGAGTCAGCTGCTCTACCGACTGAGCTAAGCATCCAAGGACAAAATAGAAAGCCAATCCGTTCGCATCAATCCAATTCGAAGCTTTTTCTTCTGTCGATCCCATCAACCGACAGAATCTCGAATGTAAGTTTAGCATCCTCTCATGCGGATAAACGCGAGGGTTAATCATGAATTCAGAAACGGTAGCAGAAAACATTGAAATTAAAAAAGCGCAGCCCAATCTCTTGCAGGTAGAGCATGTTTGTAAAGCATATGGCAAACAGATGATTTTAAAGGATGTCAGCTTTTCAATCCAGCCGGGCGAGCGTGTCGCATTAATGGGTCCTTCGGGTTCAGGCAAAAGCACGTTGCTTAATCTCCTTTCCGGAATCGATCGACCTGACAGCGGCACTATCATGCTCTCATCCAACGATCTAGCCCAAGCCTCGGCCACTACACTAACGCACATTCGCCGACATCACATCAGCACCATCTTTCAATTTTTTCATCTACTCCCCACCCTTACCGCCGCTGAAAACATTGAGATCAGCATGCAAATTGCCGGCATGCCTGCACCCGTACGCAAAGAACGAGTCGCCCAACTGCTCGAAGCAGTCGAATTAACCTCTCATGCCAACGCGCTACCCGACACTTTAAGCGGCGGTGAATCACAACGAATTGCCATCGCACGAGCGCTCGCACATCGTCCAAAACTGATTTTAGCCGACGAGCCGACCGGCAGCTTAGATTCAAAAAGTGGCCGAAAAACGCTCGATTTACTCAAAAAATTGACTGAAAAACATCAAATTGCGCTATTTTTGGTCACACACAGTCCGGATGCGGCAGCCTCCTGCGATCGTACCCTGAACCTACATGACGGTGCCCTCGTCTAACGGAAAAATCACATGGAATTAATGTATCTCAGTCGATTCACCTTGCGGCACGCCAAGCGCTCACCCACCACGACGATAGCGCTAGTGGCAATCATTGCTTTGGGCGTAGCGGTGCTTTATTCCGTTCGACTTGCCAACCGCGCCGCCGTTTCTGGATTTCAGCTCTTCACTCAATCGTTGAGTGGAGGAGGCGACCTTATTGTCTCAACCCCCTCTGGAAAAATACCTACCTCCAAACTTCCGGAGTTACGCCGTGCGCTCGGCACCCTACCTGTAGTCATGCTCCCCGTGGTCGAAGCCACCGCCGCCCTTCCCGGAACGGGCCTCGATAGTGATGATTTTGACGCCAAACAAATCACCCTAGTAGGGCTCGACCTCATGGCGCTTCGAAACCTCTCCAATGCCCGTGGATCCAGCGGTGTTATAACCCTGCAAACACAAGATCAAGCCGATATCCAGTTAGGTGCTAACGATCAAGTGTATCTAACGCAAGCTGCCGCAGAGCTGCTTTCTGTTGATGTCGGCGATCCCTTCAACGCCATTATTGGCGATCAATCCCGAACACTGAAAGTAGCCGCTATTTTAATCCCTGGAGAACTGGACGCCGGAAAAAAAGAATCTGTCTTTCTAATGGATCTACCTGCTGTGCAACGATTTACAGATCAACCAAATGCTGTCGATCGGGTTGATCTATTTGTTCCCGAAGGTTCGGCACGGGATCAAATCATGGAGCATGTCCTTGAGCGCCTTGAACAACTCGATTCGCAACAATGGGTATGGATGCGAAGCGACGAGCAACGCCAAGCCACCCAAGCCATGACCGCAGCCTTTCGAATGAACCTAACCATTTTGTCGGGGCTCTCCCTGATTGTCGGGCTCTACCTCATCTTACAAGCGCTTGAAGCCGCCGTGGTGCGCAGGCGAAGTGAAATCGGCACACTCCGTGCGCTCGGATTCACCCCTCAATGGATTCAACGTATGTGGCTCATCGAGTCCGTACTCCTCGGTTCCATCGGAAGTGCTCTTGGGCTCTTAATAGGATGGCTGCTCGCACAAGGAACCGTGCAAGCAATAGCCAGAACCGTGAATGCCCTGTATATGAATACCACCGCTACCGCTGCACGCTGGGACGCACAAGAAGCGACTCTCGCTGCACTAATGGGCATCGTCGTCTCTCTCTTAGCGGGATGGGTTCCCGCCAAGGACGCCGCCTCAACCCCGCCCATTCAAGCCATCCGCCAAGAGCGCCTAGGCACCCAAAAGACCCATTTTAACCATACCAAATGGGGCTTGTTGCTTGCCGCTTTTGCCTGGCTAGCGCACTTCTTACCACCCGTTGAACTAGCGGTAGGCAACCGCTTTCCCCTTGGCGGCTATCTCTCTGCTCTCTTTGCGCTCACAGGGGCTGCGATGCTGAGCGGATCGCTCCTGCGTAGCGCCCCCATCCTTCTCTCCCCATTTTCCGCCCTCTCCGCCCACCTTCGGATTGCCGCCGGTCAACTCAAACGTCTCACCGGAAGACATCGCCTTACCGTTGCCGGAATGGTCGCCGCCATTGGTATGGCAGCGGGTATGGATATTTTGATCCACTCATTTGAACAAACCGTCACCAACTGGATTGGTCATACGCTAAAAGCCGATCTGTTTGTTGCCGTAAAAGGGGTTGAAAATGCGTCAAATCGCAACAAAATGAGCGAAAAAACATGGAAAACGCTCAAAAATGACCCAAATGTGGAATCTGCGGATATTGGACATATCATGCCTATTTCATTCAAAGGCGCCCCAACCTTTCTCGTCGGTATGCGCTCAGAACGCGAATGGGATGGCAACCAATTTATTTGGATTGAGGCACCAGATAGAAAGATAAATCGCTCGCAACCTGATCCCTCAGGCACCTACCCAGCACTCATAAGTGAAAGTTTTTCCCAAAGATACGCCCTGCGCTCCGGCGACACCCTCGAACTCCCCACCCCCGATGGCGTCAAAACCCTACGCGTGAAGGGTTTATTTGCTGATTATGGCAATGAAAGAGGTTCTTTAGTGGTAGATAGCGACTTAGTTTGTAACTGGTTCAACGATCGACGCGCGCTCAACTTTGCCGCCACTCTGAAACCAGGCGTAAATCCAGAGGAAGTAAGAAACCAATGGTCAAAAGACTATCCAGGCCTAACCGTTCGGACCAACCGCGCGCTACGCGCTGAAGTCATCACCATCTTTAACCAGACTTTCGCCGTGACCCACGCCCTAAAGGCAATTGGGATCCTAGTAGCCATCGCGGGGCTCGCCCTCGCCCTTTTCAGCCTCGTTATGGAGCGGCGGCGTGAACTTGAGGTGCAACGAGAAATTGGATTTAGCAGACGAGATATCGCCTCAAGTTTAACGATTGAAGGCCTTTTCATGAGCCTATATGGGCTACTAGGTGGTCTGATAATCAGCATTTGGTTGGGCTATATCCTTGTGTTTGTGATCAATAAACAATCGTTTGGTTGGACTCTCGCCTTTGGGCTACCCGCCGGCAACCTTTGGCTTCTATCTGCCGGTATCATTGTGGCCTCTATTGTCACCTGCTACTCCGTCGGATACTGGAGCAGCACCCTAGAAGCGGATAAAGAGGTATAATATGATGCACCGTTGTTTTATAGCGACTATTACAACCCTGATTGTTTCTTTAAATGCATGGTCTCAAATGAATTACACAGAAGACGGGTATCGTATTCCAACCGAATTCCCCACGTTCACCTTTCCGCGCGATCATGGAAGCCATCCCGATTTTAGAATTGAATGGTGGTATATCACCGGGCACCTGCATGCCGAAAACAAAGATCGTTATGGTTTTCAAGCCACCTTCTTTAGATACGCCTTAAAACCCAACGCTGCAGCTGGATCGGATCAATTTGGCGATGAGCACATCTACATGGCCCACATGGCGCTAAGCGATATCGATCAAAAAGCATTTTACCACGAAGAACGGCTCAATCGGGATGGCTGGGATGCTTTCTGCTCCACTGAAAGAATGGAGATGCAAAATGGAAATTGGAGCCTCGTGCAAGATGCAGAAAATCAAATCGAATTGATCGCAACCATCCAAGAAGAGGTGCAGCTCAATCTTACGCTCGACCCCGCTCAGCCCCATGTTACGTTTGGCGAAAATGGTCTATCAAAAAAAGGTGCAGAGACTTCTGCATGTAGTTGGTATATTACCTATCCAAGATTGCAAATCGTTGGTGATATTATACTTAACAATAAATCAATACCTGTAGAAGGCGAAGCCTGGATGGATCACGAAATCAGTAGTAGCCAGCTGAGCAAGACCCAAGTTGGCTGGGATTGGCTGAGCGTCAGGTTTGACGACCAAACCGAACTCATGCTCTACATCCTCCGAGATGAGGATGGTAATCCTGATCCCCACTCCAAGCTAGTCTGGATCTCAGTCGACGGAAAGCTCACCCATATGGGTCCAGATGATTTTAGTTGGAATGTTCTGCGTCGGTGGAAAAGCCCTAATAGCCAATCAAACTATCCGGTTGAAACCACCTTATCCGGGTTGCGCCCCGATGGCTCGCCCTACCAACTTCTCATCAAACCCCTTTTTGATGAACAAGAACTAACAGGTGAACTCGGTGGTATTGCCTACTGGGAAGGCGCCTGTGATATTCTGGAAAAAGGGAAAGTGGTTGGTGAAGCCTATATGGAGCTCACGGGTTATAATGAGTCTCTCGAGTCGCAACTACGCTGATACATCAGTCGCGTTCGCAGCTTCCCGTTTTTTGATAGCTACACTTAAAAGCGCTACATCCGAAGGGTTTACACCCGATATTCGTCCGGCCTGCCCTAAGTTTTCGGGAAGTATTTTTTTTAGCTTCTCGAGGGATTCTGTCCGTAAGCCGCCCACAGTATCGTAATCAAAACTGACTGGGATCCTCCAGGACTCCTGTTTTAGCGCAGTCTCAATCCGCTCACGTTCGCGTTTGATATAGCCCGCGTATTTAATCTCGATCTCAACCTGACGCACTATATCCTCATCATCATATTCGCGCAGTTCCATTGGCAGCGCTTCGTAGTTATTCCCGGGTTGACGCAAAAGTTGGGCTAATGACTTCCCGCCCGAAAACGTCTTTTCGAGCCGCCGCATCTCTTTTTGAATCGAATCCATCTGATTTTTAGTTATCTGTAAGCGATCGTTGCTCAATATTTGAATTCGGGCCGCTTTCTCATATAAACGGTATGGCGCATTGTCCTGGCGTAATGTTAGCCGATGTTCTGATCTAGATGTAAACATTCGATATGGCTCATCGGTTCCTTTTGTCACCAAATCATCAATTAAAACGCCTATATAACTTTCGTTTCGGCTTAATATGAATTCAGGCTCACCTAATACTTTACACGCTGCATTCACGCCTGCCACAAAGCCCTGAGCAGATGCTTCTTCATAGCCCGTGGTGCCGTTGAGCTGACCCGCAAAGAAGAGACTCTCTACTTTTTTTGTCTCTAATGAATGAAAAAGCTGAGTTGGATCTGCAAAATCATACTCAATCGCATAGCCGGGACGAATCATTTCAGCTTGCTCCATACCTACAATCGATCGAATCATTTTTAATTGTACTGCTTCAGGAAGGCTATTTGAGGTGCCATTGGGATAGAGTCGCACATTATTTCGCCCCTCAGGTTCAATAAACACATGATGGGCATCACGACCTGAAAATTTTACGATTTTATCTTCGATAGAAGGGCAATACCGAACGCCCGTACCCTCAATCATGCCTCCATACATCGCGCTTTCATGAAGATGATCTGCAATGATTTGATGTGTCTGCGGGTTGGTGTGTGTTAAGTAACAACTCAGCTGTTGATCGCCAGGTAGCCACGGAATTAAAGGGGATTGTTCCACGTGGAACAGTTCCGCTTCGGCTGCTTTACGAATTTTTTTGGCTTCATATGAGAAAAAAGGGGGTGGATCTTCACCGGGTTGCTCATCAATACGATCATAGGCGATCGAGTCGCGGTGTATACGGGGCGGGGTACCGGTCTTTAATCTAGCGAGTGAAAAACCAAAAGACTGAAAAGACGCTGATAAGGCTTCGGCAGATTCTTCACCCATACGGCCTTCTGCAATTGATTCCGTGCCTATTAACACTCTTCCACGTAAAAAAGTTCCCGTACAAATTACAACACAATCAGCGTAAATTACTCCATAAGAACGAGTTGAGATAGACTTAACTTTACCATTTTGCGTATCTATGGAGGTAACCATATCATCAATCAAACTTAAATTGGTTTGGTTTTTGAGCACTTCTTGGATGCGTACAGGATAGGCTGTTTTATCGCATTGGATTCGATTAGATTGTACAGCTGGTCCTTTGCGCGTATTTAGCATCCGATATTGAACACCGGTAAAATCGGCATTTTTGGCTATTTCGCCTCCCATTGCATCTACTTCTGAGACCAGGTGTGATTTTGCGATCCCACCGACAGCTGGATTGCAAGGTAATCGTCCAATTTGGGATTGGTCCAGCGTAACGAGAATGGTTTTAACGCCCATCCGAGCTGAAGCTAATGCCGCTTCATAACCGGCATGACCTCCGCCAACAACAATTACCTGTGTTCTTAAATCCGCCATACCATTCTCCAATAACATCAGCTTACACACCGAGCTTCGTTGGTCAATAATCGCTTTTTTAAACTCTCACTATTCTCATTTTTTTATTACATAGAAGTAAGCAAATTGTAAATATACCGATATAACCCTTTATTAACATGTAAGGATGTCATGAAAATTTATTTATCTGGATCGCATGGTCTTGTTGGAATTGCTCTTAAAGAGGCTCTTGTTACGGAGGGTCATATCGTTGTTGGTTTGGGTCGTGACTTCAAAAAACCGATCAATTTTGAAGGTGTAGATGCGGTTATTCATTTAGCGGGAGAAAATATCGCTGAAGGTCGATGGAATGCGGCGAAGAAGGAACGGATTAAGATGAGTCGCTTGACGGGCACGCGTCTTTTATCAGAGCAACTTGCTTCCAGCGATCATAAGCCATCTGTGTTCATCAGTGCCTCAGCTACCGGTTTTTATGGGGATACAGGATCAGACGTGATTACAGAGAGCTCTCCATCCGGGTCGGGTTTTCTTCCCGAAGTTTGTGTGGAATGGGAAAATTCAACGGAAGCGGCCGAACAAGCTGGAATTCGAACCGTTCATATTCGGACTGGGATTGTGTTAAGCAGAAAGGGTGGTGCATTGAAAAAAATGTTACCTCCCTTTCTCTTGGGTGGTGGTGGTATATTAGGCTCAGGAAAACAGTATATGAGTTGGATCAGCCTTGATGATATGGTCGGTGCGATACAATTCATCATGGCACAAGATTCACTTGTTGGTCCCGTTAATCTGACCGCTCCCAATCCTGTTGATAATAAAGAATTTACAAACGTGTTGGGCAAGGTCATTAACCGACCTACGATCCTACCGCTACCAGGGTTTGCAGCTAAGATTCTATTTGGGGAAATGGCAGAAGCTATTCTTTTATCTGGCACTCATGTTATTCCTGAAAAATTAAAAACCGCCGGCTATCCGTTCAAACACGCTGAATTGAAAGATGCGTTAACGGATGTGATGAAGGGGTAAAAAACCGTCGTTTTCACGTTTTAATAATCGAACACTTGTTGTTCATTATTTTTATAAATTCACATTGATCGATTCATCGATTCATCATAGTTTGCTTGGCTTTTAAGCAGTGCCGAATGGTGTAATGGCAGCACAAGCGACTCTGACTCGCTTAGTCTAGGTTCGACCCCTAGTTCGGCAACCAATTAGTTTACGCGAATAGGCATAATCACATATAAAAACGGAATATTACTCTTTATGACTCCCGGACTTGTTTCATCGGATAGTTCAATAAAGACCTCATCGCTTTCGAGATGCTTTAATGGGGCAACTAAGTAGGTTGGATTAAATGCAATTGATATTGATTTTCCACTGTATTTAACGGGTATACTTTCTGTGGCGGTTCCTATTTCAGGTGTTGAAGTAGTCAGCTCAATTCGGTTTTCACTAATATCCAATCGAACTGCTGCCGCCTGATCGTCAAGCATGAGAGAAACACGCCGAACCGCACTTTGTAATAATTCCCTCTCCACACTAATTCGTTCTTCACATTGTGAGGGAATCACTTGCCTGTAATTTGGATAGGTGCCATCAATCAACTTAGAGATAATGAGAATATTTCCAAATTCGAATGAAATCTGAGTGGAAGACATACGTATCTCAATATCCTCCTCTATAACTAATGATTTAATAAGCTCATTCACTGTTTTTGTAGGCACCACTACATCCATCTGCGCTTCTTCTGGCATTTCTATATCTTGCTCTACTAGAGCTAAGCGACGACCATCAGTACACACGGTAATAAGTTTTCCATCTCGGAAGGACATCAATGAACCATTCAAAATCGCCCGAGATTCATCGCTAGAAGCCGCGTACGATGTTTTCTGAAGCGTATCCTTCAGAATCCCTTGTCCAAGCGTATAACTAAAGCTCTCCTCAAATACAGGCATAGGGGGAAAATCATTTTTAGATAAGCCACCCAACTTTCCTTTATAAGATCCTGAAACAATCGTTACGATTTCGCCTTTATCCTCACCAGACTCAAGTGATAACTCAACTTGATGGCTCGGTAAGTCTCTGCAAATACTGAAAAAACGTCTTGCAGGCAAAGTGGTTGCTCCTTCCACTTCGATATCTGCTTCGATACTCGTTCGTAAGCTAACTTCCATATCGGTCGTTGTGCAGATTAATTGTCCGTGATGAGCTTCAAGCATTACATTCGATAGAATAGGTAACGTTGTTCGTTGACCTACAATCGATTGTACTTTTTGCAAGGTTTCTAAAAGCTGGTTTTTATCTATGGTCAGTTTCATCAACAAGTCTCCTGTAGAATAGAGATAGATTATTTAATAAATACACTATTCCTATATGCTGTGAATATGTGAATAAGACGGTACTTATTTTTTGTAAAGTCGTCACCCGTAAAAACTTAAAATCCGAGTCGGGGTTGTTGATAACGTATCGATAGAAAGTAGGTTTTGTTGAAAAGTGAGAGTTATAGAAGTTATTGTTATTTTATTAACAGTTTATCGAGCGGGTTATCTCAAGAGATGGTTGTGAAGCGAAGCAGGCTGATTATCTAAGAAATTGAGGGTCGTTATGAGAATGAGTTATCTTTAATTTTTTCGGTCAAGAGTGCTAAGGTCTGCTCGAGTTGTCGATCTTGATTTGCTCGGCTATTCACTTGTTCATGAGCATAAAGAACGGTGGCATGATTTCGATCAAATTTTTGTCCGATTGAGGGGAATGAATTTTTTGTTAATGTACGCGATAGATGCATGGCAACTTGACGAGGCCACACAATATCCTTTGATCTTTTTTTCCCCGTGAGATCAGAGAGTCGAATATCATAATAATCAGCAACTGTTTTTTGGACTAGATCGACACTAATCGGCATACATTCATCTTTTCCGATCAAGTCATGAAGTAGTTGATCGATCCGTTCAATGGTAATCTCTTGATGGGTGAGTGAGTTAAAGGTTGCGATTCGAATTAAGGCACCCTCTAAACTCCGGATGTTCGATGAGATTTTTTGTGCAAGATAATCAATTAAGGTATTATCGATATGCACCTGCATGGAGGCTGCTTTTTTTCTTAAAATGGCGATTCGAGTCTCGACATCAGGTTTAATTAATTCGGTGACTAATCCCCATTCAAAGCGGGATATTAAACGAGGGGCTAGGCCTGACATTTCACTCGGTGTTCGGTCAGAGGTTAAAATAATCTGCTTATGACTTTCGAAAAGCGTGTTGAACGTATGGAAAAACTCTTCTTGGAGTCGATTTTTCCCATCTAAGAATTGGATATCATCAATGAGTAAGAGGTCAATTTTTCGATATTTTTTTCGGAATGCAGATACATTGTTGTTTTGAAGAGCATCGATATATTCATTTGTAAATGATTCACATGTGATGTAGCGCACCTTGGCTCGATTTTTTTGTTGAGCGACATAATTCCCGATCGCTTGCATTAAGTGCGTTTTTCCTAAACCGACACCACCATAGATAAATAGGGGATTATAGGTTCGAGAAGGGGAGGTTGCTGCTGCCATGGCCGCTGCATGTGCAAATTGGTTGTTTTCACCAATAACAAACGAATCGAAGGTATACGTTGGATTTAGTTTATTTTTCGATTTATTGCTCATCCGCATGGTCCGCTCTTTTTTGGGTGCTTCAACAGCGGGTTTTTCGTTAGATGTTGCATGATCAAACCGTTGAACATCCACGGTTAGCGTGGCGGTCAATTCTTCGTGTCCGATCAGGATGAGTGCTTTATCAATTAAGGGTAGATAATTCTCTTCGAGCCAATCTTTATAAAAGTCGTTTGCAACGGCTAATTGAAGATTGTTTTCTTCTATGGATAGCGGCTGAATGACAGCGATCCAGCGATCGTATATATCATCAGATAAAATGGTTTTCAGTTGTTCACAGCACGCTTGCCAGATAGGTTCAATTTTGTACGACATTTCCTAATAAAATCCACATAATCGGTTGTATAAAAAGTTATTAACAGGTTATTAAACACGTGGTTATAACTGCTATTTCCACGTGAGGCAGGAGATTAGTTAATCGGAGAAATTTGGTAAAGGCATTAGCATCATTTTTTTTACTAAAAAACACGGTATACTTGATTTAGTATATCCTAATTTTAAAAACCACTAAATGTGGGTTTAGATCGTCTTCAAATGGAGATTTGTGTAGTGAATAACTCGTGTTAGTTTAGAGGTCATAAACCAAAAAAAAGAGAAATAAGCGTATGGCGCGATTAAAAGCACGACTCATTTATTCGAATTCATTAACAGCCGTAAATGATGTGCGTTATGGATGTGGGTTTGTCGCACCCGATCCAGTTTTGCTGATTATATTGGCTAAGAAACAAATTTTGGTGGTTTCGACGATGGAGCAGGGTCGCGCCAAGCGAGAATGCTATTCATCAGTAGAGGTGCTTACGCCTGAGGAGTTGCTATTACCGCCTAAAAAACGCTGGGATATTGTGGAGCAGATTCAGGCAGTAGCCGCACGTGTGGGGATAAAAACAGTGGAGGTGGGATTTGATTTTCCTGCGGGAATTTATACTAAACTAATGGAAAAAGGGTGGAAAGTACAGCTAAGCCCACGATCTAATTATCCGACCCGGCGAACAAAAAACCAGCAAGAGATTGAGTATATTCGAAATTCGCAACGCGCAGCCGTTGCAGGAATGAAGGAAGCGGTAGCGAGGATTGCATCTGCGGATATTGGATCGCGGGGAGCCTTGCGTGATTCGCAAGGTGTGCTTACGTCGGAGCGAGTTCGAGAGGCGGTTCAATTGGAGCTATTAAAGCGTGGGTGCTCAGGGCGTGATATTATTGTGGCAGGTGGAGATCAGGCGACGGATCCGCATGAGCGGGGTTCTGGGCCTTTGTTTGCTGGAGAAGCGATTATAGTGGATATTTTTCCGCGCAATGAAACAACAGGATATTGGGGAGATCTAACGCGAACGGTTTGCAGAGGTGAAGCATCCTCGGCGCTTAAAAAGATCTACAATACGGTTTTAAAGGCTCAAAAACAGGCTCTAAAAAAAGTACGCTCTGATGTGTGTGGAGATGAGATTCACCAGCATATCGTAGCGACTTTTGAGGCGGCTGGTTTCGTGACAGGTGAATCAAATGGAAAACAGGTTGGGTTTATTCATGGCACGGGCCATGGAGTTGGGCTGGATATTCATGAGCGTCCACGCATCGGTCGAAGTGGTGAGATTTTAAGCGAAGGGGATGTCGTGACTGTGGAACCGGGGCTTTATTATCCAGGCGTAGGCGGGGTTCGAATTGAGGATACTGTGGCGGTAGAAGCGGCGGGGTGTCGGATGTTGGCAGCCTGCTCGAAAAAATTTGAACGAGTGTAAATCACACCGTATCAAAAAAAGGGACAAGAGGTCTGTTTTTCTTCGCTTCTTTCTTGTCATAATCGAGATGCAGCGATATGGTTTAGACATGATTCGTCGAGGGGCATTGCGAGCATGTTTTCAGCTGACCGAGCAGGAAAAAAAATACCTGTTGTTGATAGCGGGTTTGTTCATGCTCGGTCTTATGGGGCGCTTCTTTTTTCAGGCCAGCGATGCGCCGCTCGCGAGCGAGCCTTATCAGAAAGGCGGCGTGTATGAGTGAGTCGTGCCTTTTTTGTGAGATTGCTGCACGTCGAATAGCCGCCTCGGTGGTCTATGAAGATGATGCAGTGATGGCTTTTTTGGATATTAATCCATTAGCTCTTGGGCACATGTTACTCATCACCAAGATGCATTATGAAACCCTGTTAGAGGTGCCGAAGCAGGCATTTTCTGCCCTGTTTTCCGCAGCACAAAACATAGCGGCAGTTCAGATGAAGACTTTGGGAGCGGAAGGAATCAACTGGTTGCAAAGTAGTGGAACGGCAGCGGGACAAGAGATTTTTCATTTTCATATTCACTTAATCCCGCGAATGTCAGAGGATGGCGTTGGTTGGAATTGGAAGCCTACGTTGTATGAAACGCCGGATGAGTGCGATCAACTAGCTAACCTACTAAAAGAGAACCTAAAATGAATGAATTAACGGTGGAAGATCTATTAGAAACGATTGTGCAAGAAGATGTACGGTATTCGGTCGACGCATATCATTTTGTTCGTGAGGGGTTGGATTATACGGTGAAAAAATTGCGAAAGCCACGCCATGTAAACGGTGGGGAGCTATTGGAAGGTATTCGCGAATATGCGCTTGAGGAGTTTGGGCCGATCTCCAAGCGGGTACTTTCGGAGTGGGGCATTCATAGGTGTTCGGATATTGGCCACATCGTATTTAATTTGGTTCACGCGGGTTTATTAGGGAAAACAGATGAGGATTCGCTCGCAGATTTTGAAGCAGGATATGATTTTAATGATGCTTTTTTACGCCCTTTTCAGCCTGTAAAGGTGCATTAAACGATCGCTTCGGTGCGCGCTATGGTATGGTGACTTGCTACGAGGCTTTTTTCGGTTTCTATTTCGCAATTGATCCTAATTCGCTTATGATGCCACGCTTTATACAGAATGGGGAGCATGGGTGATGAAAGAAGATTATCCGTTCGGAGAGATCGAGGCAAAATGGCAGTCCGTTTGGGATCAAGACGGTGCGTTTGAAACGAACTTAGAACAGGCAAAGAATCCGTATTATTGTTTAATGATGTTTCCCTATCCCTCAGGAAAATTACATGTGGGGCATGGTCGAAACTATATTATCGGTGATGCGGTTGCTCGATATAAGAAGATGCAGGGATTTGATGTGCTTACCCCGATGGGTTGGGATGCATTCGGACTGCCCGCCGAGAATGCGGCGATTAAAACAGGCACGCCTCCTGCGGCGTATACACGGGCGAATATCGCGACGATGAAACAACAGCTTCGCGCTTGGGGTTGTATGTATGATTGGAAAAAAGAGGTTACCTCCTGCGAGCCAGATTATTATCGATGGACGCAGTGGCTTTTTTTGCAGCTTCATGAGCGAGGTCTTGCGTACAAGAAAGAAGCGCCTGTAAATTGGGATCCAGTAGATCAGACCGTACTGGCCAACGAACAAGTGCTGCCTGATGGCACCGCGGAGCGTTCAGGAGCCAAAGTGGAGACACGGATGCTTTCTCAGTGGTTTTTCAAAATCACCGATTATGCACAGCGACTCCTGGATGATCTCGATAAATTAGAAGGCTGGCCGGAGCGCGTAAAGACGATGCAAAAAAATTGGATCGGTCGCTCAGAAGGTACAGAAATTTATTTCTCGTTAGTATCGCGATCAGATGGGGTAAAAGATGCGTTCGAGAACGTTCCTTGTTTCACCACGCGTGTCGATACCATTTACGGCTGCACCTATATGTCGGTTGCTCCAGAGCATCCACAGTTAAAAGAGTGGATTTCTGGCATGCCGCAGGAGGAGGCTGTTCTTGAATTTATTAAGGATAGCGCTGCGTTGAATGATATTGACCGCCAATCTGACACCCGTGAAAAAAAAGGTGTTTTTACCGGACGCTTTGTGATCAATCCGTATACCGGCGAGGAAGTTCCTTTGTGGGTTGCCGACTATGTGCTGATGTATGGAACGGGGGCCGTGATGGCCGTTCCAGCGCACGACACACGAGACTGGAGCTTTGCAAAAAAATATGACCTACCCATTAGAATCTCGATTCAGAATAGAGAGGGAACGCTCTTTTTGGACGAGATGGATGATGCGTATACTGAAGATGGAATCTGTTATGATTCTGCTGAATTCACCGGAATGCCAAACCGCGATGCCATCAGTAGAATGTCTAAAAAAGCTGAGGCAGCAGGATTCGGGAAAGCCACCGTCAACTTCCGCTTACGTGACTGGCTGATATCTCGTCAGCGCTATTGGGGTGCTCCGATTCCTATCATGTATAATGAGAGCGGCCAAGCGGTGCCGGTCCCTGCTGATCAACTACCCGTGCTACTCCCCGAAGATGTGGAATTTAAGCCAACAGGTGAGTCACCTCTACGAAGTTCGGAAGAGTTCATGAAGGCGATCCATCCCGAGAGCGGTGCGCACTGTGTTCGTGAAAGCGATACCATGGATACCTTTGTCGATTCTTCGTGGTATTTCCTTCGCTATCTTAGCGCGCAGGACGATCGCCAGGCCGTCGATGCCGCGATAGCGAATAAATGGATGCCGGTAGATCAGTATATTGGTGGAATCGAGCATGCGATTTTACATCTACTCTATGCCCGATTTTTTACCAAGGTGTTCTACGATCTGGGCTTGATTGATTTTGATGAGCCTTTCAAGCAACTTTTTACGCAGGGAATGATTTGTAAAAAGGGATCCGATGGAAACTTGCATAAGATGTCGAAATCAAAGGGAAATGTAGTTTCACCGGATGAATTATTGAAAAAATATGGTGCTGATACCGTGCGATTATACACCCTCTTTATTGGGCCGCCTGAAAAAGAGGCAGAGTGGCAGGATGCAGGCGTCGAAGGTGCGTCTCGATTCTTGAAGCGGCTGTGGCGTCGCGTAGCGGATAACCATACGCTCCTATTGGAAGCGGCAGATTTGAAGATAACGATGGATGAGATGGAGACCCCCGAGCGTGATCTTTATCGCAAGACCCATGAAACGATTCAGCAGATCACCCGCGGATTGGATGGCGCCTTTACCTTCAATACAGCGGTGGCAGGGATTATGGAGCTGATGAATGCGGTCGATCAGTTGAAAATCTCTGAGGATTCGAGCCGAGCGGCGAAGGCGGTGTATCGGGATGCCATGGAGACGGTGGTGCTGTTGATTTCGCCGTTTGCACCGCACATTGCAGAAGAACTTTGGTCGGAGCTTGGTCATCCAAAAAGTGTGTTGCAGGCGCGATGGCCGGAGGTAAACAAGCGGGCACTTGAGCGCGACGTCATTGAAATGGTGATCCAGGTGAATGGAAAAACACGTGATAAATTACAGGTGTCTGCATCGGCTTCAACCGAGTCGATTGAAGCCGATGTGTTGGCGCTGGACAGTGTGCAGAAATGGCTAGAAGGAAAGACGATTCGTAAGGTAATCGTTGTTCCGGGTCGGTTGGTGAATGTGGCAGCAAGTTAATCGGTTAGATGGGAGAACATATATGAAATGGGGATTGGGCATATTGAGTCTGGCAATGGTGATGCAGGCAGGTATAGCGTCACAGGTGTTTGATTTTGAGGACGAAAAGGGGATCAACCATGTGTTGGTGATTTTGGATGCGCCTCTCGAGTTTATTAGCGGCAAGGGCGAGGGCTTGAGCGGGTTTATTTCGTATGATCCTGAGGCCCCGCAGAAGACAACCGGGTCGTTGCACTTGCAGGTGGACTCAATTGAGCTGAATAATCACTTAATGACCAAGAATATGTATGGGAAGCGTTGGCTTAATGCGGCAGAGCATCCGGAAATTTTATTTTCACTCAGCACGTTTGAACCCATCCAAGCAGAGGACTCTCTGGTTCGAGGTGAAGCAACCGGAAACTTCTCTTTTTTGGGTGTAACGAAAGAGATCAAGGTTCCGGTTTCGTTTAATTATTTGAAAGATGCGGCGAATCAGCGTGCCGGAAAGAAAAACCCCGATGACAAGCGCGATCTGTTGGTGCTGCGTTCCAATTTCACCATTTTATTGGATGAATACGGATTAAATCTACCTCCACCCGCCCGTTTAAAAGTGGCGAATGAGGTGCAGATCAAAGTAAATGTAGTGGGCTATACCGCCAAGTAAAAGAGTAAAATCGGAGCGGTGGTATTCACCGCTCCGTCCCATTGATTCGGTTCCGCTCCCGGCGATAGAGAGTCAGGAGCCCCGCTCCGCCCAGCCACATTGCCACCGACCCCGGCTCGGGGATGATCGTGAAGGCGGTGTCCGGTTCGGACTCATAGCCATACTCCACAATAAATCCACCTCCTCAAAGCGATGGCTTCTCATCGATCAACACATAGCCATAGCGCGTATTCGTTCCAATCTCAAACCGCAGCCCCGCAAAGCCCGTCACCCCTTCGGAAAAATAGCCACTGGTCAGATATGGTATCCCTTCAAACCCGGAACAGATATAACCGCTGATACCTGCAAATGGGGCGGTTGGGGCGGCGTGTTAGTGGGTGGGATCGCAGTGGTCGAAGTGGGGTTTGAGCTGGTCGTATAGCGCAAGCAGAGATTGAGGCATGACGTGGGTTTCGCCCACAACGGGCATGAAGTTGGTATCGCCTTCCCAGCGGGGGACGATGTGTTGATGGAGATGCTCTTTCAGCCCAGCTCCGGCGGCACTCCCGAGATTGTAGCCCAAGTTAAAGCCATCAGGCTTCATGACTGTTTTTAAAATATGAATGGCTGTTTGGGTGTCGGTTGAAATCGCGATGTGTTCGTCGGAAGTCAGTTCTTCAAATTTGGCAAGATGCCGGTTTGGAATTACCATAAGATGGCCGCCGTTGTAGGGATAGCGGTTCATGATAATGGCGGCGAGTGGTCCGCGTTTGAGTACTAAATTTTCCCGATCATCGTCGCTGGCGAGGAGGGCGCAAAGAAAGCAGTCGCCGGATTTTGCACGTAGGATATATTCCATTCGCCAAGGGGCCCAAATTGAATGATGCATGATCTGCTCCGATAACTTCTTTTCTAAAACCCGATCAAACCATATTATCGTCCCCTTAGAGAAGGATGAATCGAATGGCAAAACAGGCGGCATTGATTTGTGGCAACGATGAATATTTGGTGACGTCTCACTCGCGCGAGTGGGTGGACGCCGTTTGCCCCGTTGAGGAGCAGGCACTCAGTTTAGAGGTTGTGGAGGGGAAGGCGGCGACGATCGATGAAGCGATCTATGCGTTGGATGGGGTTTTAGCTGCGTTGAGAACGGTCGGATTATTTGGCGGAAAGAAAGTGGTGTGGCTTCGAGATGCTACGTTTTTAAAGCATGCGGTAATTATGAAGAATGCCAAGGTAAAGGGGCTACTCGCTTCGCTTGGTTCAGATCTAAAGGGAGGCTTGACGCTGGAGCAGTATTTGCTTGTTTCTGGTCCGGGGGTTGATCGTCGGTCTGCTTTTTATAAAGGCATCAAGGATGTGGTGGATTGGCAGGAGTATGATTTACCGGAGCGAGATTATAAGGTGCGGCCCATTGCGTTGCAGCGTGCCACACAGCGGTTGCGAGAAGCCGAGTTTTCGATGGATGCGGGTTGTGTGGATCGGCTTGTTGATCGCGTCGGTTTTGACACACGGCAACTCTTTAATGAGCTTGATAAGCTAATGCTCTATAAAGGGGCTGAGCGGCAGATATCTATTGCGGATGTGGATGCGATTGTCTCTGCGACCGGAGAGGCGGTAATCTGGGATTTTACGGATGCAGTGGCTGAACGCAAGCTCGGCGATGCGTTGCGCATCTTTCGGCGGCTTCTCTTTCAGAAGGAGAGCGCGATTCGATTGGTGATTGCGATGGAGAGTTTGTTCAGCGATTTATTGCATTTTCGGGAATATGCGGATGCGGGGTGGGTCCGGTTGGAGGATCAGCGAATTCAGTGGGCAGCTGATCCGCAGGCAGACGCTTTTTTTGCGCAACTCCATTCGGATCCGAGGAAGATGCATTGGTACCGCGCCTCGAAACTATTAGGGCAGGCAATGCTTCATTCGGTGAAGCGATTGGATGCATGTCGGCGATTGACGTTGGAGACGCATGAGCAGATGATTTCGAGTGGATCGGTTCCCCATGAATTGATGATGGAAACGTTGTTGGCACGGGTCTGCGGAAGAAGAGAGAAACGGGTGTCGTAAAATGAGTGAGACAACAGCTTTTGAGGAGCGATTAGCGGTCGTGCAGACGCGGATTGAGCGGGCGTGTGCTGCCGCCGAGCGAGAGCGTGATCAGGTTCGATTGCTGGCGGTTTCGAAAACGAAACCACCGGAGGCCGTTGAGATAGCGGCGCAGTGTGGGTTGCGTTTTTTTGGTGAAAATAAGGTGCAAGAGGCTCAAGCTAAAGTACCGGTGTGTTCGGAGGGGCTGCAGTGGCATTTGATTGGGCACTTGCAGAGCAATAAAGCGAAGCTAGCGGCGCAGCTTTTTCATATGATCCATTCGGTAGATTCGCTTAAATTGATGCGGGCGCTTGATCGTTATGCGGAGCAAACCTTACCGATCTTGCTGCAGGTGAATGTGGCGGGTGATGTGGCTAAGTTTGGGTTTAAGCCTGAGGAGGTCCGGGCGGCACTAGAAGCGGCGAATGAGTCGCGTCATTGCGAGGTTCATGGCTTAATGACCATTCCGCCCTTTTCGCCGGATCCCGAGAAAACACGAGCGCATTTCCGTGCGTTGCGGGAGCTACGTGATCGATTGGAGCAAGAGGTGGGGATGCCGTTGCCGGAGCTTTCTATGGGAATGTCGCATGATCTTGAAGTGGCGATTGAAGAGGGCAGCACGTGGGTGCGTATCGGAACGGATTTATTTGGAGCAAGAGGATGAAAATAACGTTTATTGGTGCTGGAAACATGAGTGAGGCGATCATTGCGGGCGCCTTGAAAAAGGCAGTGGTTGCGGCTGATGCCGTTACGGTGAGTGATCCGCTGGAAGAGCGACGCAATCAGATGCAGCACGCATACGGGGTTCGATCGGAAGAAGATAATGCGCGGGCGGTGGCGAATGCCGATGTGGTTGTGTTAGCGGTAAAGCCACAAGTTTTTCCTCAGGTATGGGGTTCGTTGCAATCAGAGCTCTCGCCCAATAGTCTAGTCGTCAGTATTATGGCGGGCGTGACATCCGAGACGATTGCTGCTGGATCGGATTTGAGGGTGGTGCGGGTTATGCCAAACACGCCTTCATTAGTCGGGCGAGGAGCTTCGGGGATTGCTCAAGGCGCGTTGGCAACGGAGTCGGATATGGAAATAACGGAGCGACTGATGCAGGCGGTTGGCGTTTCCGTTCGTGTTCAAGAGGAGCAGTTGCATGCTGTCACGGCGTTAAGCGGCAGTGGTCCGGCCTATCTGTTTTATTTGATGGAAGCGATGATTGATTCCGCAAAAGAGCTAGGGCTGGATGAAGCAACCGCGCGGTTGCTGTGCATTGAGACCGTTGGCGGAGCGGCCGATCTGTTGGCGGCTTCAGAGGAAGCTCCTGTGGAGCTGCGCAAGCGGGTTACCTCGAAAGGTGGAACTACCGCCGCCGCTATTCAGACCTTTGATGAACAAGCTTTAAAGGAAGTGATTTCTGCCGCGATGAAGAGTGCATTTGCTCGCTCTCAAGAATTAGCACAAGAGTGATGAGCGCATAAAAAAGCGTCTCTATTCCACCAGCCTAAATCTAAAGAACTTCGTGCCTGCGTCAACGGGTATGGAGTTGGTAAAAAGGGTATTCGTTACTCCTGCTAGGGTTGTGACTAGGTGGCTCTAGGTAGCTAATAATTCAGTTCAATTATTATATAATTTCAGTGATGAGGAGTTATGAATAAACACAAATTTATGAGGGCCCTTTTCTTATTAGGAATTTAAAGGGCAAGTAATGGAACTTTTTTTGTAGAGCCGTTTATGGGGCATAGGGGTGTGCGAACGTAACTTCCGAAAAGAAAACGGTTGATTTTTAAGAGGGGGCGGGTATTTTTTACAGCCTTTCGAGTGGTGATTGTAGCTCAGTTGGTTAGAGCGCCTGGTTGTGGCCCAGGAGGCCGCGGGTTCAAATCCCGTCTTTCACCCCAATTATTTCTCGAGTTGATATTCGTCTTCCCAAATCCAAATCCATTGTTTCTCGATGACACGTTCTTTCGACATGAGACCCATTGTGGAGGGGTTATCTCCGCCTAAAGGTTTTTCCGTTACGGTTCTGGATACGCAGCTGGTTAGAAAAAGGACGCCTAGTGTGAGGCAAATATGAATTGTTTTCATACCAGGATGATAGGGTATAATGTGGAATAAGGAAACCGTTAATCTACAGAGGAAATAGCGAGCGTAGCGAAGCGCGAATGGATATGAAAAAGGGGAATCAGCTAGATTTTAATTTTCCAGCGAATGATTTACTGGAATTCCCTCGCGATTTAGGCGAGGAGGGTTGGTTTCAGTTTTATGCGAATCGTCGGGATGCGTTTGAGCGTTTGGAAGAGAAATTTGGAACCCCGCTGAATCAACGGGTTCGGATTGCATTACACGGCGAGGAGACGCTGTTGCAGGGCTTGTTAACGTTGAACCGATTAGAGCTGCCACCTGCGGATGCGGAGGAGATTCGGTTGCGTTTGGGTGGTCGTACTTTTTTGAGTTCTGCGATTGAGCGGGTCGAGCTGCTGCAGGGTTAGGTGGCGATTTCGTTTTTCTTGCGGAAGCGCGCGATGAACATGCCGTCGTGCTGCGAGGGAAACAGTTGAATCATCCCCGATGTGAGTTCGCCGGTGATGGGGTGTCGGAAGGGGTCTAATTCAAAGTGAGGATGGGCTTCGAGGAAGGCGGCGGCTTGTTGATCGGTTTCCGGTTGTGTGAGGGTGCAGACGGCATAAACCAAGGTGCCTCCGGGTTTTACGGCTTGGGCTGCATTTTTTAAGATGGCTTGTTGCCGCCGAGCAGATTGGCGGACGTCTTTGGTGGAGGTGCGCCACCGAGCATCGGGGCTTCGCGCCCATGTGCCCCAGCCGGAGCAGGGCGCATCCACGAGTACGCCATCATATAAATACGTACCGGGTTTTTCTTTGGTGGCGTCGAGTACTTGGGATTGAATCATGCGGATACCACAGGTGCGCGCTCGTTTTTTTAGTTCGATCAAGGCGCTCTCGCGGGGATCGCTTGCTAGTACGCCGCCTTGTTGTTTCATCAGATCGGCTAGGTGTAATGATTTTCCGCCGGAGCCGGCACAACAATCCCACCAAAGTTGCCCCGCTAGTGGAGCGCAGACTTGGCCTACACATTGAGAGGCGAGGTCTTGTACAACAAATTGACCGGGACCTTTTTCGAGCCGTTGTTGAAGGTTGATGCCGCTGGGAATCGCTATCGCATGGGGGTGTTGGGGCGATGATTCGGCGGGGATGTTTTCTGCGGTCAGGGCGTTCAATAACTCTTCGGATCCAATGCGTGATCGAATCCATGTGGGGGGGCGATGTTGAAAGGCGGGTAGGGAGCGGGCGAGTACGTCGGGGTGAATCACCGATGTAGCATCGGGGGTGATCAGATGCGAATCGGTGAGGCTGGATTGAAAGGTTTGATTTATTTGATCGATCTTTTCTGCGAGCGGCAAGGCGCCCAAGGGTGCCAGTGGGCTTGGAAAGGTGATATGTTGGGTAAGGTGTTGAATCCATTGGCTTTCGGTTGGTTCTTCGAGCAGGGCACTGAGCAGGGCCGCTTCGGGCAGATCAAGCTGCAAACCCAAGCGCGTCCAGCCCATCCAGCGAAAGTGACGAAAAACAGCTTGCGAGAGAAAGCGGCGGTCGCGCGAGCCGAGCTCGCGGCGCGAACGCATCCATTGCGAGAGTTCTATATCTGCGGGGCGACCGCTGTGAACGGCCTCTTCCAGCGGCGGCAGAATTTCAAAGAGAATTTGCTCGAGACGGTTGATTACTTTTTCGGGAAGTGGTTTTGCAGGATAGGGACTCTTCATAAAATGATACTTCTAGGTTGTGCCACACGTTGTGGCGAGGTATCTGTTTTGCTTACGTGAGTTGTATGCAATTGTCAAAGATGTTTCGCTTTGTTTATCAGCGAGACAAGTAGAGAGGAAGTGAGAGTATGTGGAAAGAGATAGAGGCAGCTCCTGCCGATGCGATTTTGGGATTAACCGAAGCGTTTAAAAAAGATACGAATCCGCAGAAGGTGAACTTGGGTGTTGGAGTCTATAAAGATGACCAGGGTGCCACGCCTATTTTGAGCTGTATCAAGAAGGCGGAGCATCGATTGGTGGATGAGCAGTCGACAAAAGGCTATCTACCGATTCCGGGGGATGCCGCTTACGGAGCGAGTGTTCAGAAGCTTTTGTTTGGTGAGCAGGGTGAGGTCATTCAATCGAAGCGTGCAGCGACGATTCATTCGCCAGGCGGTACCGGAGGTTTGCGGGTTGGCGCAGACCTCATTAAGAAATTTAAACCGGAAGCGAAGATCTGGGTGAGTACGCCAACATGGGCCAACCACAAGGGGATCTTCACAGCGGCGGGATATGCGATTGAGGATTATCCCTATTATGATAAGGCGACTCAAGGCGTAGATTTTGATGCGATGCTTGAGACCCTGAAAAAGGTTCCGGCTGGGGATGTGGTTTTGTTGCATGTCTGTTGCCATAACCCAACGGGTGTGGATCTCAATGCGGAGCAGTGGGACCGCGTGGTGGAGGTAGCGCTCGTACAGGGGTGGTTGCCTTTCTTGGATTTTGCGTATCAGGGATTTGGCGATAGCATGGAAGCAGACCGTGGGGCCGTAGAAAAGTTTGCGGCGGCTGGGTTTGATTTCTTAGTCGCGAGTTCGTTTTCGAAAAACTTTGCGCTGTATAATGAGCGTACGGGTGCATTGACGATCGTTAGCCCGAGCGCAGAAGAGTCGGCTGTGGCAATGAGCCATGTGAAAAAAATTATTCGAGTGAACTATTCAAATCCGCCAGCACATGGAGGCTTGGCGGCACGTACGGTGCTGAGCGATGAGACACTTTATGAGGAGTGGATTGGGGAAGTAGCCGGGATGCGTGAACGGATTAAGGCGATGCGCAGGGCGTTTGTGGATGGATTAAAACAGCGTGGGGTGGAGCAGGATTTTTCGTTTATTGTGGATCAGCGCGGGATGTTTTCTTTCAGCGGTTTGAGCGATGAGGTTGTCGCTTGGTTGCAGACGGAGAGAAGCATTTATATTGTGGAGGGCGGGCGCATTAATGTGGCAGGCCTGACGTCGGGTAATATGGATTATGTGTGCGATGCGATTGCAGAAGCGCTTCGTGCGTAGGGGGTGAAAAGTGGAAGAAAAAACAATACAATATATTTGCGATGTATGCGGTTGGATCTATGACCCAGCCGTGGGCGACCCGGATGGTGGGATTCCACCAGGCACTGCCTTTGAGGATATTCCCGATGATTGGGAGTGCCCCGAGTGCGGGGTTGGTAAAGATGATTTCACGGCGATAGAGGTTTAGCCAGCGGGCAGTTCAGGCTTAACCTTCAGTGTTTTTGCCCGCTTAAGGGTCACGGATCCGGGTTTGGCTCCCCGCGGTTTGCTAACATATTTTGCCTGCGTATAGCTGACTGTAGCTTTACCGGCTAGGCGGGATTTGGAGTGCCAGGCGGCAACGGCGGCGGTTGTGCGAAGGGTCTCGCGGTCGGGGGCTAATTGAGCTGGGTGGTGCAGAATAACATGACTACCGGGGCTGCCGGAAACGTGAAACCAGAAGTCATTGGCGCGGGCGATTTTCAAACTGAGTTGGTCGTTATCGGCATCGGTTTTCCCCGCTTTAATTTCGAATCCGTTGGGGAGCGTGTATAGCCAAACATCAGGGGGTAACGGGTCTTGTTTCATGCCTCATAGTGTAGTGCGTTGGTGCCGAATGAAAAGTCAGATTTGAGCTGTTTTAAAGGCGCTGTAATTGGGATCTGCGGAAGAATAGACTTCAAAGGCGAGCGCGTGTACGATAACGTTTTAGTATGACGTCGATTAACCATTTTAAACAGAACCGGCCCGTCCACTTGGCTCGTCGAGATGCCTATTTTGAGGCGGCGGTGGATGCGTTAAAGAAGGGGGCACATCCGTCGAATGCGGTGCTGGAAGAGGCGTGCTATACGGAGGTGCTGTTTTTATTGCGGGTGGCTCGGTTGCATGCACGTTTCAGCGTTCGGAGTCCGCATGTGAGTGAGGCAGATGAGCAGTTTGCCCGTTTTGTGGATTTGTTGACGGGGAGCGTAAAGGCGATTCTTTCGATGTTGGATCTACGGAAGCTTATCTTGAAAGACCGATCCTTTAGCTTTTTGGGATCGAACCAGGCGACGATTGGGCTGCAGGCAGAGGAGTATCAGCGGCGTGCGATTGAGTTGGTGCAGGCGTTGCTTTCGACGTTGGCGCTAGCGGAGGATTCGTTTGCGTCGTTAAAACAGGAGAACGCAGCTTCGTTGGATGAGGGCGGGCGTAAGCGGTATTCGCGGGCGCAGGCGCACGTTGCGGAGTTGATGGAGCGTGATCAGCATCGATATGCAATTGCACCGAGCTTGGGTCGAATCCAATTAGATTGAGCCGTTTTTCTGGAAGGAGCGTTCCAGTTCGGAATAACTCGTAAAAATGAGCGTGGGGCGGCCGCACGGTGATGTGTAGGGCATTTCGGTTTGGGCAAGATCGGTGATTAATTTTTCGATGGCTTTTTCAGTGAGTGAGTCGGAGGCGCGAACGGCGCCAGCACAGGCTGTTTGCATAATGATTTCAGCGAGCCCTTCGCGAGCGGCTTTTGAGCGACCTCCTTCAGCGAGCGCTCGAGCGGTTTCATAGAGGAGGGGTTCGATAGGCTGGTGCTGCACCCAGACAGGTAGGGCGTCGATGAGGAAGGTGTCGCTTCCAAATGCATCGATACTAAAACCCAGTTCATTGAGCAGGGGAAGGGCTTGGCGAACTCGTTCGGCGTCGGCGGGTGCTAGTTCGATGGTTTCGGGGGCGAGGAGTTGTTGTTGGTCTATAGAGCCGGATTCGAAGGCGGTCATGCATTTTTCATAAAGAACGCGTTCGTGTGCGGCGCGCGGTTCCATGAGGGCAAATCCATCGCGAGTTTCAAGAACGATATAATGTCCGCCGAGTTGGCCGACAGTACGGCACCAGCCCCAGGGGGCTTCGGTGGGCGGATTTGCGTTGAGGGAGGGCTCTGATGTGGCGGGTTGTTTGGCTGGTGTGGGGGGGGAGGAAGGGGGGTCTTTTGGTTTCGAGACTCCGATGAGATCGGGGCGCACGAGTAGCGGCTCCCACTGCTGTTGTCTTTCGCGTTGTGGGGGAAGTGCCGTGGGCGGGACGGTAGATTCTTGGGCGTCGATTTCGGGGGGGTCGATGGTTTGTTGAAGTGCTTTTTTGAGGGCTTGGATGAGGGTGTCGCGCAGGGGTTGTGGCTGTCGAAAGCGAACTTCTTTTTTGGTGGGATGGACGTTTACATCGACGGATTCGGGCGGAAGGGTGATGAAGAGAAAGAGCGCGGGAAAACGTCCGCGACCGATAAGCGGATGATAGACTTCATTAACAGCGTGATAGACGATCGGTGCGGAGGCGGGGCGACCGTTTACAAAGATAAATTGATCGGTGCGATCTTTGCGTCCCGTTTGGGGTAGACCGGCATAACCCTCTAGTTGGATGTCGTCTTGGTGAAATTGAATGGGGCGAAGTTGATGCAGGAAGGCGGGTTGGTAGAGGGCGCTGATCCGGTCGGCGAGGGTGCCCGCGGCGTGAAGCTGATAGAGGGCACGTCCGTCGGCGGTGAGGGTGATGCCGACGGTGGGGTGGGCGAGTGCATGAACGAGAATGGTTTGGCGAATGTGGCTGAGTTCAGTCTGTTCGGCACGGAGAAATTTACGGCGGGCGGGGACGTTATAAAAGAGGTCGCTGATTTCGATCTGCGTTCCGATGGGGCAGCCGGTTTCTTCGCAGCGGATTATTTTGCCGCCTTCGATGTGGATCAGGGTGCCTTCGAGTTGATCGGCAGGTCGAGTTGTGAGGGTGAAGCGAGAGACGGAGGCGATGGCGGCAAGGGCTTCTCCGCGAAAGCCGAGGGTGGTGATTTGTTCGATGTCGGCTTCGCTCTGAATTTTACTGGTTGCATGGCGTTCGAGGCTGAGGAGCGCTTGATCACGGGTCATGCCGTGCCCGTTATCGGTGAGGGTTAAACGCCGAGCTCCCCCGCGTTCAACGGTCACTTCAATCCGATCGCTTTGAGCGTCGATGGCGTTCTCGAATAGCTCCTTCACAACGGAAGCGGGGCGTTCCACGACTTCGCCGGCGGCGATCTTGTTAATCACCTGATCTTCGAGAAGCGTTATGGTGGGTAGGTTGTTCATAGGGAATAAGGTAGCGGGGTCGGATGAGTTTGAAAAGCGAAGAAGCAGATGAGGGGGCGTGTAATTCAATGGGTTTCGATGGTTTTCCGGCTTTTCAAGGCGGGGGGAATCGGGAAGGATGTGAGTCCATCAGAAGTTGGGGATTATTATGTTGGATATACGTTTTATTCGAGAAAATCAGGCGGCCGTTGAGACGGGGATGAAGAACCGGGGTGCCGATGTGGATGTGGCGGGCTTGTTAGCCTTGGATGATCAACGGCGGCGCGTGGTGACGCAGGTGGAGGGGTTGAAGGCGGAGAAGAATGCACGCTCCAAACAGATTGGCGAGGTCATGAAAACCGGTGGAGATGCCGATGCGGTGAAGGCGCAGGTACGAGAGATGGGCGATTCTATCGCGACGCTTGATGAACAGGTGCGGACTCTGGAGACATCGATTCGTGAACAGCTTTTGTATATCCCTAACGTGCCTTCGGAGCAGACGCCGGTGGGATCGAGCGAGGAGGATAATCCGGTGGTGCGGAGTTGGGGCGAACCGAAATTAGCTGATTTTGAGCTGCAACCGCATTGGGATTTGGGGCAGCAGCTTGGGTTGTTTGATTTGGAGCGCGGAGCCAAATTGTCGGGTTCGGGGTTTCCGCTGTTTACTGGTGCGGGTGCGCGATTGGAGCGGGCGTTGATTCAATTCATGCTCGACCTGCATACCGAGCAGCATGGATATGCGGAAGTGGCGCCGCCGTTTTTCTGCAATGAAGCAACCATGACGGGAACCGGGCAGTTGCCAAAGTTTGCAGAGGATATGTATGCGATGCCAGTAGATGGGCTGTATGCCATTCCCACCGCTGAAGTGCCGGTAACGAATATGTATGCGAATGAGATTTTAGATCAAGCGTTGCCGATTCTGCATACGGCCTATACGCCATGTTTCCGTCGCGAAGCAGGCGCGGCCGGTAAAGATACACGCGGGCTGCAGCGGTTGCATCAGTTTGATAAAGTGGAGATGGTGAAGTTTACCCGCCCAGAAGATTCGGCAGCAGAGCATGAGAAATTGACGGCCAATGCGGAGGCCGTTTTGCAGGCGTTGAATTTGCCGTATCGGGTGATTGAGTTGTGCACAGGTGATATGGGGTTTAGTGCATCGAGGTGTTATGACATTGAGCTATGGGCGCCAGCACAGGAGAAGTGGCTGGAAGTCTCTTCATGTTCAAACTTTGGCGACTATCAAGCGCGTCGAGCAAACATTCGGTATCGCAACGAAGAGGGTAAAGTGGCGTTTGTGCATACGTTAAATGGTTCTGGAGTGGCATTACCGCGCTTGGTGATTGCGCTTCTCGAGAACGGACAGCAGGCAGACGGTTCGATAGTGCTGCCGGATGCGCTCGCCTCCTACATGCGGGGCAACACCGTATTGACGCGCTGAGATGAGGTGGGTGTTATAGGGGGTCGAGGACCCAGCGTTTGTTATACCAGAAGTATTGTTCGGGGTTGGCTTTGATGGCGGTTGAGAATTGAGCCATGAGTTCTTCCATCATGCGTTGTTGATCGGCCTCTTTTTCGGCTGTGGGATCGGGCGTAATGGGGTGGAGCTGGATGAAGGTGTGTTGGCTCCATCCGATTCGATGGGTTATGACGGGTAGAATGGGGCAGTCGCATTGCCGGGCAAAGAGGGCGGCGCCGGCACCGAGGTTGGCGGTTCCATTGAGAAAGGGGATTTGGCGCGCCGGGCGTGGGCTCCTCACATCGGGGAGAAGCGCAAATAATTGCCGCTGTTTAAGGCGGCGAATGATTTCTTTGAGTATGTGATTGTCGTTGAGGAGAATCTCCATATTAAAGCTGTTGCGGGCGCGGTTGAGATAGGCGTCGGTGAGGGGATTTTTCTGTCGGCGGGCGATTGAGAAAATAGGGATTTGATGTAGATCTGTTATGATGCCGGCAAGATCCCAGTTTCCCATATGGATCGTGGCTGCAATGGCGCCGCTGGGGCTCTCTTTGAGCTGTTTTTTTAAGGTGCTGATGAGGGGGGTGACGCTGTTGTCAAAGGGAAGGTTTTCGCGGGTGAGCGTTTTAAAGCGGATGGCTTCTACGGCGTTGAAGCAGAGGTTGCGCCATGAGATCCATGCGATTTTATTTATCTGAGCGGGGGTGAGGTTTTTATCGAGGACGTGCCGGATTCGTCTTCGAGCTTCCGTGCGACGAAAGCGAACGAGATGGTGGCCTATGAGCGCAATGAGCCAGCCGAGCAGAAGGGCGATGCGAAGCGGGAGCAGGCGGACGGTTGTGCCAAAGAGCAGCAGGAGGGCATATTCGGCGTGGTGCTTGAGTGAGTGCTTCATGCGGGAGCTCCGGGGCGGCGGCGTGGGCGTGGCGGACGTAACAGGGGTCGTGCTTGTGCGGCATAATAGACCTGCCCTTCTCCTACGAGGCGCTCTAGTGCGTGAATGAGTTCGGGGGTGGGATCGATGTGGTAGACGGATTCGGTATCGAGGAAGATTTTTTTGCCGTCATCGCAGAGGATGCAGAAGTGGAGGGGGGTGGGGCCGTGGTGTTCGGCTATGACTGTTTTGATGCGTTCGAGTTGTTCGCGGGGAGCTTGGTGTTCGTGTAGGTGAATGCAGAGGCGCTCTCCATAGAGGCGGGGTGCGCGGAAAAGAGGGTGGAGTTCAAGGATTTGAAGTTTCCGTTCGCCGCCTTCTTCGTCGAGCATGCCGGCGCCGATCATGACGAGTTGATCTTCTTCGACGAGGTGCCCGTATTCGCTAAAGGGTTCGGTGAACATGACGGCTTGGGTGGAGCCTTTGAGGCCTTCGATGCGGAAGGAGGCCATTGGTTTTTGTTCTTTGCGGGTGTAGAGTTTGCGGATGTCGGTGATCATGCCTCCGAAGCGGGTATGGTCGCCGTGTTTGAGGTCGTCGAGGCCATCAAGGTCGGTGAGTCCGCAGTGTTCGAGGGTCCATTGATGGCGGGCGAGGGGGTGTCCGGAAACGTAGAAGCCGATCAGTTCGCGTTCGGCGGCGAGAAGGTCGGATTCGCTCCAGAGGGGGCAGTCGGGAAGCTCGTCGTCGGAGTTTTCGTTGAGGGTGTTGTCTTCCATGAGGTCAAAGATGGAGCCTTGGCCGGAGCGTTTGTCTTCGGCGATTTCGGTGGCGCGGCTGAGTGCCATATCGATGCCTTCAAAGAGGCGGGCACGATGCATATCGGTGAAGTCGAAGGCGCCGGAGCGTATGAGGCTCTCGACCATTTTACGATTGGGGCTTTTCATGCGGATGCAAAAGTCCATGAGACCGTTGAAGGGGCCGTTGGCATCGCGTTCTTCTATAATTTCTTCGACGAGGCCTTCGCCGACGCCTTTGATGGCGACGAGGCCGAAGCGAATGACGCCTTCGCTGACGGCATTAAAGCGTCCGATGGATTCATTGACGGAGGGGGCAAGGACTTGAATATCGATTTCGGCGGTTTCGGCAATAAAGTTGGCAATTTTGTCGCTATTGGTCATTTCGCCCGAGAGGAGGGCGGCCATAAATTCGCCGGGGTAGTGTGCTTTGAGCCAGGCGGTTTGATAGGTGATGAGGCCGTAGGCGGTGGAGTGGGATTTGTTGAATCCGTATTGGGCAAATTTTTCGATGTTGTCGAAGATGGTGCCGGCGAGTTTGGCATCGATTTGATGGGTTTCTTTGCAGCCGGCTATGAATTTTTCGCGTTGGGCGGCCATGACTTCGGCTTTCTTTTTCCCCATGGCGCGGCGGAGGATGTCTCCTTGCCCGAGTGTGAAGCCGGCGAGTTGTTGGGCGGCTTGTTGAATCTGTTCTTGATAGACGATGATGCCGTAGGTTTCTTGTAGGATGGATTCGAGGAGGGGGTGGTCGTATTCAACGTCTTCGGTGCCGTGTTTGCGGCGGGTAAAGCTTTCGATGAACTGCATGGGACCGGGTCGGTAGAGTGCTAGGATGGCGATGACGTCTTGGATGGAGTCGGGGGCGACTTGGCGGAGGGTGTCGCGCATGCCGCCGGATTCAAGTTGGAAGACGCCCACGGTGTCGCCGCGAGCGAGTAATTCGTAGACTTTGGCATCATCGAGGGGGAGTTTTTCGGGGTCGAGGTCGATGCCGTGATTTCGTTTGATGAGGGCGCAGGCTTCGTAGATGACGGTTAAGTTTTTGAGGCCGAGGAAGTCCATTTTGAGTAGACCGATGGCTTCGGTGGGGTCTTTTTCGAATTGAACGAGGGTTAAATTTTCTTTGGGTTCGCGGGTGAGTGGAATGATGTCGATGAGGGGCTTTTCACCGATGACCACGCCGGCGGCGTGCATGCCGGTATGGCGGGGAAGTCCTTCGAGGAGGCGGGCATATTTCATGATGCGTCGGGCGTCGGCTTCGCCGTCGGTGGCGGCTTTAAATTCGGGGCTTTCGCTGAGGGCTTTTTCGAGGGTCATGCCGGGGGTTTCGGGAATCATTTTGGCGAGGCGGTCGCAATAGGGAAGTTCGATTTCTAGCACGCGTCCGAGGTCGCGCATGAGGGTTTTGGCGCCGAGGGTTCCGAAGGTGATGATTTGGGCGACACAGTCTTCACCATATTTTTCGCGGACATAGCGAATGACGTCTTGGCGGCGGGTGGGGCAGAAGTCGATATCGAAATCGGGGGGTGAGACGCGGTCGGGATTGAGGAAGCGTTCGAAGATGAGGCTGTAGGCGAGGGGGTCGACGGTGGTGATTTTGAGGGAGTAGGCGAGCAGAGAGCCGGCTCCTGATCCGCGACCGGGACCGACGGGGATGCCGGCGTTTCGGGCGTATTGGATGAAGTCGGCGACGACGAGGAAGTAGTTGATATAGTTGGTTTTTTCGATGACGCCGACTTCGTAGTAAAAGCGTTCGTTGATTTCTTGTTCGCGTTCGTTTTTGGGCGTATCGATGTCGTCGATGTCGTAGAGGTCTTTTAGGCCTTGTTTGCCGAGGTGAATGAGATAGTCAATTCCGCGGACAAAGGGGTCGGGGAGTGGGAATTGAGGGAAGTGGAGGTCTTCGGCTTTATCGGGGAAGAAGAATTCGACGTTGCAGCGTTTGGCGATTTCGATGGTGTTGGCGATGGCGTCGGGTTGTTTGGCGAAGAGGGCTTCCATTTCGGCGGAGCTTTTGAGGTAGAATTGATCGCCGGGATAGCGGTAGCGGTTCGGGTCGGCAACAAGGGTGCCGCGTTGGAGGCAGGTGAGCACGTCGTGTGCTTCGGCATGCTCTTGCTTGACGTAGTGCACGTCGTTGGTTGCTACGAGGGGAAGTCCGGTTTTTTGGGCGAGGGCAATGAGGTTTCGATTGGCGGTTTTTTCGTCGGCTTCTCCGTGATCCATGAGTTCGAGGAAAAAGTTGTTGGGGCCGAGGATGTCGGCATATTCAAGGGCAAGTTTTTCGGCGCGTTCGAGGTCTTCATCGCGGCAGGCATCGTTGACTTCGCCGCGGAGGTTGCCGGAGAGTCCGATGAGGCCTTCGGCGTATTCGCGTAGCATTTCTTTATCGATACGGGGTTTGTAATACATGCCCCGGAGGTGGGCATGGGAGACGAGTTTTACGAGGTTGTTGTATCCGGTTTGATTTTCGGCAAGAAGCACGAGACTCATGTTGTCTCGTTGCGTTTTACGTTCGGCGATGCCGTTGCGGGCCACATAGACATCGCAGCCGATGATGGGCTTGATGCCGGCGGATTCGGCGGCGCGATAGAATTCGACGGCGCCGTATAAGACGGCATGGTCGGTCATGGCGAGATAGTTCATTCCCATATCGCGAGCGGTGGCGAGGGCGTCTTTGATTTTGAGGGTACTGTCCAGTAGGCTGTAGCAGGTGTGGAGGTGAAGATGGCAGAAGGGGGCGGCTGGCATGATGCGTTGTGGGGTTAAAAAGGAGCGGGCTGCTTGCGGGCTGCTTGTTTTGCCCGGGTTGGATTGTTTGGTAAGAGCTGCTCGCTTGGTCTCATATTTTGTATGGTACGGATTTGTGCGAAAACGAAAAGATTAAATCAGCGGATGGGGTTGTTATTTTGTGTTTTTAGGGGGGTGCTTGAAATAAAAAGCGGAAATATTTCCTTAACAAACACAATATTTTGTGGTGGTGTCCCAAAATACACACAAAATGTGTGTATTTGAACATAAGTATATAACTAAAGAGGAGAGAAACATGTCAGACCTAATTAGTAATGGAGTTGCTACGATTGGTGGCTTGATTAAATCATTAACTGAACTGTTATTAGCGGTTGTTTCGCTATCGATCGTGTCGGAAGTTGCTTTTGGCAGCACGATCTTTGGAACAAGCGTGGTAGATAACCTCACGGGCATAATTGGTTCGATTGGAGGGCAGAATGGATTGGTAGGATTGATTGCGCTCTTGATCCTAGTGGGCATTCTTCGCAAGTAAATAGTTATTGAAGTGTTCTAAAAAGCCCGCCGTTTGGCGGGCTTTTTGGGTTTAAAGATGAACGGATGCTATGAGTTTGTTATTCAAATCCCATCCGGAAGAACTGGGAGTCTGATTCACCAACCGGGATCACAACATTCACGTTGGTGGCTGGTTCCCAGCCCTCGGTGAGATTGGAAGTGGTTTCAAGGTTCATTTGCAGGGATGCTTGTCCCCTGCTAACGGAGACTACGGTTGAACCCACGCGGCCGTCCACGAGGTTAGAGGCAATATTTTCAAAATTCTCAGCATCATCCCACCAATTCGTTGTTTGACCCATATTTTGATGATTTTCCAGAGCATTTACCTTTGAAGATAAGGTGGTTATCTGATTTTGCAACGCTGCAATCAAAGCATACAAATCATTCCTAGCCGTATTAAGTGATTGAATAGCAACCGCCTGTGTATGATTGGTTTGCTGAGTTTGGTATAGAGAGCTGTCTAATTCACTTACAGCGTCTACTAGTATATCAACAGCTGAACCTGATGATTCTACAGACACATTCAATGAGGTAAGTTGCTCATGATTATTAACGTCTAGCTCTTGGGCTATTCTCCGGATATTAGGATCAAGTTCATGTTTGCCAATATTTGAATCCATTTGGAAACGTAATTCGTATTCCAAATACCCATCTAAATAATATAACGATTGAACTAATTTTTCGTCGATTAGGAAGTCGATTTGAACCAGAAAATAGAGCTAATGGCTTAAAT
>CAJYAJ010000012.1 GCA_913065005.1 uncultured Verrucomicrobiota bacterium | reverse complement strand
CCCTCCACTAAGTGGGTTGAAACCAGAACCTCATAGGTTTGATTCACTAGACTTGACCAATATACTTCCATCCGGTCTACGTTATTAGAAATACTCACGACCGAAGATGAGTGAGCTGCCACTGAACCACCCACACAGAAAAGAATAATCAACTGAAGCTTTTTGATATACATCGAGCCCTCTTTTAAAAATACGAAGAACTAGTTATTAAGGCATATTCCACGCCCGTTTACAAAAAAACTTTACCTCATATCTCCTCCGGTTCCTGTCGGAAGGAGTCGCCTTAATAAACGAAGCCAATTCCCATCTGCCAACGATTTCCGCCCACATGGTCGTAGGTATTATCTGGCGCTGAAGCAGCTACCGCTCGCTTATATTCGAAACGGAGATGAGTATGATCGTTATGTCGCCAGTAGAGCGCAGGACCTAAAGATGCAAACTGTTTTCCGTCATCTTCATAATGCCAATCGCTCTCCCACAACAGTTGCGCATTATCTCTAAAATTCCAACCCGCATCGACCGATGCATGCCATTCGTTTGGTTCATCAGCCTCAAAGGTCCAATACCCTGTTCCAGCTGCAAAGAACCAATGCCGTACTTCCGTTTCATATCCAACAAAAAGACCGGCTCCCCACACACGATCCCATACTTCATATTCATCTGATGAGCCAAGTGGAACTCGAATCTGAGGTGCAACTGACCAATTACCCGTTCGCTTCATTAAATTGAAATATTTTTTTAATGGAAGGGCAAGCGTTAGATCGCCAATGCCTTTATCCTGCTGAACCACCCGCTGTCCGTCCACCAGATTGATACGTTCTGCATCGAGAACCACCGGTAATTTTGCGGTGATTCGAATGGATCGATCCCACGTATATACGCCCTGAATATGCACCTGCTGGATGGTCTCACTCCATCCTTTGTGAATAGTTTCATCGCCCTCTAACAGATCTTCACGATCAATATAATCATAGAGCACTTGAATGCCATAGCCACCATCCCAGCGGGGCATCATATTCATTATGGGTTGATCCGCCCAACTCGTCACCACCGCTAGAATGAAAACAATAACTCCCCATTTCATGATGTACGCTCCGGTGCTTTGACTCGCACAATCTGACCCGCTTTCTTGTAGCAAAGGTGAATCGGGTCATAGCCTGCATTATAAATTTTTTCAAAGACCAAATCAAAATCAATTGTCTGATCCGTAGCCATAACTACGTACTGGTTGCTTGAATCTATTTTAACACCATTGATAAATTTCGATCGATCCAATCCATCTATTTTTGCTAACCCAATTCGAATCCCAATTCCACAAGACGAACAGACCAATCCTTTCACATGAACGATCACGGCTTCGGGATGTTCCTCCAATAACGTGATCATCCGTTCCGAACACTCGGCTTCATTTATCTCCTGAGCATGCTCTGCGGAACCGTACGAATACCCAAAACACCACAGTGAAATTAAAAATATATATATAAATTTCATCTTTTTCTCCTACGATTTAATGATCAAATACTACACATAGAAATAGTCAACTCATCTCCTTATTGCAACTATAATTGCAATGCTAAAAACATTTTCACGCTCGTATAAACTTGAGTCTCTGTATAGCAAAAGACCCCTTAAAAAAGATTCTGTTCAAACTATTTAATCTTACTTCGTAAGTAATCAATATTACCTGCTCCAATGAGTAGCAATAAATCGCCTGATCTCAATGAATTTTCCATCTCCGTCCAAGCGCAATCAAGTTGCTCCACCTCTTGAATATGATCCCACCCCTGTTTATGACAAATGGCGAGGATATCGCTACTATCACCCCCCTCTATCCACGGTTCGGAAGCGGGATAGACCGGCACCAATATCACTCGATCCAACTTTTCAAGAACGGTGGCAAATTCAGCCTTAAGCGCATACGTTCGAGAGTAGCGATGAGGCTGAAAGATCGCCAATACACGTTTATACTCGCACTCTCGTGCTGCCTCAATCAGTGCGTTGATTTCGGTTGGGTGATGGGCATAATCGGTAATAATTTGAATCCCCTTATTTCGATAAAGAGACTCAAAACGGCGACGGACAGGTTGAACCGCTCTCAATCGAGTTTGGCTCATTTCTCGGGATACAAACTGATCCGCAACCATCAAGGCAGCCGCCGCATTTTGCTGATTATAGGCTCCCGGAAAAGGGATCAGCTTCGCATCTGCATCCTGCTTAATTGGCTGACATTTTTCATACGCAGCACAGAGCGCAACCGATCTTGAATCCGTTGCATCATAGAATACCGTCTTCTTAGTTTGAAAAATCAATTGTTCAAAGCAGTGATTCAACTGGGCACGACTTCCATGATGATCTAAATGATCATCATCCACATTCGTTAAAATGGTATAATCAGGCTCAAATTGCGTGAGCGTGCCATCCGACTCATCTAATTCCGTGACCATCCATCTTCCATCACGTGCCAATCCAGCTCCCCCCCCTATCTCACCACCAATCGCAAAACCCGATTGCAACAGTTGCGATAAGATGGCGGCTGTGCTGGTTTTACCATGACTACCTGCCACCCCGATGCAGATTCGATCCCGAACCAACTCCGCTAACACATAGCCTCGCTGAACCACCGGAATACACTGGCGTATAGCTTCCTGAACTTCATCTGTATCGAGTGATACCGCCGAACTGCGAATCAACAAATCACACCCTTCAAGATGTGCAACGTCATGATCGAATTCGACCGGAATACCGCGTGCTTTCAAATACGCTGTCTGGCGATTTGCCACGGTATCACATCCACTAATCTGCAAGCCCCGCTCGTGAAGCAAGATCGCCAACCCCGCCATGCCCATACCCCCAATCCCAATCAGATGAATGTGTCGGTCGGGTTGGAGCTGATCACGCCAATCGGGTTCATTTTTTGGCATAATGAACCTGCTCAATTAACGTGGCTACATCTATTGCCGCGTGCACATTTGCACATGCACGGGCGGCCCGCGCTTGATTAGTCCTACGCGATCGATCCTCCATCACTTCCATCACATAACTCGCCAACCACTCCACCGTCAGCTCATTTTGGGCAATAACATCCGCCGCACCTGCCTTTTCCAATGCTCGGGCATTCAGCATCTGATGATCTCGAACCGCATACGGATAGGGAATTAAAAGAGAAGGTTTTCCAAATGCACACACCTCTGCACAGGTCGAAGCTCCCGCACGACAAATAACCATATCTGCGGTTTGATACTGTTTTTCCATATCATGGACGTATGAGAGCACTTCAGCATTCATCCCCCCTTCTGCATAGTGTTGCTGAATAGGTTCTAGTGGATTCAACCCGGCAATATGCACAACCCGCAGGAGGGCTCCAGATGCTTTCACTTGGCGCAATGCCAACGGAATAACTTCATTTAAACGCTGAGCTCCCCTGCTTCCGCCCGTAACTAAAATTGAAAACGGACCGCCTTCCGATTCCGCTTGATGATCCATCTGTCCTTGCAAATCAATTCGTAATGGCATTCCGGTTTCGGTTAACCACGGATGCTTCATATAGTACCGACTCGCCTCAAAACTAATAGCAATCGCTGACGCGCGTGAAGACATCATCGAAACCAATCGACCCGGCACAACATTAGCCTCGTGTAGAACATAAGGAATATGCAGAAAAATGGCGCCTGCAACCGGAGCAAATGAACTATAACTTCCCATAGCCAATACCACATCCGGCCGATCTTTTTTCAACATCGGAAGTGCAAAGAAAAATGCACGAAAGAGACGAAAGAGGGTACGGATGCTTTTCCATGAAAGCCCAAACTGAAACCCTTCAGCCGGAATAGTCACGATATCCCCCTGCCAACCCTCAACCGTCTGACACTCCACATCTTTACCAGACATCCACAGCGTAACGCGATGCCCTCGTTCCTGCAAAGCATGCGCAACGGCTAAACCAGGATACGTATGCCCCCCTGTTCCGCCGCACGCGACCGCCACATGCAAAGACTCCTTTTCCTCTGTTACAAATCGTTCGATCATTTCCACACCTCACGAAAAGGAAGAACATCATCCAATGTATCTTTATCTAACAACCACAATAAGAGCCGATCGACACCGAGCGCAGCACCACCCGCCGCTGAAATATGAGATAAAGCCTCCAAAAAAGCCTCATCAATGGGATAGATCACTTGATTCCGGCTTGCCCGTTTCCCTGCCCATTGTTCAAATCGATTTCGTTGTTCCTCAGGATCCGTCAATTCAGAATAGGCATTTGCCAGCTCTACTCCATTCACATAGAGCTCCCACCGTTCTGCATGGATCTCTTTCGTGCCAACACAACGAGCAAGAGCCGCCGCTTCTTTCGGATAATCCATCAGAAAAGAAGCTCCTCCCAATGCAGTGAAATAAGGTTCCACTTGTTCGCACAATACCTCATCAAATCGATCGGCATCAAACGATGCTAAGGGATTCCAACCTGTTAGTTCCATAAATAGATCCTTCACTCGAAACGTATGAAAGGTGGGTGGTGGGGTCGAAAAATGCTGTGCCAACTTCGTGATCAATGATTGTGCATCTCTCATCACATCTTCGTATGTTGCATCCAACCGGTACCACTCGAGCATCGTATATTCAGGATGATGAAGTCGTCCTACTTCATCCGCTCGAAAACAACGACCGACCTCATAGATCTTCTTCATTCCCCCCGCTAATATGCGTTTATGATAGAGCTCAGGTGATGTACGCAGAAACCGATCTCCACAACTCATTGCATCAATATGCTCTTCCATACAGGGGGTCGAGAGCACCAATGGCGTTTCTACTTCAACAAATGCTGCATCCGAAAACCAAGATCGAATACCTTTTAAAAGCTGATCGCGAGCTTCGAGTGCAGATCGCACTTCCACTACCCTTTCGCCACACGGTCCGCATACTCTCCCGTACGCGTATCGATTCGAATCAAATCACCTTCATTAATAAAAATAGGAACATTCAATTCATATACATTTTCTATTTTAGCCGGTTTCATCACATTTGTCGCCGTGTCCCCACGCGCACCTGGTTCGGTCTCCGCAATCGTTAACTCAATAAAATTAGGTAGAGTCACATCTAAAGCTCGGTCATTGTGAAACAAAATTTCAACCGACATATCATCGACAATAAAATAGCGTCGATCTCCAAGAAGCTCTGAACTTAACAACGCCTCCTCATAGGTCTCATTGTCAGAAAAAACATACGTATCACCATCAAGATAAGAGAAGGTGTAATCCCGAGAAATTAACGCGCACTTATCCACCTTTTCAACCGAGCGATAGGTCTTATCAAACGTATTTCCTGAAATGAGGTTTTTAATTTTACACCGATAAAGTGCCTGCCCTTTACCTGGCTTAGAAAACTCAAACTGAGTGATCACACAGGGATCTCCATCAATTTCAATCTTCAGCCCCTTTTTTAAATCAGATGCGCTATACATACCTTCTCCCTCAATTCATGAAAAGGCGTATCATAGATTGAGATGAACTCCACAACAAAATAAAAATCAGTCAGCTCAACGAAAAAAACGACTCGTTCCGCAAGTCTCATTTAACAGATAGGATAAAAGAATCTTTTCATCCCCCAATTGAATCGCTATATCTTGTCAAAATGGAGAACGAGATGAGATTACTAACTATCTGCTTACTACTTTCTATAACGAGTGGCATTGCTCACGCCGAAAAAAAGAATCCACCCAAGAATGACGACGTTATCGAAACAGCCTTAACCCAAGCAGGTAAAGATCATTACCCAGAGGATTTTAAGTTTGATGAAATTGGAACTATCAAACACGAAGATACCTACTACCACGCCTTTGTTGGGTATTTAAAAACCGGTAACTACCGTGTGCTTCTTTTTAACAATACGCCCACCTATCTCGGCTTCTATACCGTCGAATATGAACCCGTTGATTATGAGGAAAGCGCCGTATTACTTGATGATGGCGCAGATGGTTATTTCAACCTCCGCATTGGCAAAGACGGGCCGCTTGAAAGCGTTCTCGTTGATGGACTCAAAACCACCTTTGTGAAAAACGAGCAAGTCATCGTTGAAAACCAAAACATGGAAGACGAAATGCCTAAAATCACCATCGCATATCGCGACTGGACGTTTAACGTCAAAGGTCAAACCCGATCAGCACGAGCCATCTTTGTTAAAAAAGTAGGCAGCAAGGTCTTTCTCAAAGATGAAAAACGCGGCATTACAAAAGATTTTCCTTTTGGCATGCTCTCCAAACAAGATGTCGACTACCTCAGATCCATCGATGCACTTTAATCAGTGCTATCCCCAACCACCTCAAAATCTAATATCAGCGGAAGATGATCAGAGAGTCGACAATCCGGCATACGAAAATTAGTCACCCGAATCTCCGGACTGTGCAAAATGAAATCTAGATGTCGTTTTGGCTGGCGGCTTGGATAGGACGGCAAATTCAACACATTCGCATTTTCTAACTGACTGGCCGCCATCAGCAAGTGAATTTCCTGCTCCCCCATGAACGCATTAAAATCTCCCGCCACAATATACGGTCTATCTGTCTTTCGAATCATTTCATACAAATGAATAATCTGCTCTGAACGCTTTCTATATGTCAGCGCCAAATGCACCAGAAAGAACGTAACCTCCTCCAGCTCCAACTCAATCACCAGCTTTTTCATCCCCTTCTCGAAGTAGTGATAGCGCGCTTCCTGAATCGTGTTCTTAGCCAAAAACGCATTTCCCTGCTGATTATAGACGGGTACATGTTGCCACTTTGAACGAACTCCATACTTCGAACAATAGGTATGATAATGACCCAACTCCGAAGAAATTTTCTCCACCTGACTCACGCGCCCCGAACGATAAGAACCCGCATCCACCTCCACAAGCCCGATAACATCCGGTTTCTCATCCCGTAAAAAATTGATAATCTCATCAAGATGATCATGGGTACGACCCAACAAGCCCAATAAAGGAAAACGCCGCTGATTTCGATGCGTCCCATAACACATATTATAGAGAATAAAGCGCATATATGGACCCTACCTTTCCATATAAAAATGACAACTCTCATCTCTTTTTTACTGAAAAAATAATCGAATTAACTACTCTCTAATCATGCCACATCCAGAACCAGTCGAATTCAACTACTGGGTACTCATCCCCACCACAGCACATCTGGTTATATTTATCACCATCACCCTCCACGCACTACACAGACGACGCGCCGCCAGCGCCACTCTGCTCTGGATCTTTCTTGCATGGACATTTCCAATTCTCGGTCCCCTACTCTACATAACCCTCTCCATCGACCGCGTATCCAGAAAAAATATCGCTCGCCGAGAAGCCGAAAAAATCATCGAACAACAGCGCAAAAAATTACATACCGAATCTGCCCCCCACCTCGCCTGGAACCTTGAACAACCAAGCCAGCAAATCACCGATCAAAGCCCTCGTATCGCCCGAATCAACACCGTCGTCGACAACCTCAACCCCGAACATCCGTTGCTCGACGGCAATCGATTTATACCGCTCATCAGTGGAGACCAAGCCTACCCCCAAATGCTTCACAGCATTCGCCATGCCACAAAACATATTCACCTCCAAAGTTTCATCATCAACAACGACACCATCGGCAAGCAATTCATACAAGCCCTCGAGGAGCGTGCGAAAGCCGGCGTACAAGTTCGCCTTCTCTACGATGCCTTCGGTTCCACCAAAGCCCACTGGACAGGACTTTTTCACCGCTACAAAAAAATTCCAAATCTACAAATTGCCGCCTGGAAACAAGCCAACCTCCTCCGTCGTCGATTTCAAATCAACCTACGCAATCATCGGAAAAACCTCATCATCGATGGCACAACCGCCTTCTTTGGTGGTGTTAATATCGGCAATGACAATCGATCCTGCAACGGAAGAACCGCCATTCGCGACTACCACTTTCGCGCCGAAGGTCCCATCGTAAACGAACTCCAATTCTCCTTTCTCAGCGACTGGCACTTCATGAGCAACGAACCGATCATAGACCTACTCACCGAAACGCACTTTCCTATCAACGAACCCATCGGAGAAACACCTGCCCGGCTCATCGACAGCGGTCCCTCCAGTCGCCCCGGCATGCTTTCCGAAATATTCTTCAACTGCATTGTTATTGCTCGCAAACAAATACTCATCACGACCCCCTACTTTGTTCCCACCCCCGAAATCCTAACCGCGTTGCGCTCTGCAGCCCGCCGTGGTGTTGACGTGAAACTCATCCTACCCGAAAAAAATAATCACAAATATGCGGGACTCGCTTCCAAAGCCCTCTACGAAACCCTGCTCTCGGCTGGAGTCCGTGTCTATCTCCGCAAGCCCCCCTTTATTCATGCAAAATCAATGGTTATCGACCGAAAAATTGCGCTCATCGGTACTGCCAACCTCGATATTCGAAGCCTTGAACTCAACTATGAAAGCACCATCCTCATCGAAAACAAAAAAACCGCTGGAAAAATTAAGCACATTATCGAGGAAGATATCGCCGCCAGTACCGAACTTGATTACGAGATATGGAAACAACGTTCTAATTTTAATCGTCTTGCAGAAAATTTCTGTTCGCTACTAACCCCACTTCTCTAAAAACGCATGAATAAAAATAAACTCAACGAACTACTCCACGAAGGCAACGAAGCTCATCTAAAAGGCGATTATAGAGATGCCATCAGGCTATTCCAGAGCGCCCGTCAAGAAGCTCCCGGCGATTCAACCGCCCGTAAATCTCACTACCGTGCCGCCACCGAACTCGCCCTCCAACAAGCCAATCTAACCCTCACACAAAACCTTCAAAAATTTATACTGGTTCTTAGCTATCACCTTATTCCTCCCAAACAAGTGGCTAAACGCTACAAACGCTGCGAACAAATTTGGCTCATGAACCCCACCTGTATGCACACCACTCAAATTCTGATCCAATCCGCTAAAAAATCAGGTAAAATTAAATTCGCACTTCAAGCCCTTCAGGCGTTGAGTCAAGCCCAGCCCCACGAAACCACTCTCATGTATCAATTGCTCGACCTTGCCCAAAAAAATCAATACATCTCCATTGAAATCGAAACACTCGAAGCTCTCACACGTCTTCAACCCGAAAACCAAGAACTGTCTACGGCCCTTCAAATAGCCCGAGAAAAAAGCCAACAAACTGAAGATCCAAAAAACACCCTCAAAAAAAAGCTCGAAGAAGATCCCCACAATGTAGATCTTCGAATGCAATATCTCGATAGCCAACTTCGTACCCGTCAATTCGACCAAGCTATTGCCGAACTCACCCACTACCTCAGCGAGCAACAGACCCCACAACTCAGACTGGAGAAACGGCTCTATCTCGCCCGCGAACACCAAATCAACTTTAAACTCGCTGCCGCTCAAGACCGACATGATACCGATCTGATCGATTCATTGCGTAGCGAACACGATCAACTACGGATTGAACAAATTAAACGTCAAGTCGAGCGCTCACCAAATGATCTACAATTACGATTTGATTGTGGAAAAGTCCTCTATGACTGCCGAGAATGGGAACAAGCTCTTAGTCAATTTCAACATGCCATGCACCACCGTCAAAGACGCATCCGATCACTTATCTATCGCTCGAATATTTTAGAAAAACTAGAACGACACACCGAAGCAGAGCAAGAGCTTGAAATAGCGCTAGCTGAATTACCGGAACAGACCCGAGAAAAACAGGAAGTAATCCAACAACTCGAACGCTTACGCCTCTGATTCAGAAGAGACAATTTCAGCCAACGGCAGATCCAATTCTAATGGATTTACCTCCTCCTCAGGCAACTCCTCTTCAATGACTAAAGGAGCATCTAACTTGCCTTCCTCATCTGAAATAAGAATCGTCTGCACCTCTTCCTCAGACCCCATGGGAACCTCAACCATTATTTTTGATGCTCGAACAATTTCCCAAAGAAGATGATCTTCATGACCACTAACACGCTTGCCTTTAAAGACATCTCCCAAGCGACGATTATACCAATGAATCCCCGACTCTGTTGGGTTCAGCTGCGAGATGGGTGTATCGTATCGTTTTTCAAACCACTTCCAATCATCATACTTAAAGTGCAACGCCTGCCCCACCAAATGAATCACCGGACGCAGCTCATTGGAATGTATTTTATACACTCCATCACACCAAGATTCACTCGGAATCAGTCCCTCTGGAAAAGGCTGATAGGATTGAATAATAATAGCTTCATCCGGACCTTCACGGAAAAAATTGCCAGACTGAAAATTTTCCACGGAAACATACACCCACTCAGTACCCGTCCACCCCTTTAAAGCCGCGGTGTTTTGTGCGCCCAACCGATAACTAATCAACAAACTAGGATGTCGTTCAGCTAGATCCAATCCCACTTTAATCATCTCTTCCTCATGGGGAACCATTAATAAAACACGCCCATCTGCCCGAACCGCCTGCGTGTTCAGCCATACAAATCCCACGATACATATCCATTGAAGATGCTTTTTTTTCATTACCTGTCTCCTTTTTCAAATTCTATTTCTGCAGATAAAACTGTGTTATACAAAAGCATTGTAATCGTCATCGGACCTACGCCACCCGGCACCGGTGTAATATGCGAAGCTACCGTAGATACCCCATCAAAATCGACATCTCCCACCAATCGATATCCATTTTTCTTAGAAGCATCCTCCACGCGATTCACGCCCACATCAATCACAACCGCACCCGGCTTAACCATGTCGGTTGTCACCGTATTCGGCCAACCAGAAGCCGCAATTAAGATATCAGCCTGCCGCGAAAAAGAGCCAAGATCAGTGGTTCCAGTATGGCATAACGTAACGGTAGCATTTGCACCCTCTTTTTTTTGCAACAACATATTCGCAACTGGTTTGCCCACAATATTACTTCGCCCTACCACAACCACATGCTTGCCCGCAGTCTCAATGCCACTTCGCATTAACATCTGAACCACCCCGTGCGGCGTACATGGAAAGAAGGTCTCTTCTCCAATCATCATTTTACCCACATTCATCGGATGAAATCCATCTACGTCCTTTGCAGGATCAATGGCCAACAAAACCGTTGATTCATCAATATGCTTCGGAAGCGGTAACTGGACAAGAATTCCATGAATACGAGAATCTTGGTTCATCTGATTAATCTTATTTAAAAGATCGGTTTCTGACGTATCCGCTGGTAATCGATTGTCGTCCGAATAGATTCCGATGCTTTCACAAGCGCGTTCTTTTGCCGTCACATACGACCGAGAAGCTGGGTTGTCCCCCACAAGGATAACACCCAATCCTGGGGTTGTTCCCTTTGCTGATAACGCTGCTACTCTCTCTTTTAATTCACTCCGAACTGCTTCGGCAATGGCTTTTCCATCAATGATTTTCGCCGCCACGATCGTTTCCTCATTTTTAACGTAAGACCGCACGATACGATTTCAACGCCCGACTCGCAAACTCATTCCGAAAAGATACAAAAAAACCCTCTACATAAAAGAGGGCTTTCTTTTTATTCGCTCAACCGGTTATTAAGCAGATTTTTTAGCAGAGCATCCCCCACAAGATGAAGAACCTTTTTCACTTGAGGCTTCTTTTTTCGCTTTTTCTGATTTCTCTGCCTTGCAACCACAGCCACAAGCTAATGAAGCGCTGCTTGCAACAAATAATACCAATAGTGCCATTCCCAATAATTTTTTCATTTATAACTCCTGTTTAAGTATCAATTTTATCGTCAAGTTAGTAACTATACGTTTCAGTCCGTTCAAAATTACACTTCAAATTAATCCTCATTCACAGCTCAATCGCATGTCCTTCGCTGCCTTCACCTCATCCAAGCGCCCAACCGGAGTTGTAATAGGCGCTTCATGAAGCGCATCTGGATTAGATTCAGCCAGTTCAAACAGCTCTTTCATCACCTCTACAAAGCGATCTAATGTATCCAGATCTTCCGTCTCCGTCGGTTCAATCATGACCGCCTCAGGCACATTCAACGGGAAATAAATAGTTGGCGGATGAAAACCCCGATCGATCAACCCTTTCGCCACATCCAAAACATGAATACCATGTTTCTTCAAAAACTCACCTGAAAATACAAATTCATGCATACACCGCTCAGCTTTTTCCACGCCGAACAGTGGACGAAGGCGCTCTCTTAAATAATTTGCATTCAAAACCGCTCGATTACTGGTACCCAATAACCCCTCCTTACCCAACGAAACCATGTACGCATAAGCACGGACTAAAATACCAAAGTTACCATAGAAAGGAGCAATATAGCCGATACTCTTCGGTTCATCATAATGCAACACATAGGTGCCCTCTGCCCGCCGTTTCACTCGCGAGATTGGCAAATACGGCCTTAGCTTTTCAACCACTCCCACCGGACCAGCTCCCGGACCACCCCCACCATGAGGCGTAGCAAATGATTTATGTAAATTAAGATGGCAAATATCAAAACCGATCTCGCCCGGTTTATAGCGACCCATTATCGCATTAAAGTTTGCACCATCATAATACATCAAACCATCGACCGCATGGACCGCATCACAAATTTCTCGGATCCGCGTATTAAAAACACCCAATGTATTCGGACACGTAAGCATCACGCCCGCCGTCTTCTCATTTAACGCTTTCATGAAGAGATCAAAATCCATCATGCCCTTTGCATCAGATGGAATCGTTACCACATCATAGCCCGCTAACATCGCACTCGCCGGATTAGTTCCATGCGCTGAATCAGGCACAATGATATGATCTTTCTGATCATTGCCCTGATCGGCATGATACGCCGCCATCAACATCACTCCAGTCAACTCACCATGTGCACCTGCCATAGGCTGCAAAGTGAATTCATCAAGCCCCGTAATTTCAGAGAGCATCCGTTCGGTTCGATATAAAATCGCCAACGATCCCTGCGTCAGCATTCCTCCACCCCAAAGCTGAGGCCAAAGCGGATGCACTTCCATTAGTTCAGGGAGATTCGCCGCTGCTTCGCACGCTTTCGGATTATACTTCATCGTGCATGATCCCAACGGATAAAAATGCGTATCAATCGAATAATTCAAACGAGACAGCGCCGTAAAGTGACGAACCACTTCCGCTTCGGATACCTCCGGAAGCTCTGGCGGTGCAGCCCGCAAATACCGCGATGGAATCTCCTCAGAATCCGAGATTTTAATCGATGTCATCTGCACACCTGGACGACCCGGAGAAGATTTTTCATAAATCAACTTCATACCATTTCCTCCACTCGATTGATCGTGCTCTCTAACTTCGTTGCAAACAAATCAATCTCTTCTTTCGTTCGCTTCTCTGTGAAAGCCAACAGCAAGAGGTCATCCATCTCTTCATAATATCGACCCACCGGAAAACCGCCAGCAACCCCCTGCTCTATCAACTCACTCACCACCGTCTTGGCAGACCGAGGGAGTCGAATCGCAAACTCATTAAAGAAACGGCGGTTAAAAGCAGGTTCCACTCCATCAATCTCCATCAAGCGGTGCCACGCATAACTCGCACGATCCATACAATCTCGACCCACTTCTAAAAACCCCTCACGTCCCACCAGTGAGAGATAGATAATCGCTCGCAATGCACACACCTGCACATTACTGCAAACGTTCGAAGTCGCTTTCTCACGACGGATATGCTGCTCTCTCGCCTGAAGCGTTAAAACATATCCACGTCGGCTTTTTCCATCCTCAGTCTCACCCACAATCCGACCCGGCATCTTCCGAACCAATTTTTTCCGTGCCGCAAAAAATCCGAGATACGGACCCCCAAAATTAAGCGGCAATCCAAGACTCTGACCCTCGCCCGTGACAATATCCGCCCCCATCGCACCCGGTGTTTCAATGTGTGAAAGCGCAATCGGATAGACCGATACCACAGCCAAAGCTCCTGTCTCATGCACCTCATCAATTAAATCCTTAAGATTATCTAAACATCCGAAAAAGTTAGGATTTTGAAACAAGACCGCACCCGTTTGATCATCCATCGCAGCTTTAAATGCCTCGCGGTCAGCAATCCCATTCTTGCCCAACGGCACTTCTGCATATTCCACCGAAAGATTATGCGTATAAGTCCGTAGCATCTCTCGGTAAATGGGATTAACGCCCTCGTCCACCAAAACCCGATTCCGCCGCGTATGACGCAGCGCCATCATCGCCCCTTCAATCAAAGCCGAACCTCCATCAAAAAGAGACGCATTTGCCACTTCCATACCCGTTAAACGACAGATCGCAGTCTGATATTCAAACGCCGCTTGAAGAGTTCCTTGCGACGCCTCCGGCTGATAAGGTGTATAAGCCGTATAAAATTCACCCCGACTTGCCAACGCATTAACCGCCGCCGGAATATAGTGATCATAAAAACCCGCTCCACAAAAATTAACCAAGTGCGATGCATTTTTTGATGCCACTCTACGGATATGCTGCATCATCTCCATTTCAGACATCCCATCAGGAATGTTCAGCGAATCCGCCCGAAGATGATCTGGAATCGCCGCAAATAAATCATCAAAAGACTCAATGCCCAATGCCTCAAACATAATCGCTTGATCTTGCTCACTCGTTGCACAAAACGGGGTTTTGCTCATAGTAACCTACTCCTCTTATCCTTGTTAATTCCTCTTCATTTCACGCGAGCACTACCCGATTGATAAAACGGAAGTGATACCACCTGCGCCTCTTGAAAACGTCCACGAATTTCCACCTGAAGCATCTGCCCAACCTCGCAACAAGAACCATGCACGCGTGCCAGTGCCACCGCCACATCCAAGCTAGGTGCCAGAGATCCACTGGTTACATACCCGACAAGCTGATCTTTATAATACACACGATCTTGTTCTCTAGCAGCCCGTTTGGAAGCAAGTTGCAATCCAACGACCCGTTGCGACCTCTCCACTCGATCCACTTCGCACCGCGCTTTACCCATGAATGCTTTATTCCAATCAATAAACAACCCATCACCCGTCTCAACCGGAGAATGCATCGCATCTAATTCATGCCCATACAATGGATATCCCATCTCCAACCGCAACGTATCGCGCGCACCCAGACCCGCAGGCGCACATTTCGGATGCGCCAAAAATGCATCCCACAAGGCAGCAGCTTCATCAATCGGCACATACACCTCATAGCCTAGTTCACCCGTGTAACCTGTCCGACTCACCCAACCATCCTTCAGCGATTGAAACCGAAAATATCGAAGATCTGCAAAAGAATCTTCACACACCACTTGAAGTACGCTCCTCGCGGCAGGACCTTGCAAATCTAATTTAGCAAATTGGTCAGAAACATCGTTAAACCCCGTTGTCTGCTGAAGATGCTCCCTAATCCAAGCGGCATCCGTCGTCGCTGTACCCGCATTCACCACCAACCAAAACCGATCATTTGCTATACGATAAACTGTTAAATCATCTAAAACACCACCCGCTTTATTGAGCAAATATCCATATCGAACCTGACCCACATCCAACGTAGCAATCGAGCAGGTGAGCAACCGATCCAAGTCTGCCTCCGCCGTGGGCCCTGAAATTTCAAATTCACCCATATGGCAGATATCAAACAAAGAAGCGGCCGTCCGGGTCTGTTGATGTTCTGCGAGAATACCCGCATATTGTATCGGCATATCCCAACCGCCAAACTCACCCATACGAGCGTCGAGCGCGAGATGTTTTTCGTGAAGAATTGTCTTTTTCATAAATCTCAACACAATCTACAAGCAGAGTCTACTACCACGCAACTGGAATCGAAAAAGAATCCTTTTTTGAACCGAAAATATATTTATCCAATCGAAAAACTGAGGTACTTGTAGATGATGAGTTCATTAGTTTTAGCCATCCTTTCCGGTCTACTCTATCTAATAGCCTACCATAGCTATGGACGCTTTTTGGCCCGCAAGCTATTTCAAATCAACCCAACTAAAGCCTGTCCCAGCGAAACCGAACAAGATGGCATCGATTATGTATCCACCCCTCGATTCGTTCTCTTTGGACACCACTTCACCTCCATTGCCGGCACCGGACCGATTGTGGGGCCTGCCATCGCCATCATCTGGGGATGGCTACCCGCTCTATTGTGGATTCTTATTGGATCCATCTTCATGGGTGCCGTCCATGATTTTGGTTCCATGATGATCAGTCTCCGTCATCAAGGCAGAACCATCGGCGATATTGCCGGAGATTTGATTAATCCCCGTGTTCGGCTACTTTTCACTCTCATCATTTTTTTCGCCCTCTGGATCGTCATTGCCATTTTCGGGGTCGTCATCGCCTCAGTTTTTCATATTTTTCCCGCATCTGTTGCCCCCGTTTGGTTGCAGCTTCCGCTCGCGATTTGGCTTGGTCATCGGGTCTACAAAAAAGGTAAATCCCATCTAACCTCCGGTATCATGGCCGCCATTCTCATGTATATCACCATCGCGATCGGGTCGATCTTTCCGATTGAACTACCCATCGTATGGGGCATGAGCCCCGTAGGCAGTTGGGTGATTTTATTACTGATCTATGCGTATATTGCATCAACCCTTCCCGTCACCCTTCTGCTCCAACCCCGCGACTACATTAATGCCTTCCAGCTCATCATTGCCATGACCCTCCTACTCATCGGCATCTTCATCGCACGACCCGATATGGTCGCCCCCGTTTATCAACCTGATCCACCCGGAGCCCCCCCACTCTTTCCTCTTCTCTTTATCACCCTTGCCTGCGGAGCCATATCAGGCTTTCACTGTTTAGTCGCATCCGGCACCAGCTCAAAACAATGTGCGAATGAAAAAGATGCTCAATCCATTGCCTACGGAGGCATGCTTCTCGAAGGCTTTCTCGCCATACTCGTATTAATTGCCTGCGGAGCCGGACTCGGACTCGGACTCGACAGCGAAACTGGACAGCTCAAAGGCACCGCCGCCTTCCAAGCGCAATATGCCTCATGGCAAAGTGCTCAAGGATTGGGCGCTAAAATCGCTGCCTTTGTCACCGGTGCAAGCAATCTGATTGCATCCGTCGGTATTCCCGTCGCATATGCTTCAGCACTCATGGGGCTTTTCGTTGCCGCATTCGCCGCAACCACACTCGATACCGCCACCCGATTACAACGTTATGTCGTTGCCGAGATCACCACTCATTTGGGAGCACCCGCACTCGCCAAAAAACACCCTGCCACCGCCATCGCCGTAATTAGCGCCCTCCTACTTGCCTTCTCGGGTGAAGGAGGAAAAGGCGCCCTACTCCTGTGGCCTCTATTTGGTGCAGTTAACCAACTACTCGGCGGACTCGCCCTGCTCGTTATCACCGTATGGCTTGCCCGCAAATCCCGGCCCATTTGGATCACAACCCTCCCCATGATTTTCATGTTCGTCATGACCGCATGGGCCATGAAAATCAACCTAATCACCTTTTGGGAAGATCAAAACAGACTCCTTTTTTCTATCGGAATACTGATAATGCTCCTCCAATCATGGATGATTATTGAAGGTGTTCGTGTTTTAATACAGCTACGCACTCAAAAGAAAGTCACCTAAGCTGACCTTTACAAATGGTCTTATCTCCTCCATATAAAAGCTCATCGGAGACCTTAATGAACAAAGAATATTTAAATATCATCAAACACATCGGCGAAGATCCCCAACGAGAAGGCCTACTTAAAACAGCCGATCGAGCCGCAGAAGCCATGAAATTTCTAACCGATGGCTATCGCCAAAATCTAGAAGAAGTCATCAACGATGCCGTCTTCACCGTCGAAGATAATCACATGATTATCGTTAAAGACATTGAACTCTACAGTCTCTGCGAACATCACATGCTTCCTTTCTTTGGCAAATGCCATATTGGATACATTCCCAATGGAAAAGTATTAGGTGTCAGTAAACTAGCTCGTATCGTTGATCTCTTCTCTCGGCGTCTTCAAATCCAAGAACGCCTTACCCATCAAGTGGCCAAAACCATTTCAACTCGATTAGAGGCCGACGGCGTAGGCGTCGTGATCGAAGCCCAACATCTCTGTATGATGATGCGAGGCGTGGAAAAACAAAACTCCAACATGGTCACCTCCGCCATGCTCGGCAGCTTCAGAAGAGATGCATCCACTCGAAATGAATTCTTAAAACTGATCGGATCATAACATGGGCGAACATCACGAAAACCATCACGAAGAAAATCACCGCATCCATCGTTCCGGAGGACTCCGCGCCGCCGTCCTCGGAGCAAACGACGGCATCGTCTCTGTAGCCAGTATTATCGTTGGCGTTTCTGCGGCTGGCACCTCCACTGGCGGCATCATGCTCGCCGGAACTGCCGGGCTTGTAGCAGGCGCTTGCGCCATGGCAGCCGGTGAGTCTGTACCGTTTAGATCACAAGAAGACACCGAACGTGCCGATCTTGCCATGGAAGCGGAAGCCCTCGAAAAATATCCCGAAGAAGAGATGCATGAGCTGGCTGCTATCTATAAAAAACGCGGACTCGACGAGGCACTCGCACTAGAAGTGGCCAAACAAATGACCGCACACAACGCACTAGAAGCACACGCCCGAGATGAAATTGGCATCACCGACGAACTCAGTGCAAACCCCATCCAAGCAGCATTTTGGTCGGCACTTGCATTTGTTGTAGGTGGCATTATTCCCGTACTTAGCGTAGCTATATTCCCTAACGAGCTTTTACTCTATGGCGTTCCTGCGCTCGTGATTATCCTTCTCGCGATTCTCGGCGCAACCGCATCCTTCATTGGCGGAGCTTCCCCACTCCGAGGAGCCGCCCGCGTCTGTTTTTGGGGGGTTCTTGCGATGCTCTTAACCGCGCTCGTTGGCAACCTCTTCAACGTATCGCTGTAAGCATCCCGATCAGCCAAACGAAAAAGCGACATGGAGACCACTCTCGTACAACTTGTTTTCCCCCATCAACTTTTCAAACCCGCACCGTTCCCATTAACGGATGCGCCCATCTATCTCATTGAAGAACATCTGTTTTTTACCCAATATGCTTTTCATAAACAAAAAATTGCCTTTCATCGTGCCTCCATGAAAGCCTATCAGAACGAACTCGAAATCAACGGAGCAACCGTACACTACATCGAAGCGCATCAGCCTCAGCACGATATCCGGGTTCTTATCGCTGAACTCTCAAAAAAAAGCGTTCAACAGATCCGAATCATCGATCCAACCGATACCTATCTAAGCCAACGCATCCGGTCGAGTTGCATAACACATCACATTGAACTCAGTCTGATCGACTCGCCCCTCTTTCTCAACACCCCCGAACAAAATAGAACCTTCTTCAAACCCTCCAAAAAAAAATTCCATCAATCCGTCTTCTACAAAGAGCAACGCCTCACCCGCAACATCCTCCTCGAAAACGAAACCCAACCCGCTGGCGGCAAGTGGACCTTCGACACCGAAAACCGTAAAAAATATCCCAAAGACCGCACCCCCCCATCCATCCAGTTTCCAGTATCCAGCGACCAACACGTTGAAGCCGTTCAATATGTGGAAACCCATTTTACGGATGCACCCGGACAACTCGAATCACACCCGCTCTATCCAAACACACATACTCAAGCCGCCGCATGGTTAGAGCAATTCCTTCACCACCGCTTTGAAGAATTCGGCACCTATGAAGACGCCATCGTTCAGAATCAATCCATTCTTCATCACAGCCTCCTCTCACCGCTCATCAATACCGGACTGCTGCAACCCCAGCAGATTATTGATACCCTTTTGCAACATGCCAAGACGCACGCCATTCCTATCAACTCCACCGAAGGCATCATCCGCCAGCTCATCGGCTGGCGAGAATTTATCCGCGGCATCTACGAAGCCAAAGGAACTGAAGAACGTACCCGTAACTTTTGGAATTTTAGCCGCCCCATGCCCGACGCTTTCTACACCGCCACCACCGGCATTGAACCCGTTGATGATGCCATCCGCACCGTCCTCCAAACCGGCTACTGCCACCACATCGAGCGCCTCATGATTCTCGGCAACTTCATGCTCCTCTGCGAAATCGACCCCGATGAAGTTTACCGCTGGTTTATGGAACTCTTTATCGATGCCTATGATTGGGTCATGGTTCCCAATGTTTACGGCATGAGCCAATTTGCCGATGGTGGGCTCATGTCCACCAAACCCTATATCAGCTCCAGTAATTATATCCTGAAAATGAGCAACTACGGAAAAGGTGACTGGCAAGCTACTTGGGACGGGCTCTTCTGGCGCTTCATGAACAAGCAACGAACTTTCTTTCTAAAAAATCCCCGCCTCTCCATGCTCATCCACACCTTTGATAAAATGGATGCAACCAAACAACAACATCATCTTCAGAATGCAGAAACCTATTTAGCCCAACTTGAAAATGCCTCTTGAGCAAGCCGCGCATTGCTGTAGCGCGCGTCATCTGAAACTTCATCTCCTAGCCAATTCGGACGCACAAAAAATTCCTCTTCAAATGAAAGCTCCACCTCCGCAAGAACCAATCCTTCATTCGCTCCGGTAAACACATCCACCTCCCAAACATGCTGTTCAACCTCAACCCGATACCGTCGCTTCTCAACACGGATAGAGCAGCTATGCAATAACTCTTCGGCCTCCTCCAACGGAATCGGATATTCATATTCAGATCGACGAATCCCTTCAGTCGCCCCTTTGATGGTGAGAAATCCATGAACCCCCATTATTCGCACCCGCACCGTCAACTCCGGTGTAGCAACCAAATAACCCTGCACACACACAAGACCCTCATCCGCCTGTGACTGCCACACACCATCAGACACTAAAAATGTACGCTCAATTTCAACACCCATACAACTACTCAAATACCCGTGTTAACCATTCACTCTGCGGCAACATCTCCGTTCGCATCTGCTCATAAAGACGTTTTGCCACAAGCCCCGGAACCCCATTACCCACAGCGACCCCATCCAGCTCAATCACCGAGGTAATATTAGGGGTTGTTCCATAAACATGCATCTCATTCGCCCGCCGAACCTCATCCATCGGAATGGGTTCATAAACCGCTTCTTTCAATAGACCTTCATCCACCAATTGCTGCGCCTGCTCCATGGCCCGCTTCGCCGTCGTTCCCGCCAACACCCGCTCCGGCGGGGGCATCAAAAGCCGATTGTCCGCCGAAACAATCCCAAAGTTTTCCGTTGCTCCCTCACCCAAACATCCGCTTTCATCCACCGAAACCGAAAAATCCACTCCACCATCTACCGCCTCTTTTTTCATCAAAACATTCGGTAAATAATTACAACTCTTCACCCGCGCAAACATACCAGGTTTCACTGGAATCTGACTCGTGATCACCCGCACACCCGATGAAAAAGCACCCACCCCACCCGTTGTATTCAATGGATATACCACCACATAAAGTTGCTCTCCTGAACAGGCCGAAGGATCAATTCCCATTGTACCCAGACCTCGCGAAACCAACAAACGCACCAACGCATCTTTTGCCCCCCCCGCTCGAACCGTCTGAACTACCACCTCCTTCAACAAATGCAACTCGACCGGCAGCGATAATCCAATGGCTAAACAGGAAACTTCTAGCCGCCTCAAATGAGCATCCAGATTATACATACTTCCCTCCACACACTTGAACGATTCAAATACCCCATCTCCACGATGCACCAAATGATCATCCACCGGTACCGTCATCACCATCGGATCGGTCGTAATACAACCCGTTGTCGACGCATACATCGCATACAACGACGCTCGCCCTAAATCTGCTTTCAATCGCCACTGATCTGCCCCAACAATCGGTATTTTTTTCATATAATTCCTTTTTAACGTATGCAAAATAGCATACCTAAATTTAATCGATTTAAAATTCTATTCCTTTACAGCTCATGTTCTACTATTCGCCTTTAGGAGAAGTGCATGAAAGAAGTAATAAAAAAACGTGTCTTAGTCACTGGTGGGGCCGGTTTCCTTGGTTCTTTCCTCTGTGAGCAGCTACTCCATGCAGGTCATGATGTGCTCTGCATGGACAATTTTTTTACGGGGCGAAAAGCCAACATCGCCCACCTGATGGACAACCCTTACTTTGAGCTCATGCGCCAAGATGTCACCGTTCCCTTTTATGTTGAAGTCGACGAGATCTACAACCTTGCCTGCCCAGCCTCACCCGTGCACTACCAATTTGATCCAGTTCAAACCACAAAAACCAGCGTCCATGGAGCCATCAACGTCCTCGGTTTAGCCAATCGTGTGAAAGCAAAAGTACTCCAAGCCTCTACATCCGAAGTCTACGGCGACCCGACGATTCACCCACAACCAGAATCCTACTGGGGCAACGTCAATCCCATCGGAATCCGCTCCTGCTACGACGAAGGAAAACGCTGCGCAGAAACCCTCTTTTTTGATTATCACCGGCAGCATCAACTAGAGATCAAAGTCGTCCGGATTTTCAACACGTATGGACCCCGCATGCATCCACAAGACGGACGCGTCGTCTCCAACTTCATCATGCAAGCACTGCAAGGCGACGCCATCACCATTTATGGAGATGGCAAACAAACACGCTCCTTTTGCTATTGCGATGATCTCATCGAAGGCTTTATTAGACTAATGGCTAGCGATTCATCCGTAACCGGCCCCATCAACCTCGGCAACCCCGGTGAATTCACCATGATTGAACTAGCCGAAACCATTTTAGAACTCACGAACTCTTCCTCAGAATTAGTATTCAAACCCCTACCCGAAGATGACCCCAAACAGCGGCGTCCCGACATCACCTTAGCGAAACAGCATCTCAACTGGGAACCTCAAATCGAACTACGAGCAGGGCTCGATAAAACCATTGAATATTTCGATACGCTCCTGAGCGCAGGCAAATAACTCATATTTTTAATCGTTTAAAAATAAACTCCGGTAACAAGCGAATCACGCCCATAATCCATCGCCACATCCAACGCACATAGAGCGTCTCTTGTTTTCGACGCAACGCCTTCAAAATCGCCCTTGCCACTTCATCCGGTTCAGACGTCATCGCAGCCGGAAGATCCCATCCCGCAACCATCTTAGTCCGACAATACCCCGGCTTCACATTCATCACAAAAACACCAGACTTGAACAACCGCTGACGCAACCCCGAGAGATAGGCATTCAATCCCGCCTTCGCACAACCATAATGATATCGAGGTGCCCGACCCCGATCACCCGCTACCGAGCTCACTCCCACGATCCAACCTCGACCCCGCTTCTCGAACTCATCCGCCACCCGATCTAAAATCGAAATCACGCCCGTAAAATTCGTATCCAACACCCGCCGTGCCGCCTCAAATGATTGCCGACACTTCACCGCATCACCAAGCAATCCCACAAAACAAATCACCCCATCCGGCCGCTCCGGTAACGACGCATAAAAAGCTTCATGCTGCTCCATATCCAATACATCAAAAGTATGCGTGCTCACCCCAACCTCACAACGCACACGTAAATCATTCGCCACTCGCTCCAAGGTAGCTTCATTACGCGCTGCCAACATAATCGATGATCCCTGCAATGCACACGCGTGTGCAAACGCTTGACCCATATCCGAAGTGGCACCGATGATTAATATGCGTTCCATTATGTAATCCCCAATCGATTCGATAGCAACGAACTAAAGCGAGTTGAACCCCCGTTCAACAAAGCAATTGCCTCTCTAAAATCATTCGCATGCGGATAGGTTTTCGCAAACATCGCCTCATCCATCCGCGCATCTTTTGCCAAATAGAGACGCCCCCCCCAGTCAGCAACCATCGCATCCAACTCCTTCATCAACTTGAACACCTCAAAACAAACCGGAAAATCAAGCGCCAACGAATAACCAGCCATGGGAAACGAAATAAAACTCTCCTGCTCACCAAACAACTTAAGCACCGCTAAAAAGGAACCCAATCCACTTGCTTGAATCTTCTTCAAGATCACCTCAACCGCCACCCGACCCGTCGCCCGTGGAAGTACAAATTGATACTGCATAAACCCACGCCGACCATAGATCCGATTCCAATTCCCAATCGAATCTAACGGATAAAAAAACGACTCATAATGAACCAAGCGCTCCCTGACTGGTTGCTGATTTCGATGATAATAAACGCTATTAAATGCCTTCATCGTGCCTCGATTCAATAATCCATTCGGCAAAAAAAGAGGCACGTTTATCTTCATCTGCGAAGTACCTGCCCCAACCGAACGACCCTGCACCTGTTCAGCAGTCGCATGCTCACCCCGCATCAACAATCCCCGCCCCAGCGCATCACCACCCGCCAAGGTATCCACCCAAGCCACTGAATACGTCCAATCCTCATCCGATTCAAACGCATCCATCAACTCACTCAACCGCGACCCCCGAACGGTTTGCTGTTGCATCCAAGCCGACTCAATCGCTTTTAATTGCAGGGTTACATTCATAATCACCCCACTCAATCCCATACCGCCCACCGTCAGTGTAAAAAATTCAGGATGTTCCTCCCGCGAACAGCGAATAACCGAACCATCCGCTCGCATCACCTCTAACGCTAACACATGCGCCCCGAACGAACCCTCTACATGATGATTTTTTCCATGAATGTCTGCCGCAACAGCACCACCCACCGTCACAAACTTTGTTCCCGGCGAAACCGGCAAAAACCAACCACGTGGCACAAACGCCTCCAACAACTCAGCCAACAAAGCTCCCGACTCACAACAAACTATACCGGTAGCCGCATCAAACGATAAGAACGAACGGAACGAACGCGTCATGATCACCCGCTTCTGTAATGAGGCATCGCCATAACTCCGCCCATTCCCATACGCAATCACTTCACCCGGCTTTCCAAGCGCCACTTGGAGCTGATCCGCTTGATCAAACCGAACGGTCTCTGCCTCCACGACCGGGTAATTGCCCCAATCCGCTACCTTTTGATTCTGCATCTCATTTACCACTTGTTCCATAGCTGCAATCAATATACATAGAATTGATGGCAAAAGTAGAGATCAATTGCATCAATTGCGGAACGGAAAGTTTCTTACAACGCGATGCGCTATACCACGGGCTAACCAAAACAGGTGAATGTCTCAGTTGCTCTGCTTGCGGCCACGTCTATCCCAACGAAGACGCCGTACCCTTTCGCCACGACACCCCTCAAACCGCCATCTTTACCAATTCCGATCGACCCAAAAATCCCCAACTCTTCTCTCAATCCGAAGCTAAAACCCTCTGTCGACACTGTGCAAACTACATCGTAAACCCCTTCACGCAATTCTGTGCCCTTCATAAGAAAGAGGTTCAAGCCACCGACAGCTGCCCTCAATTCAATAAACGCAAAGAAAACAGCGATTCGAAATTCAACCTTTAATCTTCCAGTCCATCTAAGAGTTCCGGCTCCTGATGCAACTCCACTTTTTCGATCTTTTCAAAGCGACTTGAAATTTTTCGGGCCGATGTATGCACCTCTTCCACATCCCGATTCGCCTGATCAATATGTTTTGCCAAATTTCCCATCCGAGATTGAAACCGCTCAAAATCTTTCGACAGAGCCACTAAATGATCTTGAATAATATGCACCTGCTTTCGCGTAGCTGCATCCTTTAGCACAGCTCGAGATGTCGTCAACACCGCCATCATCGTCGTGGGTGACGTCAACCAAACCCGTGCTTGCTGCGCCGTTTCAACCAAATCAGGAAACCGCGCATGAATCTCTGCAAATACCGCTTCCGCCGGAATAAACATCACCGCACCATCAGCAGTCTCTCCCGGAATAATATATTTTTCAGCGATATCTTTTATATGTTTTTTAATATCCTGCCGAAACTGTTGCTCCGCTTGCTTTCGCTCCGGATCTGAACGATCCGGACTTGCCATCACCTGATAACTTTCCAAAGGAAACTTCGAATCAATACAAAGCGTACCCGTAGGCTCGGGTAAAAAAAGGACACAATCCGCACGAACTCCGCTTCCAAACGTATACTGCTCAGCATAACTATTCGGCGGCATAACATTCGTAATTAAGCCACTCAACTGCACTTCACCAAAGGCTCCTCGTGACCGTTTGTCTGCCAAAATTTCCTTCAATGAAACTACATTCCCCGATAATGCCGCCATCTCCTCTTGCGCCTTATCAATCAACGCCAATCGTTTTTGAACTTCACTAAAGACGCTGGTTGTTTTTTCAAATCCCTTATCCAAGCGCTCCTCAACCCGACCGCTAATTTCACCCAACCGACGCTCATTGGTTGCAACCAGTTCTTTAAACCGTTCTCCTAACTGCCGCCCACTGCGCTCCAACGATTCATCAACGCGCTGGCGCACTTTATCCACATCTTCCCGCAGCTCCTTCTCTAGCTCACGCATAATTTGCTCCACTCGCTCCATCTGATCCGAACGCTGTCGCATACCCGCATCCATTCGCGTCTGCAAACGAACAAAACCCACCAAGAGCAAAGCAAGCCCCAGCAAAAGCAACCATCCCATCACTATTAATATTCCATCCATATCTACATTAAACCAAAGAATGATCGATTCACTAAACAAGAATTTCAAATCATTGATCGACTTTTTAATACAAATCCTATTTTCTTAATAAGATTAGTTAAATTATTAACAGAAAGGATTAGAGCCATGACGAAAAAAACAACAAACAAAAAAACAACAACAAACAAAACCAAATCAATCGCCTCGAAAAAAACACCCACTAAAAAATCCACAATCAAAGAAACCCCTACGAAAAAGAGAGCCACTCCAAAATCGGCCGTAAAAAAGAAAATCCCAGCTCAGAAAAAAGCCACACCCAAAAAGAAACCCACCTACAACTCCGAACAAATTTACACCATGACGGAACAAGCTGCTTATTTCGCGGCACTCAACGACCAATTTAAAAAAGATCCCTGCGAATATTGGAATGCCGCACAAGAAGAAATACAAAACCTACTCTGAGCCAGTACACGCTTGATCGGTTCAGTCGAATGCTGATCAAGCGGTTTTCCACTTAGTGAAAGTTACAACCACATATGATGTTCTTTACCCGCTCCATCTGATCCGAGCACTCTACTAAGCCCACATCCATCCGTGCCTGTATTCAACGATATCCAGCAAACAAAAAGCAACAATCGTAGATCCTTGATGGCTCTGAGAGGTCCATTCTATTTTTCTTTCGGCATAAAAGAATTATTCATCATTCAACGAGACGAAATCTAAAGAACGATGCATCTGAATCAACAGGTATTGAGTTTGTTACAAACTTATTTGTTATCCATGAACCAACTGATAAATTCGTCGATTGTTCAATCGTCATGACAATTTCAGCCACATCATTAGACACACTCATGACGATGTCATCTGCATAAGCAGAGTCTAGCATTGAATATGCCTCATTAGTTGAAAGCATTGAGGGTGTTGGCTGACTAACTATATAATAGATAGGATCTAATCCTTCCGGCACATTAGAAGTTAATGAAAAATACACATTAACGACTGGGTTGAATCCAACAGTGTAGTATTCGACATAATCTCCAAAAAGATCTCCATCACTATCGAAACTATTATCATCTGTACCCGCTAATATTTCCAGATGTGTTGGTAATCCATCATTGTCTTCATCAGTTAAGTTATTATCTACCTTCGAGAAACTTGTGTAGGGCTGAAAATCAGCATCCATAGCATTTCCATAGGCAGCAACGGCTAAATATGTGCCATTTGAACTAACTACCTAAAAATAAAAGATGCCCTGCTGCTTAAATAAATTAAGAGCTAATCAATATCGCATGATGCACTTGATTTCCACTCAGTGAAAGTTCGGATGCCGAGGTAATCTCCACCTCCATAAAGGTTCCGACTGCCTCCTCCGAAACGTTACTCACACGTACAGGTAATTTACCCTCTGTCCGCGCCGCCACCGCATTTTCTACCCGCGGATCGACCCGCTCCACCAAAACCTTCATTCGCTTGCCGATTAACGACTCATTGTGAAGTAAAGAGGTTCGCTTTAGCACCTCTGTTAACCGCGCTAACCGCTCACTCTTCTCTTCATTCGAGACATCATCTTCCCAACGGGCCGAACGAGCGCCCACACGCGGCGAATACTTCGCGATATATGCCATGTTATATTGAACATCTAACATAACTTCAGCGGTTCGCTCGACCTGCTCCTTACTCTCACCACAAAACCCAACAATAATATCTGTAAATAGCGTCGCCTGCGGGATTAATTCACGAATATCCCTAACCACTTCCATATAATCCGCCACATCATGATTCCGATTCATCCGACGCAACAATTTATCATCGCCACTCTGAAGAGGCAGATGAATCTGTTTTGCTAAGACCGGATAGGTAGCAATCACTTCTATTACTTCACGCGTCATGTCCCGCGGATGTGGAGAAGTAAAATAGACCCAAAAGTCTTTGTCTGATTCTTTTCCGAGCTCCCCAATTTTACGCAACAAATCGGCAAAAGAAATCTCCTCCCCCGCTCGATCTAATCCATACGAATTAACATTCTGCCCTAACAACGTAATGGACTTGACACCCTTAGCGACCAAAGATGTTATTTCTTGAATAATTTCCCGACTTGAGCGCGATACTTCACGACCCCGAGTATAAGGAACGGCACAAAAAGAACAAAATTTATCACACCCATTCTGAATCGGAACAAACGCCTCAAACGATTTACTATAACTGGGATTAACCTGCCAAAAATCGGTTAAATCATCCACTCGATTCACCGAATCCAATGGATTCCGCGCCGCAAACGCCGTAGCCATACCACACTGACGAAGCATATCGGGCAATTCACGCAATTGGTTCATCCGGAAAAGCAGGTCAAACAGCTTTAAAAACTTCTCTTCATCTGCTGGCAAGATGCACCCTGAAACAAAGGTAACCAGATCACGCTCTTTCTTCCATTGGTTCCATTTATGGATCTTACTGTAGACCTTATCAATCGCTTTTTGTCGAACCGAGCAAGCTACAATACCGATCAAAGAAGCCTCCTCCTCACGATCGGTCATCTCAAAACCCACGCCTTCTATTACGCTTCGGATTCGCTCTGAATCGGACTGATTCATCTGGCAACCCAGCGTAATAACACAGCACTTCATAACAATTAAAAATAAACTTCTGTATGAATTTGTGTGGTTGGCAATCCACGCTCTTGCAGTAAATCAAAGACATCATAGATCATATCGCAATTACCGCATAAAAACGCATTCGTATCTGGTGTAAATTCGACATCTTTCAAATAGTCTGTCACACGTCCTTGATAATCACCGCCCTTTTCCCGAGAAACACAATGAAAATAGCGATCGCCATAAATCTCTTTTTCATATCCCTCATTCAAATAACTCGTGCCATGAATCAGACGATAATGTAATCCTTTATACGACTCCAAGAAACTTCTAAAGGGCGATATGCCTGTTCCCGTTGCAATGAACAAGAGTGGGTTTGATCGCACTTCCTCCACCAACTTGAAATGCCCATATGGCCCACCAATCATCACCTTATCGCCCGCTTCAAGGCCAAATAACTGTTTCGATACCAACCCCTCTTCCACACGACGTAAAAGCACCTCCAAATACGGCTTATTATTTCCCGAATAGACCGAATAATCACGAATTTCAGAATCTCCATCAACCCCGATTCGCACATACTGCCCCGGCTCAAAATCAATATCGCCCCGCTCCATACGTAGAACAATCGTCTCATCCGTTAGTCGACGAACCTCTTGAACGGCTCCCGTGAATCGTATTTTAGTTGCTGTTAACATATTATCGCTCCCATAATTTAGGCGCAAGCATACAACGATGTGGTTGCAAGCGCATTTTTCTACTCTTCCCTCTAATCAAAGTCAATGGCAACTCCCTTGCCAAAATTCTGTAACTTCGCTCCACTTCAAACGAAACTTGAAATACAAACCTGAGTGCCTATGGTATGGACCGCTCAACGGAGAGAACACATCAATCAACCAACTGCTAAAATTATGCCCTACGTTCGGCCCTATCGCCGCGAGATCATTTATACCACGATCGCCGTCCTCGTAGCGGTTGGAATCAACCTCTATCTTCCTTATCTCATGCGACTGGTTATTGATGGTCTGACCGACCAAGCACTGGACCACGCTCAACTCTACACCCTCCTACTTCGCTATTTTCTCTTTGGCCTCACCGCCGTTGTCTTCTCACGTTTACTTCGCAAAATCCCACTTAAACTTTCCCACAAAGCCGAGTATCATCTTCGTAAAGACATTTTCGCGCATCTCACACGCCTTGATGCCTCCTATTTTCACACCCAACGAACCGGCGATTTAATGACGCGCCTCTCATCCGATATCAACATGGTACGCGATGCCATCGGACAAGGTCTTCTACAAGGCATTCGAACCATTGTTGTCCTGGTGTTCGCGCTCATCGTCATGCTTCTTACAGACAGACAACTTGCACTCATCGTTTATGCCTTATACGTCCCCATGGTCATCATCTTCTTCCTCATCTTACGCGTCATGCGACGACGCCAAAAAGAACTCCAAGAACAAGTCTCAGAGCTTTCCAACTTCTCTCAAGAAAGCTTCAGCGGAATACGCTGCCTGAAAGGCTTTGCCCTCGAAGAACGCCGCAATCAACAGTTTGAAGGATTAAACCAAGGACTCATCAAAAAAAATATGCTCATGCAGGCAACCCGACAAAGCCTCTGGCCTTTCATGGCATTCTGGTTTGGCGTGGGAATGATTCTCATTCTAAACGTCGGCGGTCGCCGCATCATCGCCGGAGAGCTCACCCTCGGAACGCTCACCCAATTTATTCAATATCTACTCTACATGCAATGGCCTCTACTGGCTCTTTCTTGGACCTCCAGCCTCTATCAACGCGGCGTCGTCAGTTGGGGTCGAGTGCGTTCCATGCTCGATGCAGAACCCAAACTCACCGATACCGAGACCCCCCAAACCGAACCCCTTCCCCATCATGATATTGAATTCAAAGACGTCTCACTCGAGATCGATGATCGCAAACTGATCAACCAACTCTCCCTCACCATCCCCACCGGAACCACGTTAGGCATCACCGGTCCCACCGGATGCGGTAAATCATTGCTAGCCGCCCTAACCGCCCGTCTCGTTGATCCCACCCAAGGCGAAATCACCCTCGGCGGAGTTCCACTTCAGCAACTCCCCCTACAAACCATCCGTAAAAAAATGGGCTGCGCCCTCCAAGAACCCATCCTCTTCTCCAAAACCCTTGAGCACAACCTCGCCTTTGGGCTTACTCAACATGAACCCGACACCCTCGCATGGGCCACTGAAGCCGCCCACCTCACCAACGAAATAGAAGGTTTCCCAAAAGGACTTCAAACGCTCCTCGGAGAACGCGGCGTCACCCTCTCTGGCGGACAACGTCAACGCACCGCCATTGCACGCGCAATCGCCCGTCGCCCTGAAATTCTTATTCTCGATGATGTTCTCTCCGCCGTCGACACCCAAACCGAAGCCGCGATCATGCAAAAACTCAAACCCATTATGGATCAGCGAACCACACTCTTTATCAGCCACCGGATCTCTACCCTTCGTTACGCTGATCGTATTATCGTTATTGAAAATGGGCACATCACACAGCAAGGTACCCACCAAGAGCTCCTCACTCAACCCGGCTATTATGCCGAACTACATCTTCAGCAAAATCTTCAACAACAACTGGAAGGTGATGCATGAAAATAACACGTCAATTGCTCACATACATTCGACCCTACCGCCTCTGGCTGGCAGGCGCCTTTTTGCTCATCCTCTCCACCTCACTCGCAATCAACTATCTACCACTCATCATCCAGCGCATCACCGACGACTGCCTCATGCAGCCCGATCAACCCGTCGATCAACGCATCGAACTCCTTGGAAAGTTAAGCCTCCTCTATGTCGTCATCGCCGGCATCGGCCATCTCGTGCGATATCTACAAGGCTTACTTACCGCCTACATCGGGCAACGCATTATTTATGACCTCCGTCTTGCCGTTTTTAGAAAAGTCCTCACCATGCACCAAGCCTATTTCGACCGCACACCCGTCGGCACTCTCATGACGCGAGTCACATCCGATATTGAACGCCTTCAGAACTTTGTAACCGACGGAGTCGTCGGCACCCTCGCCGACCTCTTTATGTTACTCGGTATTATGGGCTACATGCTCTATATCAGCCCACCCCTCGCAGGCACCCTCTTTTTAACCCTCCCCGTTCTCTACGCCCTTCTCGTGTATATCAATCGCAACCTTCGAAATGCCAACCGCGAAATTCGCGATAAACAAGCCGCTCAAAATGCCTACCTACAAGAAAGCTTAACCGGCATGAATACCATCCAGCTCTTCAACCGCGAAGCATCCGCCATCCAAGACTTCGATGAAAAACATACCCAACTTCGCACCGCCTACTTCAAAGAAGTCCGCTGGTTTTCTCTCTCCTTTCCCACCGTCGAAGGCGGGCAAGCCCTTGCCTCACTCCTCATTCTTGGAATGGGAGGCATCCTGCTACTCAACGGCTCTGAATTCATCACCCTCGGCATCTTCGTCGCATTCCTTGCCTACGTCCGGGATTTTTTCCGCCCCCTCAGCTCCCTTTCAGAAAAAGCCAGCTCCTTTCAAGTTGCACTCGCTTCGGTAGAACGAGTCTTCTCCCTACTCAACCGGCAACCCGACATTCAAAACAACGAACACCCCATTATTCCACCTCAACTTAGCGGAACCATCGAATTTAAAAACGTCTGGTTTGCTTACGACGACGACAACTGGGTAATTAAAGATCTCTCCTTCAAAGTGGAACCCGGACAAGCCCTCGCCATAGTGGGTGCCACCGGAGCCGGAAAAAGCACCATCATCAACCTCATCGGCCGCTTCTACGACATCCAACAAGGCACCATCACCATCGATGGCATCAACATCCGTGACTTCGACCAAACCGACCTGCGCCAGCGACTCGGATATGTCTTCCAAGACCCCTTCCTATTTGCAGGAACCATCTCCGATAACATCGGATTACACAACCCCGACCTCACCACACAACAAATCGAAAAAGCCGCTCAAACCGTCAATGCACACACCTTCATTGATCAACTTAAAAACAACTACAACACACCCCTAAATGAACGCGGTGAAGGACTTTCACTCGGACAAAAACAACTGCTCGTAATGGCACGAACCTTTGCACAAAATCCCGAACTCCTCTTCGTCCTCGACGAAGCCACCGCCAGCATCGACACCGCCACCGAACTCCTCATTCAAGATGCACTTGGAAAACTCATGCAAAACCGGACCAGCATCATCATTGCCCACCGACTCTCCACCATCCGCCATGCCGATCGAATTCTAGTCATGCGCGGCGGCGAATTAATCGACTCAGGCACCCACGATGAACTCATAGCCCACCATGGCTACTACCATCAGCTCTGCCAACTCATGCAACATCAAGCATGATCATTGAATAGATAGAAATTACGCCCCGATAATCTTCACCAGCACCCGTTTTTTACGAAGCCCATCCAGCTCATAGTAGAAGATCTGCTCCCACGGCCCAAAATCAAGCGCACCATCCGTAACGGCAACCACCACCTCACGCCCCATAATCGTTCGCTTTAGATGCGCATCCGCATTATCCTCATATCCATTGTGATCATACTGATCATACGGCTTCTCCGGTGCCAGCTTCTCCAACCACCGCTCATAATCCCGATGCAGCCCGCTCTCGTTATCATTGATAAAAACCGACGCCGAAATATGCATCGCATTCACCAAACAAAGCCCCTCCCGAATACCCGACTCCGCCAAACACGCCTCCACCTCCGGCGTAATAGGAACGATCTGCCGTCGCTGCGGTGCTTCAAACCAAAGCTCCTTACGAAAACTCTTCATCCACCCAGCTCCAACGGAACCAGCACCTCATTCAAATACAACTGCCGCATCAACTCACAATCCAACCGATGCCCCGCCTTATACGACGTAATATGCCCCACAAACTGCCCATTCGGAATCAACGCAATCGCCGCCAACAAATCCAACACCGACCGATGCCACACCGCCTCCAACGCCTTCCCCTCATGCACCAACCGCGGCTCATTCATATACCGATTCCGCCCCGCAATCAGCACGTTTTGAGACGTATATCCCAAATTCCGCACATCCGCAAACAACCGCCCAATCGTACGGCAATACAACACCTTCGCCCACGACGTATTCGTTCGCGCCACCGATGCCATCCGCATCAACTCCTCGCACACCGGAAACACAATCCGCTGCTGCCCGATATGCGTCTTAAAATCAATCGCACAATCAATCGTCAACTGCGGATTCTCCGGATCCAACGGCGGTGCCAACGTAACAAAATCACCATACGTTCCTCCCACCGAAACAGGATGAGGCACACTCAAATACGAAACCGGCTTATCACTCTCCACTCGACCACACCGATCCAACGCTTCCACCACATCCAGACTTCCTTGATCAAAGAGAGGCGGATCACCAGAATCGAGCTTAATCACCAAATTATCCACACTCATGCCCATCCGCAAACAGATCAAATGCTCCACCATCCGAACATAGTTATGAGGATTACCGCTTCGTAGCACAATATTACTCACGATCTGACCCGTCGTCCATACATTAGAAATCCCCACCCGAATCGGCAATGAACCCGGCAAATCAGTCCGATCTAACCACCAGCCCTCCAACGTCGTTGGCTCCAATACAATCGACCGCGTAGCCTTTCCCATAAACGTGCCCGGCCCAGAAATAGACTCAGATCGAGCCAACGTCGTCTGCATACACCGTAACCGAGGCAGCTCTTTTCCACTTAAGTTCCAATCCACAGACTGCCTCTGCATCTCATTCCATGAAGCAGAGATCGCACTTTCATCACCGGCAAGTACCCGTCCTATTCCCTCACTCATAACATCCGCTTCCTGTTTGAACTCAAACCTTGATTACCCTACCTTTAAAACGATCTGGACTTGAAAGCAAAGTAAAACAGAGAGGTTGGCTTGCAAGCAAATCGTATTCTTCACTCAGCAAGAACCGTCGGGGGATTCACACTCATGAGCCGCTGCTTTGGCTTACTACGTGATATTCTCATCGCCTATCACCTCGGCACGAGTCTACTTGCCTCCGCCTTTTTCGTTGCCTTCACCCTCCCCAACCTATTCCGTCGACTCTTCGGAGAAGGCGCCCTTTCCGCCGCCTTCATCCCACTATTTGTAGAAACCAGAGAAAAAGAAGGTGCACCCGCCGCATGGAAACTAGCTCAACGCGTCGGCACACTGCTCACCCTACTCCTTCTTCTCATCACCCTAATCGGGATCGGCTTGCTCACCCTTGGCCTTCAACTCGACACCCTCAGCCCCTCCTGGCACACCACCCTCTCACTCGCCCGCATCATGTTGCCCTACCTCATCTTCATCTGCCTCGCCGCCCTCAGCATGGGGTTGCTCAATGCTGGAGGTCACTTCACCATCTCCGCCTTTGCACCCACCCTGCTGAACCTAACGCTCATCGCCACCCTCACGCTATGCTTTCCACGAATCGCTTGCCAACCTGATCAAATTCATCTTTTGGCATGGAGCGTCCTGATCGCCGGCATCCTTCAACTGGGCATTCAAATTCCCTCGCTCTCAAAACAAGGTGCCCGTTTCCGACCCGCTTTATTCCATCAAGACCCCCGCGTTAAAAAGATGCTCCTCCTCATGGGACCCGCCGCCCTCGGCGTTGCCGTCACCCAATTCAACGTCGTTATCGATCGCCTACTCGCGCTCTGGATCGGAGACTGGGCCCCCGCCGCCCTCTTCTACAGCGAACGCATGATCTACTTTCCACTCGGCTTAATTGCCACCGCCCTCGGAACCGTCCTCCTGCCCACATTCAGTAATCAAGCTGCCCAAGCCGACCGAGCCGCCATCACCACCACCCTCACCACCACCCTTCGACACATGCTCTATATCATGATTCCAGCCGCAGTCGGACTCCTCTGGCTAAGCGCACCCATTCTCACAACCCTCTTCAACTGGCAAGGTGCCTTCGATGCAAACTCCACTTGCCTCGCCGCCCGAGCCCTCGCCTGCTATGCCCCCGGACTCATCATTTTCAGTGCCGCCAAACTCATCGTCCCCGCCTTCTACGCCCTCCAAGACACCCGTACTCCCGTCCGCATCGGCATCCGCGTTGTCGGACTCAACCTGCTGTTCAATCTCCTCGCCGTCTGGCTCCTACCCACCTATTGGAAACACGCCGGCATGGCCGCCGCCACCGTACTCGCCGAAGGCATCGGCATGTTGCTTCTCATCCGCACCCTAAACAAACGACTGCCCCCCCTGCCCAGCCGCTCACTCATCACCGACGCCGCTCAACACCTCGGACGCGCCCTCATCATGGGCGCCCTCACCGGACTCTTCTTCAGCTTCCTATTCCAACTCCTCCCCTTTGCCGAAAAAATCAATCAACTCATCGCCCTCACAAGCGCCATCGCCTTTGGAATCACCACCTACCTGCTCCTCTCCCGCTCCCGCCCCGAACAACAGGAAATCATCCAAGCCCTGCGCCGTAAATCGAAGTGAGTTGAACCATCTAAACGATGGACTTTGCTTTCCGCCTTGTTATGCTTCTTAACTAATTGGGGAGATAAATATGATCCAGGCAAAAATTGTAGGCGCAGGTGGATACGGCGGTGTAGGCATCACCGAACTTCTACTCAAACACCCACACGTTGAGATTGCCTGCTTGGTCAGTCTCTCCGATACCGGTCGCTCCATGAGCGATGTATTCCCCCATTTGCGCGGCTTTTGTGATCAAACCATTGTATCTCCGGACGATCCTAAAGCCACCGAAGCCTACGATCTCGTCATCTACTCCACCCCCGATGGGGTCGGCATGCAATCCGCCGCCGATGAACTCAACAAAGGGGCAAAAGTGATCGATTACAGCGGCGACTTCCGATTCAACACCCCCGAACGTTATGCCAGCTATGCCAATTTTCTAGGCAAAGATCCTCATCATGCGGCGCCTGAGCTACTCCCTGCCACTCAATACGGACTCCCCGAACTTCACGCCCTCGACACCAAACAACAACTCGTCGGTAATCCCGGTTGCTTCGCCGTCAGTTGTATTCTCGCTCTCGCCCCTGCCGTCAAAGCCGGCATCATCAATCTCAGCTCCATCATTTGCGACTGCAAAACCGGCATCTCCGGAGCTGGCAAAAAGCCCAACCCCAGCTTTCACTATCCCAACCGCTATGACAACATGAACGCCTACCGACTCAGCGGCCATCAACACATGGTAGAGATCGAACAAGAACTCGGTCTACTCTGCGATCAAGAACTCCAGATCACCTTCACTGCTCAAGCCGTTCCCGTCTGCCGGGGTATCATGAGCGTCTGCTATGCCGACATAAAAGAAACCGATATCAACACCGCGCTCGATATCTACCGAACCTTCTATCCTCATCCCGGATTCGTCCGCGTTCAACCCGCCAACCAACCCGCATCGATCGCCGATGTTCGGGGCACCAACTACTGCAACCTCACCGTCGATATAGATGAACGAACCCAACGACTGCGGATCGTCTCCCACATCGATAACTTAATGAAAGGACAAGCTGGTAATGCCCTACAAGTGCTCAATCATCTGTATGGCTTTGAACCCGATACCGCCCTCCAACACCCCGGGCAATATCCTTAATCGATGGAGAAAAAAACACCATGAATGAACAACCCATAAATCCCCCTGAGAAAAAACCCACTTCCCTCAAAGAGCTTCCCCAACTCAACGATGCTGAAGCCCAAAAACAGCATAATCAAAACGTCAATGTCGAATCCCGTGCCTGGCGCGAAAAAAACTTCTATCACCGATAAACATAGAGACCTTCGCCCCACATGAAGAACTATTTAACCGCCTCCATCTCAGCCTCCGCGGTTCAACACAACCTGCAAGAACTTCGCAAAAAAATTAACCCCGGCGTTCAACTCTGCCCCGTCGTAAAAGACAACTGCTACGGACACGGACTCAATCTGCTCTATCCCACCCTCGCCAAACATGCCGACGGCTTCATCGTCGCTTCTCCCTCCGAAGCGCTAGAAATTAGATCCTACGGATACACCGGATTCATCCTCTGCCTACTCTCTGCCTATTTTGATGAAACCGACATTCAAGAGGAACTCATCCGGCAAGGCGTAACACAAACCGTCATGTCAAAAGCCGCCCTCGAAACCGTTGCTGCCGCCGCAAAACGCTGCCAAAAAACCGCCCCCATTCACCTTAAAATCGATAGCGGCATGGGACGCCTCGGTGTCGCTGCCGCACAAGCCACCAACCTCTTCTCACTTATCGAGAAAACACCCCATATCCAGCTCACAGGCGCCTACACCCACTTTGCCTCTTCCGACGACCCCGACACAACCTACATGCACCAACAGCTAAACACCTTTCTCGATGTCCTCCCCAAGAACAATCCCCTCACCCGACACGCCGCCAATACCTCCGCCTTGATCCATCACCCCGACACCCATCTCGATCTCGTCCGCCCCGGTCTTTCCGTCTATGGCTGCCACTATGCAGAACACCTTCGATCCAAGATCAACCTTCGACCCTGCATGAGTGTATATGCACAAATCATTGCGATCAAAAAAATGCCCTCCGGCAGCTTTAGCGGATACGGAAGAACCCATCAATACCCCCGAGATAGCCGCGTGGCAGTCGTACCGATCGGCTATGGTGATGGTTATTTCCGCTCCCTCTCCAATCAAGCCGTTGTTCATATTCATGGAAAACCTGCCGCCGTCTGCGGGCGCGTAAGTATGGACCAAATGACGGTTGATATCACCGATCACCCTCAGATAAACATAGGCGATCCCGTTGAAATCATCTCTGCCCATGCAACTGCTCCCAACAGCGTAGAGAATCTTGCTAAACTCGCCCACACCATTCCCTACGAGATCACCTGCCACATGGGCCGCAATCTTCACCACAAACTCGTCGACTAAAACCCCTTACATCTGCTCTTCGGCAACAGCTTCTTGTTTCCCTAGTTCTTGGATGCGCATCTGTATTTCTTTATTTAGTTTTTCAGCCCATTGTATCGATAGTAGCGTCACCTCATCCGTTATCTCAGGAATGACCTTCACCATGCGCTGACCAGCAGGCGATTCATAAAAATCTATTTGAGCCTGAATATCTTCCATCGAATAATGCTTGGCATAAACCGGAATCATCGACCGCATGAGCTCGTTAAACATCTCTCCGTTCAACTCTTCTTTTATAATCGGCCATACATCCTCCGGCACCTCATTCATCATCGAACGATACTGCAAAAACACCCGATCCATGATCAGATCAAACTGCTCCGCACTCCCGCTTAATTCAATCAATCGCTCTATCT
>CAJYAJ010000011.1 GCA_913065005.1 uncultured Verrucomicrobiota bacterium | reverse complement strand
GGGCAAAGGGGTGGCTGTCTGAATGTATTGGGTGCCACCAGTGGGGATACGGGCAGCGCGGCGATTGATGGGGTTCGCGGAAAAAAGAATATCAATATTTTTGTGATGCATCCGGCGGGGCGAACGAGTCCAATTCAGGAGCGGCAGATGACCAGCGTACTGGATGAAAATGTCTTTAACCTGGCGGTCGAAGGAACCTTCGATGATTGTCAGTCGATCATGAAAACGACGTTCGCTGATGTGCCATTTAAGCAGATGCATTCCTTGGGGGCGGTGAATTCGGTTAATTGGGCTCGGGTGTTAGCGCAGATGGTTTATTATTTTTATGCCACGTTTGATGTGCAGAAGCGAAGTGGGGCAGCGGCGGTTCGTTTTTCGGTTCCGACGGGAAATTTCGGGGATATCTTGGCGGGATATTTGGCGCAGCAGATGGGGTTGCCGATCGAGCAGTTGGTTCTTGCGACCAATGAGAATGATATTTTAACTCGATTCTTCCGTACAGGGGTCTATGGAAAAGCGACGGTCGTGCCAACGATCAGCCCGTCGATGGATATTCAAGTGGCGAGTAATTTTGAGCGGTATCTTTTCTATCAGATGGATCAAGATGGAGATCGGGTGCGTGCGGCGATGAAACAGTTTTCGCAGGAAGGTCGGTTGGAAATTTCCGTTGATGAAAACGGGGTGGTTGATCCGCTCTTTATTGCGGGTCGGGGTGCGACAGCGGAGACGTTGGAGGTAATAAAGCGGTATGAAGAGCAGTTCGATTACTTGCTCGATCCGCACACAGCTGTGGGCGTATGGGTGGCTGAACAGCATCCAGCTTCGGTGCCGACCATTTGTCTGGCCACGGCGCATCCGGCAAAATTTACGCAAACGATGGAGCAGGCGATTGATCGCTCAGTTCATCATCCTATATTGGATGCGTTGGACGGGGCGCCCACTCGATGCGATTCGATTGCCAACGACCGCGATGCAGTTCAACAGTATTTGGTCGAACATATTTAATCGGCTCGAGCGAGCTTTGGAGGTGGGCATGAAGTTGCCGTTTTCACTCAGTATGGCTATGAAATATCTGAAGCCAAAACGATCATTGGTTTCGGTGGTAACGGTTATTTCAATGGTGGGTGTTGCCTTGGGTGTAGCGGTTCTGATTATTGTGCTTTCCGTTATGACCGGATTTGATGAGGTATGGCGGGAGCGAATTTTAGGGTTTAATGCGCATGTCAACCTGTTGCCCGCGAGCGGGCGTGTGGAGGCATGGGAACCTCTTTGTGCGGAAGTTGAAGCGCTTGAAGGCGTTGAAGGGGCTGCGCCTTTGATCGATGGCTTGGTTTTGATGCAACTGGATGATCGGGTGCATACGCCGATTTTGCGCGGGGTGGATGCGGAGCGAGAGCGTGATGTGAGTTTAGTGCCCGAGCGAATGATTGAAGGGCAATTTTCATTGGACTATGATGAAATCGTGATTGGGAGTGGCGTGGCTCGGCGGATGGGATTGCATACCGGGGATTGGCTGAGTGTGGTGGCACCGCAAGGATTGGTGGCGAGCGATGAAATCCAATTGCCGGAGGAGTTGCGAGTGGCGGGGATTTTTCACGTGGGGATGTTTGAATTTGATGAAGGCTTTGTCTACACCTCGCTTTCCACCGCGCGTTCGTTGTTTGATATCAAGCAGGGTGTTGGATCGGTGCAGCTGATGCTAAACGATCCGATGGATGCACCCAGTGTGGCAGAAACCTTGCGGGGATCATTCGGAAATGCGATTTATCCACAGACCTGGATGGAGGCGCATCAACAAATTTTCACGGCCTTGCAGGTAGAAAAAAACATGATGTTTTTCCTGTTGGCGTTTGTCGCGCTGGTGGCGGCTTTTAGTATCACCAATACCTTGATTACGTTGACGGTTCAAAAGACCCATGAGATCGGGTTGATGAAGGCATTGGGCTTTGGCAGCGGGGGCATCATGGGGATTTTTCTGTGGATGGGATTGGTGCAAGGCTTTATTGGTACGGGGTGTGGTATTGGTTTGGCCTACTGGGTGTTGCATTATCGGAATGAAGTATTGCAGTTTTTCTCGCGAGAGTGGCAGTTGGATTTATTGCCCCCGGAGCTGTATCAGTTAAGCCAATTGCCAGCACGTACCACGCTGGAAGATGTGAGTTTAGTGGCGGGATTGGTGCTTTTATTCTGTGCGCTTGCAGGCGTTGTGCCTGCTTGGCGAGCGGCGCGAATGGAACCGGTCGAAGCATTGAGGTTTGAATGAGATTACTTTCAGTCATAGGGGTTGTGCTGGGGGTTGGGCTGGTTTTTTTCAGTTCGGCTGAGGAAGTTACCAAGGGTATCCCGCCGCTTTACTCGACGGTTCAAGGGGGAGAAGTTGAGCGGTTGGATGTATTATGGCCGCTTTATTCACGTACGCAATCTGAGCAAGAGAAGACCCAACGATTTTTATGGGTTGGTTTTGAACGCACGCTTCCAAAACAGGAGCGAAGCCGGACGATGCTGTTACCTTTTTGGTTTTCAGGCGTTACGGGAAACGGGGTTTCTTATCGTGCGTTCTTTCCACTGGGGGGAACGATCTATGATTTTTTGATGTTTGATCAGGTCCAGTTTTATCTTTGGCCGCTCTATGCGAAAACCACGGTGAATGATCAAAAGAGTGAGATGATTTTGTGGCCGCTCTATGCACGAACGCAAGGACCGGATGTGGAGCGGCTTCGTTTTTTTCCGTTCTACGGTCGTTCGAAGAAGGAGGGGGTTGAGCGGAGCCGATTTATTATGTGGCCTTTCTATACATCGGTTGAGGCGTTGAGTGAGCGAGGGGGAGAGGGGTTTATCTTTTTCCCTTTTTATGGGCAGATCGATGCCCCCCATCTTCAGACCCGTTGGTTCCTGCCCCCTTTTTTCCGTTTTTCTGATGCACCTGAACAGCGAACAAGATACGTGCCGTGGCCATTTATTCAGTGGGCAGAGGGTACGGTTGAAAAACGGTATCTTTGGCCGGTGGTGGGGCGAAAAAAAGTGAAAGAGGATCGCAGCGGATTTATCGCGTGGCCGTTGATTAAATGGAATGCATCTGGAGATGAGAAGGCAGGTGGTCAGCGAGTACAGGTGGCACCTATTTATCGTCACCGGAGCACGTGGGATGCATCGCGGGCGATCTACGAAAGCGAGTGGAAGGTGTGGCCGGTGGCACGTGGTATGCGGGTTGATCAACGCTCTGTGATAGACGTTTTGGCACTATGGCCGTTTGAACGAGCGGCAGTTATTGAGCGAAATTGGGCTCCTTGTTGGCGGTTGTTTCGGATCGAGAAATCGGAAAATGAAGTCGAATGGAGCTTGCTTCATGGCGTACTCGGTTATAAACGGTCAGGGGAGCAGCAGTCGTGGCAGTTTTGTTTTTTACGTTTTGGAGAGGCAGGTGAATCATCAACCGCTTTAAAATAACCTATGTTCATTTTCCGTTGTTGGCTGTAGGCCGCTTGGGAACGGGAACGATTCAAAAGCTATATCGGATCGGACACGCTATTTTTATGATGCTAGAGGGGTTCTGGTATTTCCGGTGTGCCTTTAGTCGCCGCAATCGGTCGGATACCTTTAACCAGCTCTATCTGGTGGGATTAAAAAGCATCGGCGTAATCACCGTGGTGGCCCTCTTTACGGGCATGATTTTGGCGCTTCAAACCGGACTGGAATTAATGCGTTACGGACAGCAAGTTTTTATTGGTTCGGCGGTGGCGGTTTCAGTGGTTCGGGAGATGGGTCCGTTCATGACAGGCTTGATTGTGGCTGCGAGTGTGGGCTCTTCGATGGCAGCACAAGTGGGCACGATGACGGTTTCTGAAGAGGTGAGTGCGTTAGAAGTGATGGGCATCAATACCAATCGATTTCTGGTGATGCCGCGATTATTTGCCTTGGTTATTATGATGCCCTTGCTGACGGTTTTCACCGATATTTTAGCGATTCTGGGTGGCGCATTGGTGGGGTATACCCAGTTGAATGTGGAAGTATTGGCATATTATCATAATGCGATATCGTTTGCGGGGGTGAAGGATCTTTTTGTCGGGCTCTTCAAGGCGGCTCTTTTTGGATTGGTGATCGGAACCGTGGCCTGCCATCAAGGCTTTGCAGCTCGAAACGGTGCGGTGGGGGTTGGAGTGGCAACCCGTCGAACCGTGGTGATTTCGTTTCTGTTGATTCTTATTTTGGGCTATATGCTAACGAGGCTATTTTATTTATGATCCAGTTTTCTCAAGTGCATAAACGGTATGGTGAAAACGTTGTTTTGGACGAAACCAATTTCACGATCGAACAGGGTGAAACGGTTGCAATTGTCGGATTTTCGGGTGCAGGGAAAAGTGTTTGCTTACGGCATATGGTTCGTTTAACAGGGCCGGATGAGGGCTCGATTCTGATTGATGGGACTCCGCTTGAGATGCTGAATCGGCAGGAGATGCGTCGAATGCGTTCGCGGTTTGGTGTGCTCTTCCAAGGCGCAGCGTTGCTTCAATGGATGAATTTATTTGATAACGTGGCATTGCCTCTGCGGGAGCGAACGGAATGCGATGAAGCGGAGATTAAAGAGCGAGTAGAACAATGTTTGGAGTGGGTTGGTTTGCTTGAGGCCGCGGATCGGTTGCCTTCTCAGGTGTCGGGTGGTATGCAAAAACGGGCGGGGTTGGCACGAGCCATTGTCATGAATCCGGAGATACTCTTATATGATGAGCCGACCTCGGGATTAGATCCGGTTACCTCTCGTAAAATTGATCGGTTGATTGCAAAAACAAATCGGGAGCAGAGTGCAACCAGTGTTGTGGTGACCCACGATTTAATTAGCGCCATGGATATTGCAACGCGTATCATGATGCTGCATGAGGGGCGAGTGGTTGAATATGCCACGCCGGAAGATTTTGTTTGTTCAAAGGTAGCGGTGGTACAACAATTCTTGGAAGCGCAGCATATTCCAATGGGTTTCGGAAGTGGAGATGATCAAGATGAAAAAGAATAAGCGTGAAGTAAATGTAGAAGTATTGGTGGGGCTGTTTGTGTCGGTTGCGCTTCTAGCGCTCGGCATCTTTACCATCGTACTAGGTGGAACAACCTTATTGAAATCACATTATCAAGTAGAGGTACTCTTTGATGAGATTGGTGGGCTTCAAGAGGGCGAAGGCGTCTACATGCGCGGAAAACAGATTGGCTATGTTAAGCAAACCCTATTGGAACCGAAAAGTGTGCGGGTTGTTTTAACGTTAGATAAGCCGGTTCTCTTCCGGAATGATTATCGCATTGATGTGATGAGTGCCTCGATGTTGGGAGGGAAATACTTACGCCTGGATTTAGGGCACCCGGCATCAGATCCCTTACCTGAGGGAGCGCAGTTACTCGGAGAGTCACCCGTAGATGTAATGGCTAATTTTAACACAGCGGTTGAAGGTATGCAGCAGATGCTTGCGGCCGTTGGTGCTGGTGAGGGAACGTTGGGCCGACTCCTTTCCGATGAAACACTCTACAATCAAATCGTCGAAATGAATACGGGTTTCCTAGGTTTCATAAGGAAAATGGAAGCAGCAGATGGAACGTTTAATCGGTTGATTCACGATCCGGCGGTTTATGTTCAGGCGGAGCAATTATTGGCTCGATTGAATCAAGTTATAGGACAGATTGAAGAGGGCGAAGGCCTGGTCGGGCAGTTGTTGAACGAAAAAACGACGACGATAGATGATCTGGAGTTGGCAGTAGCGGAGCTGGCAACAGTGATTCAGCAACTCAACAGCACCAATGGAACGATCGGAAAACTGATTAATGATCCCGCTCTCTATGATGAAAGCACGGAGTTGATTGGTGAAGCACGAGCGACGATGGATGATTTGCGTGAGACCTCTCCTCTCCGCTCTTTTGGAAGCGTTATTTTTGGTGCTTTTTAATCCAATCAAGTAGCGCCTCTCGATCGGGTTCTGTTTCTTCCAACTGCCGATCATAGGCATCGGATAGCAGGCGGCCGAGTGCGGGACCATCTGGCATGCCTAGGGCGATCAAATCGCGACCGGTAATCCATGGTTCGGGTAAAATCGGTTCGTTTGTATACGTGTGATAGGCTTTGTGAAGAAAGGTATAGCTTGGGAGTAACCCTCGACTGCCAAGACCATCTAAGCGATGCAGTTCGAGTAAGAGTGGAAAGGTCGGTGCTCCCATCATGCGGCGTAAGGAGGAGGCGCGCATCTGAGTGGCTTGAAACGGGCGCATATGGTTCGCAATCACATCGATAATTCGCTGTCGCTGATGATTCGGTATTTTCAACCGCTTGAGAATGGTGTCGGCTAGGACCGCTCCTTTTACTTCATGCTCTAAAAAGCGAATCCGTTTTCCACCGGTCTTCGGGTCCGGATGTAGGGCATAGGTATCGGGCTTGGCAATATCATGCAAAAGCGTGGCATACGCGAGCTCTTGTTTTGTGAAGCCAGCATCATCGGCAACGTCTTTGATCAGATTGAGCATCATCCGAGTGTGGGTATAGACGTCGCCTTCCGGATGATAATCAGGGGGTTGTTCAACGCCGATCAAGCGGGTTACTTCAGGTAAAATCACGGGCAATAAACCAACCTGTTGCAAGGTATGCAGGGCATCCCCCGGCTGAAGGCTCTCGGTAAGAGTGCGGGTAAGTTCACGTTCAATCCGTTCCACACTGATCGCATGGATCGTTGCGGCTTCCGTTTTAAGGGCTTGCAGCGTGGTGGGCTCAATTTTAAAGCCGAGTACGTGACTAAACCGAACCGCACGTAGCAAACGTAAGTGATCTTCTTGAAAGCGTTCCAGCGGATTCCCGATGGCCCGAATAAGACCGGCCTCTAAATCAACTTTGCCATCTACATAATCAATCAGTCTTTCTGTGATCGGGTCGTAGAAAAGAGCATTGATGGTAAAATCACGCCGCTTGGCATCTTCTGCTGCCGCACAAAAGGTAACGGCATCCGGATGGCGTCCATCGCTATAAGGGGCTTCCGCACGAAAGGTGGCAACATCGGTTTGGATCTGATCCTCGATGACGGCGATCACACCAAAGCTTTTTCCAATGGCGAGGGTCCTAGAGAAGAGTGCTTCCACCTGCTCGGGAAGGGCAGAGGTTGCGATGTCATAATCTTTGGGCGGGATGCCTAGGTGTTGATCTCGAACGCATCCACCAGCCCAATAGGCTTCGTGACCCGCGCTTTGTAGCGTGAGGCAAATGTGGTGCGCGATGGCTTTTGATTTAGATTGCTTCGTCATTCTACTTTAAAAATAATGTGTTTCTGTTACTTTCTGTAAAGATGCATTAAACGGAGACGTTATGAAATCTCGTATTTTCTTTTTACTCCTTCTCGGTACTGTTTTCAATGGCGTGGCTCAATTTAGCGATCCCTTTGAAATCGAGGTTCATCGGAACGAAGATCAGGTGAAACTTCGTGTAACGATACCTGCGGCCCATTATCTCTATGTCGATGCCTTTTCTCTGGTCGATGAAAAGGGTCATGCATTCGTCCCCGTTGAATGGCCTGCCACGCGTGAGATTAAAGATTCGAATAGCGGGAAGCCAAAAGCGGTCTATGCAGATACCTTTTCGATCCAATTTACGGGGGTGCCTCCTTCAAGTGAACTCACCCTATCGTATTGGGGATGTAATGATTCCGTCTGTTTTATTCCGCAAACCCGCCTGCTACAGCCAGCAGCAACCGCCTCGGTTGATGTTCCAGTTGCGGATGCCGTTGAAACGGTTGGGCCGGCTTGGAAGGTAGAAGGCCGTAGAGTCGGATTTATGAATGCCGACCAATTCATACGTTTTCTTGATGAAGTGGAGCAAGGAGAGAGGCAGGAACGAAGTGCGTTTGCTCGCTTTATTGAAGATCCAATTCAGTTTGTGCGTGAGTCTGGATTGTTGCTGGCTGTGATCTTCATTCTGGCAGGTGGATTGGCATTAAACCTGACGCCCTGTATTTTACCGATGATTCCGATTAACCTTGCGATTATAGGAGCGGGTGCTCAAGCCGGCTCCAAGGGACGTGGTTTTGCCTTAGGAGCAACCTACGGTTTGGGTATTGCATTGGTCTATGGTCTATTAGGGGTCGCTGTGGTGCTCACGGGATCTCAATTTGGGACGTTGCAATCGAACCCATGGTTTAATGCGGTGATCGCCGCTATTTTTATCGTACTTGGGTTAGCCATGTTTGGAGTTTTTAATATCGATTTTTCTTCATTCCAACGCGGCAGCAGCACTGCCAAACAGGGGAGTTTTGGCGTTGCATTGAGTATGGGTGCGGTCGCGGCTTTGCTCGCAGGTGCTTGTGTGGCTCCGGTGGTCATTGCGGTGCTTCTTTTAGCGGCGAATGTCTACACCACCAACCCCGCCGCCGGATTGGGGTTGCCTTTCATATTAGGATTGGGAATGGCTTTACCTTGGCCGTTTGCGGGCGCAGGGCTCTCTTTTCTGCCGAAACCTGGGCAGTGGATGCAAGTCATTAAAATCGCTTTTGGCGTTCTGATTCTTGGGTTTGCCTTCTATTATGGGTCTCTCAGTTATAAAGGATTTGTACCTTCCCTTATTGAAGAAAAAGCCAAGCTAGCCAATCAAACGATTATCAACGCCGAAACCAATAACGAGCTCGACGAACTTTTGGCCGAAGCCGCAAAAAGAAAAGAACCTATCTTTTTAGATTTCTGGGCCAGTTGGTGTAAAAATTGTAAAGCCATGGAGTCACGTACGTTTTCAGATCCAATCGTACAAAAGCGGCTTGAGCGGTATCGGTTTGTGAAGGTGATTGCAGAAGATCCCACGCATCCGAATACAAAGCGGATCATGGAGCAGCATGGCGTGCAGGGGTTGCCCACCTTTGTGATCTTATCGCATCCCTAATCGGGTGTTTAGCATGCGTTAAGCAGAGCGTTTTTGCGACGGGGATTTAAGTTCATTCGCCGGCGAGATTTCCGGCAAATCTACGTTGCCGGTCTCGACCATTTCACGGGTGATCCGACACGTTTTCATCTCCGATTTTTGAGGTACTTCATACATGATGTCGAGCATCAGCTGTTCGAGAATAGCCCGTAAACCTCGTGCGCCCGTATTCCGTTTGATCGCTTGTTGAGCAAGCATCCGCAACGCCTCTGTTTCGAAGGACAATTCAACGCCATCTATCGCGAGCAATTTTTTATACTGCTTGATGATCGCATTTTTGGGTTCTGTTAAAATATGCATCAACTCATGTTCATCTAATTCAGTCAGCATGGTAAGAACGGGCAGGCGGCCAATAAATTCAGGAATGAGCCCAAATCGCAGAAGATCTTCCGGCTCCACATTTCCAATTGGTTTCGCACTCGCATTTGTATCTTGATGTTTAAAGCCAATTGTTTTTTGGTCCACCCGTTTGCGGATCACATCATCGATTCCAACGAATGCACCGCCGCATATAAACAGAATATTGGAGGTGTCAATCTCCAGGTACTCTTGCTGCGGATGTTTACGTCCGCCTTTTGGCGGTATCCGAGCAATGGTGCCTTCAATGATTTTCAAAAGCGCTTGTTGAACGCCTTCGCCAGAAACATCGCGTGTGAGAGAGGCGTTTTCAGTACGGCGTCCGATTTTATCGATCTCATCAATATAGATAATACCGCGTTGCGCCCGATCCAAATCATACTCGGCGGCTTGTACGAGTTGAAGAAGAATGTTTTCTACATCTTCCCCAACATAGCCCGCTTCAGTTACCGTGGTGGCATCTGTAATGGCATAGGGCACATTCAAAATACGTGCCAAGGTTTTGGCTAGCAGGGTTTTTCCGCTTCCAGTCGGCCCCATGAGCAACACGTTACTTTTGTCAATTTCCACTTCATCGTGTTCATGCTGGGAATAGTGCCTTTTATAGTGGTTATGCACCGCCACTGCCAAAACCCGTTTCGCTTGCTCTTGCCCAATCACGTGTTCATCCAGTAACGCTTTAATTTCATGCGGTGCCAACAGACCGACTTCCTCAACCTGATGCGTTTCAAGTGCCATCTGCTCTTGCTTGATACCGAGTAACGTACCGCACAGCTCAATACATTCATTGCAGATAAAGACGCCCGGACCGGCAATCAGCCGTTCCACTTCGCCTTCACCTTTTCCGCAGAAAGAGCAGTCAGGATGCTTCTGTGATGTGGCCATAGAGACCCCTTAGCTTGCTTTGGTTACCACCTCATCAATGAGGCCATACGATGCCGCCTGTTCAGCCGACATAAAGTTATCGCGATCCGTATCGCGTTCGAGATCTTCGACTTTCTGCTTCGAATGCGAAGCAAGAATACCGTTCAAGATCTGTTTGATGCGCAATATTTCCTGCGCTTGAATTTGAATATCCGTAGCTTGACCCTGAGCTCCGCCAAGCGGTTGGTGAATCATGATGCGAGCATTGGGTAGGGCATACCGTTTGCCGGATGCTCCGGCCGCTAATAGAACCGCCCCCATACTAGCCGCTTGTCCCACGCAGTAGGTCGTGATGTCGCAACTCAAGAATTGCATGGTGTCATAGATGGCTAAGCCCGCTGTCACAACGCCACCCGGTGAATTAATATAGAGGCTGATATCTTTTTCAGGATCTTCACTTTGCAGAAAAAGAAGCTGGGCAATGATTAAATTTGCGACGTTATCATCAATCCCCGTACCGAGAAAAATAATCCGTTCCTTTAACAGACGTGAATAGATGTCATACGAGCGTTCACCACGCCCCGTCTGTTCTATCACCATTGGAACCAACATATTAGCTGTTTCTTGCATCATCACGTATCTCCCTTTCACTATTCTTAGAGGTCTTAAGCATCTCACAGAGCGTAATCAAGCTCTTTTAAGAGGTTAATCTATTAGTAATTATTTCAATTTTGCATTTTCCACCATAAAATTGAGCGCTTTATTGAAGCGCAATTGATCAATAATAGACCCATACGTCTGATTCTCGATCATCTCTTTCCGCAGTTCGGTTGCATCTTTACGCTGTTGAATGGCGATGCGCGTAATTTCTTCTTCAACTTCATTTTCGGAAGCTTCAAACGACTGCGCATCGGCAATCGCGAGTCCAATATAGCGTAACTTCACATTTTCAAGAGAGCGTTCTTGCGCCTCTTTAAAGAGTTCTTCTTGTTGTTCGCCAATCTGCTCCTGGCTTGCGCCCTGCATCATACGCTGCCGCGCTAGATCATACATCACCTCACGCGTCTGTTGCTGAACGGCGCTTTCCGGAACATCCAGTTTGGTCTTCTTGATCAAAAACGCGATGATCTGTTCATGCGTTTTTTGCAGCGATTCGTTCTCGGCTTGCATTTCCAATTGGTCTCGCATGAGTTCGCGGAGTTTTTCTTCTGACTCCACCTGCAGGCGTTCAAGCATAGCTTCATCAAGTACCGCTGGCTTTTTCACCCGCACCCCCGTGACTTCAATCTGATACCGTGCTTTCACATCGGCTAGCTCTTTCACCATGAACGTAGCAGGGAAATGGATATCCACCTCCTTGGAGTCCCCCGAATTCAGTCCGATCAGAGCTTCGCCCATTCCCGGGATAAACGCCTGTTCATCCGCAGAAACCCAATAGCCTTCGCCAGACCCAATGCCCTTGGCTTCTGGAATGGCTTCTTTCAGCGGTTGGTCGCCGATAAACGCTTCATACGAGAGTTGTCCCATATCACCTTTTTCGATCGGTTTATCCTCCACATCATCAAAGGTAGCCTGTTGATTGAGCAATTGATCAATCTGCTCCTGCACCTGGGCATCGCTCACCTCATTTTTTTCCACCTTCACCGGAATCTGCTCATATTTAGGTAATTTAAATTCAGGCACCACATCCACCGTCACCGTAAAGGTCGCAGGTGATCCCTCAGAAAGTTCCACTTCCGTGGCATCAATCACATTCACCACCTTCAGCTTTTCCGCTTGAATGGCCTCCTGATAGAACTTGGGTAGCACCCGTTCTTTTAAATCTTGATCAATCTCTTTGATGTATTTACCCGCAACCACATGAGCAGGGGCTTTGCCTTTTCGGAATCCAGGTATACGCGCATGTTTGGCATAGACATGAAGGGTTTCAGCCCGTTCCTCAGCCATCACCTCAGCCGGAACCTCAATCGCAACCGTTTTTCGACACGCGCCTGCTTTTTTCACACTTACTTTCATCATAATCTCCTATCGAAGCCCTGTTCGGGCGAAAAGCGTGAAAACCTACGCTTATCCGATGAGAAGGTCAAGCTTAGCGACGGGCTTCCAGTGCTTCAAACCCACGATCAAGCAGGCGTCGCGAAACGGCATTTCTGGTATCTTTATCGGGACTACCCAGCACCACCGAAACGATTCGATGGCCATTTCGTTCCGCCGTAGCCGCAAGCGAAAAACCTCCCCGCTTATGATAGCCCGTCTTGAGCCCATCGCATCCAGCATAGCCATCGACTCGTTTTGCGAGCGCATTTCGCGTAGCGAGCATCGTATCGCCCCCCCGCAAATAGATCAGCTCCGTACCCGTATAGGTTAATGTTTCTGGATGTCGTAAACACGCCAGCGCCAACAACGCAATATCATACGGCGTGCTGATATCTGGCTGCGTTTGATCTTCCGGTGGCAACCCGTGATCGGAAACATATCGCGTTGCCGACATCCCAATCAGCTGCGCCCGTCGATTCATTCGTTCCACGAACGCCACCCGACTCCCAGCCACATGCAAGCTCAACGCCCGCGCCGCATCGTTCGCCGAATGAACCATGATGCCATAGAGCATATCCTCCACGGTTAAATCGGTTTCACGTGGATCAAGGTAGAGCTGAGAACCCCCAACCTGCCAAACTTCCTCCGTAATCTTCACGCGATCGCTCAGAGCAATCTCACCGCGATCAATCGCTTCCAGACAAACCAACAAGGTCATTAACTTCGTGACACTCGCCGGATACCCGAGCGCATGGGCCCGATCCTCCACGAGAATCTCACCCGTATGAGCATCAACGACGATCGCGCATTGATACGGATCGCCCACCAAGTTGGTATAGTTTTGGTCGCTGTAACGAGCCGTACGATCGCTCCGCAACCGACCCGGTTCCGAAGAAGGGGTATAAATCCCATTGGAAGTTTGAGCCACCACAGGCTCGGGTTCTGGGATCGCTTGATTCATCTCCGCAACAAGCGGATCAACGGCTTGCGAAGCAGAGGAAAGATCGTTTAATTCGAGGGGGCGAGGGGGCTCCGCCGGCAGCTCATCCATGGGGCGTTCTCCTGATTGACCCATCAGCACAAAAAAGAGAACCGCGTGGACCGCGATTAGAAGAAGGGCGATGAGTGTTCCGTTGCTTTTTTTCATTCGTAAGAGTAGATATATGAATCATCAGTTTGAGGAGAACTATGTCTGAGATACAACATCAATTTGTGAAAAAGATCCTCACCTCGGCATCGCACGGTGCATATGAGAAAGGCCGCGGCCTTGCTCCCAGCAACATTGCCCTCTGCAAATATTGGGGCAAACGCGATACGACGCTCAATCTACCGCTCAATAGCAGCCTCTCCATTTCCCTCGGCGAAAAAGGCACGTGCACCCAGATTCGGCGCGTGCCCAACGATCAATTTATCCTCAATGGAGAGCCCATCGACCCCGCCACTCCCTTTGCCCAACGGCTCAGCACCTTTCTCGAACTGTTCCGCGAGCCCTGCCGCGCCCCCGGATTTGAAGTGATCACCGACAACACCATCCCCACCGCCGCCGGTCTTGCCTCCAGTGCCTCCGGCTATGCCGCCCTCGTGCTCGCCCTCAACGATCTCGCCGGATGGGATCTACCGCGCCAACTGCTCTCCATGCTAGCCCGCCTCGGAAGCGGCAGTGCCTCGCGCTCTCTTTTCACCGGATTTGCTTGCTGGCATCGCGGAGAACGAGCCGACGGAACCGACTCGTTTGCCGAAGCGATTGAGACAACGTGGTCTGATTTACGAATCGGCATCCTCACGCTCACCGAGGCCGAAAAACCCGTCGGTTCCCGTGCCGGGATGCAACGCACCCTTGAAACATCCCCTCGCTATGCCGGATGGCCCGCCCGCGCCGAAGTTGATTTTGAGCTTCTGCAGCGCGCCATAGTGCAACGTGACTTCGAAACCCTCGGTGCCACCGCCGAAGCCAACGCCCTTGAAATGCATGCCACCATGCGCGCAGCCGCCCCCCCCCTGGATTATTTTCTACCAGAGACTCGCACGCACATCGACCGCGTCCAGCACCTACGCGCAGCCGGATTACCGATCTATCTCACCATCGACGCCGGCCCCAACGTAAAACTCCTTTTCCAAGCCGCCCATACCACCGAAGTCGCAGCCGCTTTTCCCGCCCTTGAGATCATCGATCCCTTTGGAGCCTCCCATGCCAGAACTCCCTGAAGTTGAAACCATAGCCCGCCAGCTACGTGAGCGCGGCGTAGAAGGGCGCGAAATTTTAGCCGTGCGCATCGACTGGCCCCGCATGGTCGAACCCCTCACCCCCGCCGCCTTTGCCCAAGCGATTTGTGGAACCAAAATTAAAACGATTGGGCGAACCGGAAAATGGATTCATATCGAACTCAGTTCCGGACAGCACTGGATGGTGCATCTACGCATGGCAGGCAGTTTTTCCAAACGCCGCAGCAAATTTGATCGCGGAGAAATTTTATTAACCGGCGGCATGAAGCTCTATTTCCGTGACACCCGCAAATTTGGGCGATGGAAGTTGGTTGATGATCCGCAGGAGATTCTAGGCAAACTAGGGCCCGATGCGCTCTCCACCTCCTTTACTGCGGCCTATCTCGAATCCCTTCTCACCACCCGCAAACGTGCCATCAAACCGCTATTGCTCGATCAAGCCCTCATCGCCGGCATCGGCAACATCTATGCCGACGAAGCCCTCTGGAAAACCGCCATCCATCCCCAACGCTGTTCCAGCTCCCTCGCACCCGACGAACGCAAAGCACTCTACCGCGCCATCCGCCACGTTCTCCGCATCGGCGTTCAAAACCGAGGGACCTCGCTCGGGAAAGGGCAGACCAACTACCGCGATATGAACGGCGAATCCGGTCAGCACCGCCAACGCGTCAAAGCCTACGGCCGCCGAGGACTTCCCTGCGAACGCTGCAAAACCCCCCTCATCAAAATCGTCGTTGCCCAACGCGGAACCACCCTCTGTCCCACCTGTCAGGTGCGATAAACCCCGATCGATCACCACGTCATACCAACAGCGATTGGTAGGGCGTGTTCGCCGAACGCGCCTTCCCGCGGATGCCTCTCTGCGTTCGGGTTGTTGGTAGGGCGTGTTCGCCGAACGCGCCACCCCCATCCGCAAAGAATAAACGCGATGGAATGCAATTCCTCCGATAGAATACAATTCTCCATTTCTGCAAGCATTCGGATTTACAACCGATACGATTCAAGTACATTTATTTTTTTGATACCAAAATTAGTAATAGGAGAAAACAGATGGTTAAGATTGGACAAGCAGTACCGGAATTTACAATGGCTGCGTACCATAACGATGAAATCGTTGATATCAAGTTATCAGACTACAAAGGAAAATGGGTAGTTCTACTCTTCTATCCTGCAGATTTTACGTTTGTATGCCCCACCGAGCTCGAAGATGCCGCGAAAATATATGACAAGTTTCAAGCCCTCGGCGCCGAAATCATCAGCGTCAGCACCGATACACCCTTTGTGCACAAAGCTTGGCACGATCATTCCGATGCCATTGGAAATGTAGCCTACCCCATGGGTGCCGATCCAACCGGCGAAGTCAGCAAACTGTTTAATGTCTACATCGAAGAGGAAGGGCTTGCCCTACGAGGCACGTTCATCATCGACCCCGACGGGGTATTGAAAACGGCTGAAGTGCATGATCTTGGAATCGGGCGTAGTGCAGCTGAGTCGCTCCGGAAGTTAGAAGCCGCTTGTTTTGTGCGAGAACACGGCGATCAAGTTTGTCCTGCCAACTGGACTCCCGGTGGCGACACCCTCACACCCGGTCTCGACCTCGTCGGCAAAATCTAATCGAATCTTTTTTCGGTTGGGGAATTGCCTTCCATCGCGATTGGTAGGGCGTGTTCGCCGAACGCGCCTCTCTGCGTTCGTGTGGCGCGCTCGGCGAGCACGCCCTACCTGTTGGGGGTACCTATTGCGGTTACCTGTTGGGGTTGGCGCGCTCGGCGAGCACGCCCTACCTGTTGCGGTTACCTTTTGTGGTTACCTGTTGGGGTTGCCTTTTTAGGTGGCGCGTTCGGCGCGCATGGAACTCGTTGAATACTTTTTTGGGGTTTGTGGTTTTGGGGTGGGTTGGGTAGGTTGGGGCTATGGATGCGTGTTTACACGATTTAATTGAGCGAGCGTTGGTGGAAGATTTGGGGCCGGAGCGGTTGGATGCAACCTGTGCGGCGTTGGCTTCGGATGCGGTGGGGTCGGCGGTGGTGCGGACCCGGGAGGATTGCCGGGTGGCGGGGATGTCGGTGGCGGCGGCAGTTTTTCGGGCGGTGGATGAGTCGCTTTCGGTGAAGGTGATGATGCCGGATGGCTCGGATGTAAAAGCGGGCGATGGGGTGCTAGAGGTTTCGGGGCGGGCGACTTCGATGTTGATGGCGGAGCGGACGGTTCTGAATTTTGCGCAGCGGTTGTGTGGGGTGGCGACGCTGACGCGGGCGTTTGTGCGGGCGGCGAATCGGCCGGAAATGGCGGTGCTGGATACGCGGAAGACGACGCCGGGCTGGCGGGCGCTGGAGAAGGCGGCGGTGGTGTGTGGAGGGGGCGTGAATCATCGCATGGGGTTGTTTGATGCGGTGATGATTAAGGATAATCATTTGGCGTTGTGGGGTGGGGGGTCGATTGCGAAGGCGGTGCAAACCGCGCGCATGCGTTTTCCTGGCTTAAAGATCGAAGTCGAGGTGGATACGCTGGATCAGTTGCGGGAGGTGCTGATGGCACAACCGGATTGGGTGTTGCTTGATAATATGGAACCGGAGCGGTTGAGACAGGCGGTTGAGATGTGCCGGGGGGGGTGTCGGACGGAGGCTTCGGGGGGGATTACGCTGTCAACGATTGAGGCGGTGGCGGCGACGGGGGTGGATGCGGTTTCGGTGGGGGCGTTGACGCATTCGGCGGTGGCGATTGATTTGGGCCTTGATGTGGGGATTTAGGTGTTGGGAGTTGGAAATGGCATTCCATTGCGGTTGGGTTGGCGTGTTCGCCGAACGCGCCTCTCTGCGGATGGGTTGGTAGGGCGTGTTCGCCGAACGCGCCTCTCTGCGGATGGGGGGTGGCGCGCTCGGCGAGCACGCCCTACCTTTTGTGGGTGGCCCTACCTGTTGGGGTTACCTGTTGCGGTTACCTGTTGTGGGTGGAATGTTGAGGAGTTGAGTGGATGGTTGGGGTAATTGATATTGGCAATACGAGTGCGGCGATGGGGTGCTATGCGCGGGAGCGGATGAGCCGGGTGGTCCATACGCCTTCGGATGGCTCGGATTCGGTGGCGGTGTTGGCGTGGTTGGAGAAGGTGAAGCCGGTGCGGGTGGTGATGGCTTCGGTGGTGCCGAGGGTGGAAGTGCGCTGGAAGCGGTTGTTGAAGGCGGCGGGTGTGTTGGAGGTGCTGTGGGTGGATCATCGCTGCGCGTTGGGCGTGGGGATTGATTATCCAAAACCGGAGCAGATTGGCGCCGATCGGTTGGCGAATGCGGCGGCGGCGGCGCATTGGATTGGGTTGCCGGCGGTGGTGTGTGATTTTGGTACGGCGTTGACGTTCGATGTGGTGGCGCGGGATCGAGGCTATGTGGGCGGGGTGATTTGTCCGGGCTTGCCGCTGATGTTTGATTATTTGGCAGAAAAAACGGCGTTGTTGCCGGCGTTGAGGCCGATTCGGTCAAAGGCGGCGATTGGACGGAGTACGGAACAGGCGATGCGCATTGGGGCGGAGCGGGGCTATCGAGGGATGGTGCGTGAGGTGCTGGGGGAGATTAAGGCGGAGTTGGGGGTGCGGCGGCTGTCGGTTTGTGCGACGGGTGGGCATGCGGCTTGGGTGCTGAAGGAGGCGGGAATTGAGATGCGCCTTGAGAAGCATTTAACGTTGTTGGGATTGGGGCGAATTGCGGATTTGAATCCGGTAGTTTTATAGAAGTCTCTGAATCCGCTTTCTATTTTTGTGGTGGGTGATAGGTTATTTTGAACAGGGAAAACATAATGAATAATGCGCATAGTATAATTAATCAATTAATCCAGTTGCAGGAGCTGGTGTCGGCGAAGATACAGAAAAAAGTGTCGATGCCGAATGCTCGGTTAGAGAAGTTGGAAAAATCGATTCAGGCGTTGAGTGCGGATTTAGTGCCTGCGGTGAAGACGCATATTAATCGGTTGCTTCAGAAGAATCCGGAGGCGGTGGTGCCGGTGGTGAATGGCAATTGTGCGGGCTGTGGGATGGGCTTAACGAAGAGTTTGATTCAATCGGTGGTGAAGGCGGAACAGTTGATGCGGTGTAATAATTGCACCCGCTTTTTATATGATCCGACGGAGGTGGTGGTGCGGGATCGCGTGACGCGTCAGATGAATGAGGTTCGTAAGACGGGCATTGCTCGGTATAGCTCGCCGGAGTTGATGATGGTTCCGTTGAAGGGGAGTACGCCGGAGGAGGTGCTTGGGGAGCTGTGTGATCGGATGGCGGAAAATGCGTTTGTGAAGGATTCGAAGCAGTTGTTGGATTTGGCGTTGCAGCGGGAAGCGATTGTGAGCACGGCGGTGGATAATGGATTGGCGTTTCCGCATGTGCGGGGCGTGGAGGGCGGCGGTTTGGCGATGGCGGTGGGGATCAGTAAAAAGGGGATTAAGTTTGGCGGGCCGGGTCGGTCGCTGACGCGAATTTTCTTTTTTGTGGTGATCCCGACGGCGACGAGTGCGTTTTATTTGAAGTTGATTTCGGGCATTTCCCGTACGTTCCGGGATAAAGAGGCGCGCAATGCGTTGTTGGCTGTTCATGATGAGGACGCGTTGTGGAAGGTGTTGATGAAGTTGACACGGAAAACCTTTCAGGGGTAGTTCAACCGATGGCAACGATCTATGACGCAGAGGCGGTAGAGGCGTTGCGCAAGCGGGCGGCGGTTCAGCCGCAGACGTTAAAGCGGTTTCGGAATGTGTTGTTTAAGCAGGCGGCGAGTTTGGAGGAGGCGTTGGCGGTTCTTCCGGTGGAGCAGCAAGCGGGGTTTCGGGAGCAGTTGCAGGCGGAGGTGCTTGTGTTGCATGAGACGCGGGTGTCGGAGATTGATGGGGCTGAGAAGCTCATTTTTCGAACGCAGGATAATCATCTGATTGAGACGGTGATTCTGAAGCCGCAGAGTGGTCGAACGGCGGTGTGCATCTCTTCGCAGGTTGGGTGTGCGTGTTATTGTAGTTTTTGTGCGACGGGTTTGATGGGGTTTTCGCGGAATTTGACGGTGGCGGAAATCTTGGATCAGGTGCGGTGGGCGAACCGGCGAATCAAGCTGGAGGGTCGGTCGGTTCGAAATGTGGTGTTTATGGGCATGGGTGAGCCGTTGTTAAATCAGGCGGCGGTGTTTGAGGCGGTGGAACGGTTGATTGATCCGGCTTGGTTTAATCTTTCGGGTGCGCATGTGACGGTTTCTACGGTTGGGATTGCGCCTGGCATGCGAGCTTTTGCGGAGCGGTTGCCGTCGTGCCGGTTGGCGTTGAGTTTGCATTCGGCTCGGCAGTCTGTGAGGGAGCGGTTGATCCCTCAGGCGCGAAATTTTCCGTTATCGGTCTTGCGAGAGGCGCTAGAGGAGGCGGCGGAGCGAGGCACGGTGATGATTGAGTATCTTTTATTGAAAAATGTTACCGACCAGCCGGAAGATTTGGCGGCTTTGGTTGATTTTGTGGGGGATTTACGGGTGCATGTGAATCTTATTCCGTTTAATTCGTTTACAGGAAGTAATTTAGAGGGGGCTTCGGAGGCGAGTTGTACGGATTTTTCTGATAAATTGAAAAAAAGAGGGCTTTCAGTGACGCTTAGACGCTCTCTTGGTGCGGATATTATGGCAGCTTGTGGTCAGTTGGTGCAGCATAAATTGAAAATAGATAAAAATATTGTATAAAAAAGGCGCTACTGACGGGCTTTTTGGTCTACTTATCATAAAGTTTCGTAAAATTTCATAAAAATAGGATTATTTTTTACGATAAAATGTCTTATTTTTTATATTGAAAAAATAGTAACCAATTATTTGACATAAATCATAACTTATATAGGGTGTGTTAAGTTTCTTGGAGGGAAAAGTATGCCAAATAAGATTGAAGAAGGTGGACAGGCACTCATTAAGTGTTTGGAGAGCGAGGGTGTTGAATACATCTTTGGTTATTCTGGCGGAGCAGCGATACCTATTTTTGATGCGCTGGTTACGACGGAGAACAACATTGAGTTTGTTTTGGTTCGTCATGAGCAGGGTGCGGTGCATATGGCGGATGGCTATGCGCGTGCGACGGGCAAACCGGCGGTGGTTTTGGTGACGAGTGGTCCGGGTGCGACGAATACGTTGACGGGGATTATGACGGCTCATATGGATTCGGTTCCGATGATTGTTGTTTCGGGTCAGGCGGTTTCGTGGATGCTGGGAAAAGATGCGTTTCAGGAGGCGGATATCTTTGGGATTACGATGCCGGTGGTGAAGCATTCGTATTTGGTGAAGGAGACGAATGATATTCCGCGGATTACGCGGGAGGCATTTCATATTGCGACGACGGGTCGTCCGGGTCCGGTATTGATTGATATTCCGAAAGATGTGAGTGCGGGTCCGTTTACGGGGGATCTTCGTGCGGAGATGGATTTGCCGGGGTATAGGCTGAATACGGATGTGGATAATGATGTTATTTTGCGGATCTCGGAGGCGGTTGCGAAGGCGAAGCGTCCGTTGATTTTGGCGGGGCATGGGGCGATGATTGCGCAGGCGGATGATGTTTTGATGGCGTTGGCGGAGAAGGCCAATATTCCGGTGACTTCGACGTTGTTGGGGAAGGGGATTTTTCCGGAGTCGCATCGGCTTTCGTTGGGCATGCTGGGCATGCATGGGACGGCGTATGCGAATAAGGCGGTGTGTGAGTGTGATCTAATTTTGAATGTGGGATCGCGTTTTGATGATCGTATTTTGGGGCAGCCGGATTCATTCTGCCAAGATGCAACGATCGTGCATATTGATATCGATGCGGCGGAAGTGGGCAAGATGATCCAGCCGCAGATTGCGTGTGTGGCGGATGCGAAGATGGCGTTGGAAGAGTTGATTAAGCATGTGCCTGTGATGGAGCATACGGCGTGGAATAAACATCTGGATGGCTATAAGAAGGCGTATCCGCTGAAGTTTAAGCGTCAGGGTGGCTTGAAAATGCAGCATGTGATTGATGAGTTTTATAAGCAGACGGAGGGGCGTGCTTGCGTTTCAACGGATGTGGGCCAGCATCAGATGTGGGCGGCTCAGTTTTATAAGAATGAGAGTCGGTATGATTGGTTGAGTTCGGGTGGTGCGGGTACGATGGGGTTTGGTTTTCCGGCTTCGATCGGGGCGGCGTTTGGGCGGCGTGATGATATCCACATCTGTTTTGTGGGCGATGGGGGTTTCCAGATGACGTTCTTTGAGTTGGCGACGGTGGCGATTCATAAGTTACCGGTGAAGATTGTGGTTTTGAATAATCATTATCTTGGGATGGTTCGGCAGTGGCAGGAGCTGTTCTATGATGATCGGATGAGTGGGGTGGATCTGGAGGGCAATCCGGATTTTGTGAAGCTGGCGGAGTCGTTTGGTGTGAAGGGCTTTAATTTGCGCCGCCCGGGTGATGTGAAGCGGGTGGTGGAAACGGCGTTGGCGTATAATGAGGGGCCGTGTTTGATCAATTGCGAAGTGGAGAAGACGGATAACGTGTATCCAATGGTTCCGGCGGGTGCGGCATTGGAGGCGATGCTGGTGGAGGCGCCGACGCAGAAGATGGCGAAGCCGACGGGTTCGACCTAGGGAGAGTGGAAAGATGAGCATGGAAAAAGAGATTCACACGGTGAGTGTGTATGTGTCGAATAAACCGGGTGCGCTGGCGCGTATTGCGCAGGTGTTTTCGCGGCGGGGTTATAATATTGAGTCGTTGGTGGTTTCGCCGGCGTTTGATGGGCATTTTTCGCGGATGACGATTGGCTGCAGCGGAAGCGCGGATGGGTTGGATCAGATCATCAAGCAGGTGGATAAGCTGGTGGATGTGCTGCGGTGTATTGATCATACGAATGATGGCTCGGTGGTGAAGGAGATGGGCTTGATTAAGCTGGAGGTGAGTAGTGATGCGCGTTCGGAGGCGTTGCAGATTGCGGAACATTATGGCTGCAAGACGATTGATTTGACGGATCAGTCGATGATTATTCAGGTGGTGGGTAATCCGGATAAGATTGATGCGTTGGAGAAGATGATTGGCAAGTTCCGGATTGTGGAGCTGGTGCGTACGGGCAAGGTGGTGATGAGCCGGGGAAATGAGTGTACGTAGCGTATCGTTGATTCAGGTGTATGCAAAAAGGGATGCTGGTGAGGCATCCCTTTTTTATTTCGGTTGTTTGTTGGGGGTTAGTCGATCTTGTTAAAGTTGCTGAAATACTTCTTGTTGCGGCGAATGATGCTCAATGCGCCTGCACTGCCAACGATGAGGAGGGCACTGGTGGGTTCGGGGATGACGTCTCCCATGATGGAGATGTTGTCGAAATATACATCGGCTTCTGAGCCTGTAATTGCTGCTGTAGCGACAGATATTTCAAAAGAGATTCCATCGCTAACGTCGGGACCTAGGGCGAAGGTGTTGCTGTATGTGTTCCAAACAGATGGATCGGGATCTAAGGTCGTTATACTGAATCGATCCGATTGGCTGACAGGTCCGTTGGTTGTTTCTGAAAACAAGCCCAAATTGATGACGGCTCCAGGACCTAGTGTCCCTCTGTAATCAAATGTGAGGGTAACGTTATCATTAGCGGTTAGTAGACCGCCATGTATGCGCTCTTGTTTGATGACTGAACCTAGACCCTGGGCAGTGTTGTTGATTCTTAATACACCTTCGCTGACGGATTGTGCGTTTGTGTTTTGATATTGTAGCCAATCGCTTAAATCACTTGTTTCAAAGTCGCCGTTGGAAATTAATTCCATGATGGTTCCGTTGGCGGTGGGTAGCATAGTGGCTGATCCGATGAGGATGGCCGTGAGAATTCCTTTAATATACATTTTTTGCTCTCCTGTGGTTGTTTTCTGTGCAGTGAGAGCGAACCTGCTGATTATGTTATGTTAATTTATTTAATAAGTATACTATCTTTAAACTAGGTGTAAATAAAAAAGTGACATAATGAGGGGAGATAAAGAGGCGTATTGGGAGGGAAAAGCGTTTTTTGATTAAGGGGTGCGCTTGAGGACGAGTCCGGTGCGGGCGGGGATGTAGAGGGTGAGGGTTTCTTGGTTGGTTTTGAAGGGTTTGGTGTTTTGGAGTATGTTGTGTCCGCCGTAGGTGGGGTCGTCGGTGTTTAGGATGATTTTATAGGTTCCGGGGGTGACGTTGAGGGGGTAGTCGGGTTGAGATTGGTTGGGATGGAAGTTAAAGCAGAAGAGGAGGTTGCCGCGTTCGAGGGCGATAATTTTGTCTTGTTCGTGGATGTGGCATAGGTGGGTTTCGTGACTGAAGAGGGCGGCTTGGTTGAGGTGGTGAAGCATGGCTTGGTCGAAGTCGCCGAGTTGATGGAATTTGAGGTCGGGGTTTTCGCGTAGGGACCATTGGCGTCGGGCGTAGTGGTGGGTCCAGGCGTTTCCATCGCGAGGAAAGTCGATCCATTCGGGGTGTCCAAATTCGTTGCCCATGAAGTTGAGGTAGCCGTGGTCGGCGGTGGCGAGGGTGATGAGGCGTGCCATTTTGTGGAGGGCGATGCCGCGGTCGACGGTGAGGTTGCGGGCGCTGGCGTGCATGTTGAAGTACATCTCTTTGTCGATGAGTTCGAAGATGAAGGTTTTGCCTCCGACGAGGGCTTGATCGTGGGATTCGAGATAGGAGATGGCGTGTTCATCGGTGCGGTGGCTGGTGAGTTCGTGATAGAGCCAGCCGAGGTTCCAGGCTTCGTCGGGGATGTCGTTGGCGAGTTTGAACCAGCAGTCGGGAATGCCCATGGCAAGGCGGAAGTCGAAGGCGCAGCCGCCTTCTTTTTCGGAGGCGCCGATGCCGGGAAGTCCGGAGACGTCTTCGGCGATGGTGAGGGCGTGGGGGCGGATGGTGTGGATGAGTTTGTTGGCGAGGGCGAGATAGGCGAGGGCGTCTAGATCGAGGTTGCCGTCGAAGTAGGCGTGATAGTCGGTGAAGGCGGCGCCGAGTCCTCGGTGGTGGTAGAGCATGCTGGTGACGCCGTCGAAGCGGAAGCCGTCGAGGTTGAATTCGTCGATCCAGTAGCGGGCGTTGGAGAGGAGAAAGTGGAGGACTTCGGGTTTGCCGTAGTCGAAGCAGCGGGAGTCCCAGGCGGGGTGGTGGCCGCGTTCGCCGGCGTGGAAATATTGATAGGGGGTGCCGTCGAAGCGGGAGAGGCCTTCGGTTTCGTTTTTGACGGCGTGGGCGTGAACGAGGTCGATGATGACGGCGATGCCGGCTTCATGAGAGGCGTCGATGAGTTGTTTGAGTTCTTCGGGGGTGCCGAAGCGGGAGGAGGCGGCGAAGAAGTTGGAGACGTGATAGCCGAAGGAGCCATAGTAGGGGTGTTCCATGATGCCCATGAGCTGGATGGTGTTGTAGCCGGCTTGAATGATGCGGGGCAGGGTGTGTTGGCGAAATTCGGTGTAGGTGCTGATTTTGGCTTCTTCTTGTGCCATGCCGATGTGGGTTTCATAGATGAGGGGGTCGCGAATGCGTTTTTTGGGTTGGGGATGGTTCCAGGTGTAGGGGGTGGGTGGATCCCAAACTTGGGCGGAGAAGATGTGGGTTTGTGGGTCTTGAACGGCGCGGCGGGCATAGGCGGGTATGCGTTCGCCGCTGCCGCCGGGCCAAAATACTTGAAGTTTGTAGAGGTCTTCGTGTTGGAGGATTTCAAGGGGGAGTTCGATTTCCCAGACGCCGGGTTGATCGCCGTAGTTGAGGGCGAAGGTTTCTTGAATGGCCCAGTTGGTGAAGTCGCCGATGAGATAGAGGGCGGTGGCGTTGGGTGCCCATTCTCGGAAGATCCATTTATCGTTGCGGTTGTGCAGGCCGAAATATTCGTGTGCATTGGCAAATTCATCGAGACTCATGGTGTCTTGGGTGAGGCGTTTTTCAAGGTCTTGAATATGGTCGGCGCGGCGGTTGAGTTCGGCCGTGTAGGGTTGGAGGAGGGGGTCTTGTTTTAGTTTGGTGCGTTTCTGACGGCTCATGGAGTGTTTACTCCGGGATCATTGAAGTTTTCTTGCACGAGGGGACGTTGGAGCATTTTTTGATAAATATCAATATAACCTTGGGCGGTGACGGTGTGATTGAAGCGTTGTTGGCTTTCGGTCATGACGCGTTTGAGGGTGCGGGCTTTGGTGGTGGGTTTGAGTCGATGAAAGTGCATGGCTTGATCGATGGCCCAGCTGAGGCCGCCGGTGTCGTAGTTATCGAAGCGAAAGCCGTTGCCGGTTTGGGCTTTGATGTCGAGTGGGCTGATGGAGTCGTGAAGGCCGCCGGTGTTACGGACGATGGGGAGTGAGCCGTAGATGGCGGCGGTCATTTGGGGGAGTCCGCAGGGTTCAAAGAGTGAGGGCATGAGCATGAAGTCGGAGGCGGCGAAAGCTTGGTGAGAGAGGGCTTCATCGAAATTACAGACGGCTATGCGTTGATTGAGTTCGTGGGTGTTGGCGATGTCGTGAAAGATGTTTTGATAGGCGCCGTTGGCGATGAAGCAGACTTGTACGCCGTCTTCCCAGTAGCGGTCGATGACATGAAAGAGTAGGTCGGCGAGTAGTTGGCATCCTTTTTGTATGGGGTCGAGGCGGGAGGGCCAGAAGAATAGGGGTGCTTTGGGGTTTTTTTCGAGTCCGAGGCGTTCTTGAAGATGATTTTTGTGGGCTTGTTTGGCGGGGGCATGGGTGGCGGGGGTGTAGGTTTCGATGAGATGGGGGTCGGTGGCGGGGTTGAGGGAGGGGTCGGGTGAGTTGAGAATCCCGGTGGCGCAGCCGGCATTAAATTTGGCGGCGACTTCGGCTTGAATATTGGGGGGTACGAAGTTGTGTTGTCCGTTGACGATTTCTCGGAGAAAGGTGGGGCTAACGGTGTTGATGAAGTGGGAGGCAAAGAGTCCGCTACAGAGATAGTCGGCTGGGTTTTGATTGCGGCTTTCTTCGTAGTTATATGGGGGTTTTTCGAAGAAGAGGTTACTCCAAAATTCGGCGGCGTCGATGCCGCTGTCTTCGATGATTTCGAGGGTGGTTTTGACGGTGTGGATGTTGTGAAAGGTGAAGAGGCTGGGGATGCCGAGGGTGCGGGCTTCGGCGGGGATGAGGCCGGTCATCCAGTCGTTACAGTGGATGAGATCGGGTTTTACGGTGGGAATGATGTTGTTGATGATTTCGCGTTGGAAGGCGAGGGCGATTTTGAGGTCAATGGCATCGGTGTTGGTGTAGACGCGGTCTTGGTAGTAAAAGATGCGATCTTCGGCGAGGTGAATGCGGTCTTCGGGGAGTTTGCTTTTGTAGATGAGGAGTTCGTCGTTGATAAACCCGCCTACATCGACGTGGAACATTTTACGGTAGTGGGGGAGTGCGACGTGGACATCGGCTCCGAGTTCGTGCAGGGCGGAGACGAGTGAGGCGGAGACATCGGCGAGTCCTCCGGCTTTGGCGGAGAGTTGGTTGGACATGTTTCCCATGCCTTCCGGGAGGTAGGTTATTTCCGGAGTGACAATGAGAATCCGAGGATTCGATTTCTTTGTTGGCTCATTCAGCACTTATGTTCACCATTCACTTCTTTTAAAGTGAAACAGGATGTGGGTTTGAGTGCAAGGTAAATAGGGTTTTTTGCGGATATTGGCTGATACATCTCCCCTGTCGTGGTTAATTTCTCAATCTTTTTTGGATTAGGCTCCGGGTTTGATGAGAAGAAAAAAGTTATTGTGTTAGTTGTTTCCAGACGCGGTAGAGTTCGGTGACGCCCCAGGCTTGTGCGGCGCAGCCGCGTTGGGTGTGTGGGGTGTTGCCGTCGAGAATTTCGGGTAGGTGGCCGATGCAGCCGTTTTCGAGGAGGAGGGTGGCGCTGCTGAGGAGGGCGCGGGCGTGGGGGATGACGTCTGGGCCGAAGGTTTGGAGGAGGGCTTCGGCGTAGGAGGGGAAGGGCCAGCTCCAGGCGGTTCCGTTGTGGTAGGCGGGTTTGCGTTGGGTGTCTTCGTCGCCGATATAGATGCCTTGGTAGGGATGGTGGGGGTCGTTTATGAGGTGTTGGTTTTGATAGATGGGGGTGGGTGGGTCGACGGGTTGGTCGGCGAGGCTGCGGATGGCGCCGGGGATGAGTAGTTTTTCGGTGGCTTGGAGTAGGTCGCGTTGGAGGTGGGGGTCGGTGAGGGCGCCGAGGGTGATGGCGAAAAGTTGATTGGGGCGTAGGGCGTCGTCGGGGGTGGCTTTGGAGGCGGGGGTGCCGGGGGTGGCGATGAGGAGGTCGGCGAGGTAGCGGTCGTTTCCGCGTTGGATGGGATAGTGGTTTTGGATGGATTGGGAGACGGTTTGGGCGAGGGTGCGCCAGTGGGGGTTGGGGGTGTGCTGGGAGAGAAATTGGAGGGCGGCGTGCCAGAGGGCTTGAATTTCGATGGGGTAGCCTTCGCGGGGGGTGCCGGCGGGGTAGTTGGTGTCCATCCAGGTGAAGTGGGAGGGGCTGAAGATGAGCGCGGAGGTGGCATCCATCTGAATGCCGTTTTCGGTTCCGTTGATGTAGCCTTCGGCGATGGAGATGAGGACGTCGAGGAGGGTGCGGTTGCCGCAGTCGGTTTTGAGTAGGTTGCTTGTGGGTTGGGCTTGTAGGTAGCTGTTGCAGGCGGCGAAGAGCCAGAGGGGGGCATCGGAGGTTTCGCGGTTGGCGTGGTCTTCGCCGGAGATCATGTTGGGGAGGGTGCCGTTGCGTTCGAGTTTGGCGAAGGCGATGAGAATGGCTTTGGCTTGGGTGTGGCGTCCGGCGGAAATGATGCCGCGGAGGCAGATAAGGGTGTCGCGTCCCCAGTCGAGAAACCAGGGATATCCGGCGATGACGGTTTGGAGTTGCTCGCGTTGGACGATGAAGGCTTCGATGGCGTTTTGAAGAACGTCTTCGAGGGGTTGGGGTTGGGGTTCGTTGAGGGTGAGGGGGGAGAAGGTGGGGGTGGCGTTGACGCTGGCGAGGAGGGTGGCGGGGGTGGTGTCGTTCAGGGGGATGGTGAAGTAGCCGGGGCTGTAGAGATCGGAACTGCCGTCGGTTCCGCGGGTTTGGTCGATGGGGTGTTTGATTTGGTAGTACCATTCGGGTTCGATGGTGAAGGTGCTTTGGGGGCATTGGATGAGGAGTTGTCGTTCGGGGGCGGGGGTGAAGGTGAAGCCGTCTTGGTGGGGTTGAATGGCGTTGGGAAAATGGGTTTCGGGACCGGTGAAGGCTTGGGTGATGGCGTGGTTGGGGCGGTCTTCGATGTCGGGGCGTAGGATGAGGGTGATGGGTTGATTGGAGGAAAGTTCTTCGGCGTGGGGGGTGGGGGTTCGGCGTTCAAAGCGTAGTTCGATGGCATTGATCTCTTCGTGCATGCGGAGGGTGATGGTGAGGGGGAGGGTGTAGCCTTGTCCGACGGGTGCGTTGAAGTGCCAGTAGATGGTGTGGGGGTTGGGGTTGGTTCCGAAGTGGGTTTGGCAGGCGAGGGTGAGTTCGGTGGAGAAGCCTTCGCGTTGAATCCAGACGCGGCAGCGGGTGAAGAGGGTGTGGCGGTCGATGGGGAGGTGGGGGTGGAGGTTGGCTTGTAGGAGGGCGTCGTATTTACTCTGGAGGGAGGCCCAGGCGCTGCGGACTTGTGCGAGGGCGCCGTGGGCATTGGTGCAGATGGCGAGGCGGGGGTCGGGTTGGTGGGGGGTGGTGCGGAAGAGGGTGTGGATGCGGGGGGCTTGGTTGTGACCGAGTTGGAGTAGGGGGGTGTTGGTGCGGTGGATGTGATCGGGCTCAAGGTGGGTGAGGTTGAGGGTGAGCATTTGGTGGGTGGATGGGGCTTGTAGGGGGGGGAGGATGAGTGCGTGTGTGCCGGAGTTGAGTTCAAATGATTTTTCGTGGGCGTGGGTGGTTTGGTGGTGATGAATTTCGCAGATGAAGCGGTGGGGGGCTTGGATGAGTAGGGCGTGCCCGGGGGGGATCATGACGGTTCGGTGTTGGTCGTGGGGGACGTTCCATTGGATAAATCGGGCGGGTTGGGTGAGGGATTCGCAGTAGTTTCGGGGGTTGGATGTGAAGGCGTTTAGGTCGAGGTTGGGGGGGATGTTGATGGCTTCGGCAAGTTGGGTGAGGTGGGCTTTGAGGCGTTGATTTTGAGCGTGGGTGGAGCCGGTGTAGGGGTGTTGTAGATGGTGATCGAGTTGGGTGCGCCATTGGGGGTCGTCGGTTTGACAGCGGATTTCTCCGGGTTGAAGGGGGGTGCTTGGGTCGGTTTCGGCGAGGAGGTTGATGTTGAGTTTTTTGTATCGGTGGGAGAGGAGGGCGGGTTGTTCGAGGTCGAGGTTGGCGAGGATGAGGAGTCGGTTTTTTTGTTGGGCGTCTTGGCGGAGGAGGGCGAGGATGTTGCCGGTTCCGGTGGTGACGATGCGAAGTTCGGCGTGGGGGTGAAAGGCGGGGTGGAGTTCGAGTAGGGCATGGATGCGGCGAATCCAGTCGACTTGGTTTTGCGGGTTACCCCAGTTGAGACTGTGGGCGTTGTGGACGTTGATTTGTTGGGTGGCGAGCCATTCGAGGCCGTTGGAGAAGCCGAAGGCGCCGTTGAGGGAGGTGAGGGCGCAGAGGGCGGTTCGGAGTCGGGCGAAGGTGGGGGAGGTGGCGGCGAGGCGGGCGTTGTCGTGGGTTTCGGCGAAGTGGATGAGGTTGCCTTTGGTGCGGGCGATTTCTAGGCTGGTGGGGAGGTAGTGTTCGAGGGCGTTGCGGTCGTAGTTTTGGAAGATTTCGGAGTAGGCCCAGTTCATGCCGGCTTCATCGAGGAGTTGTTCGGTGATGGCGGGGTCGCCGCCGAGTCCTTCGAGCATAAAGATGGTTTCGGGATATTCGAGGCGGACTTTGGCGATGATGTAGCGCCAGGTGGGTGTGGGGACTTTGTAGCCGGCGTCACAGCGGAAGCCGTCGACGCCGCGGCGGCACCAGAAGAGGAAGACTTCGGCCATGTAGCGCCAGAGGTCGCGGTTGGTGTAGTCGAGTTTGGAGAGGTCTTCCCAGAGGATGCCCCAGGCACCGGGGGATTTGAAGGTGTCGTCGGTGGGGTTGCGGGCAAACCATTCGGGGTGGTGGTTTTGGAGGTGGGAGGCCCATCCGGTGTGGTTGATGGGCATGTCTAAGTAGATGCGGGCGTTGCGTTGATGGATGGCGTCGATGAGTTCTTGGAATTGATCGAGGGGGGTGGTGGCGCGGTCGAATTCGGCGAGGGCGGGGTCGATATCCATGAGGTCGAGGGCGGCGAAGGGGCTGCCGTATTGTCCCATGCGGGCGTAGGTGGTGGGGGTGGGGTGGGTGGGTGGGAGTTGGATGATGTGGCAGCGGAGGGGGCCGATGATAAAGTCGCGGTGTTCAATGAGGTCGCGAAAGGTGCCGGAGGGGGGTAGGACGGAGTAGTTTGCTTCGGCGAGTTGATCAACGGCGGCTTGGTGGTGGGGTTGTACGGCGTCTTGATTGCGGGCGGTGCCGAAGAGGCGGACGAAGGCGGTGTAGAGGGTGTTGTTGGAGACGGTTTCGGGGGGTTCAATTTTGATGATGGTGTTGCGTCCTTGTGGCCAGTGAAAGGTTTGATCGGGGGTGCGAAAATAGGCTTTGGCTTCGTAGCGGCCGATGTGGGTGAGGGGGAGACTGAGTTCCCATGTGCCATCTGTTTTTTTTTGCATGGGGATGTCGTGCCAGTCGCGATCAAGGGGGGGGAGGCTTTCTTCGGCATGGCGTACAATTTCTTCGAGTCGAATTTTTCCGCGGTCGAGGTTGGTGCGTAGATAGGCATGCCCTTGTTGGTGGGAGGTGGTGGTGAGGGTAAAGGTGATTTGATCTCCGCTGAAGTGGATGAGATGGAGGTCGGGTTGGGGTTGTTGCTTTAGAATCATGGTTCGGTTGAATCTTTCTTTGTATAGTACTGAGAGTTGTGATGGTGAAGATCAAAGACGGGTGTGGCAAGTTTGATTGTTTGAAAGATGAAAAAAGGGGTTTGGTTTTTGAATTTTTTGCGGGGCTTTAAAGGTGAAGAATGGTGGGGGTTGGGCATTGCACCCCCCCAAGTGGGTATGCTTCACTTCGGTTTTATCGCTTTTTCGGAAACTTATGGGTCTGGTGGGCGGGGGAGAAGAGTATGCGAATTGTGATTATTGGGGCAGGGAATGCGGGTCGACAGCTTGCGCTGCGGCTTTGTGAGGAGAAGCATAGTGTGGTTATGGTCGATGCGGATGCAAATCGGTTGGCGGAGGCGGAGGCGGGCTTGGATATTCTTTCGGTCTGTGGTGAGGGAACGCATCCGACGGTTTTGCAAGAGGCTCAGGTGGAGCGGGCAGATTTGTTGATTGCGGTGACGGATAATGATGAGGTGAATATTTTAAGTTGCTTGATGGCGCATGCGGCTGGGGCGAAGGGGAAGATTGCTCGGGTGGTGAATCCGGCGTTTTTGGCGGAGACGGAGACGTATGACCTGCAGCGGATGGGTATTGATTTGGTGATCAACCAGAAGCAGGAGTGTGCGCATGAGGTATTCAATATGTTGCTGATGCCGGGGGCGCATGAGGTGTTTGATCTGTTTGATGGACAGGTGATGGTGGCGGGGTGTCGGGTGACGGCGGTGAGCCCGTTGCTAGATCGGACGCCGGCGGAGTGTAATCGGTTGGATTTGATGCAGGAGGTGCGGGCGATTGCGATTCGGCGGGGTGATGAGCTGGTGGTGCCGCGGGGGAATACGACGTTTGAGCAGAATGATTTGGTCTACATTGTGGGGACGCGTGAGCAAGTGACGAGTTTCTTCACGTGGGTGAGTCCAGATGTGAAGCCGTTTGAACGGGTGGTGATTGGTGGTGGGGGCGATCTGGGGCTGATGTTGGCACAGGTGGTGGAAAAAGATTTTGATTGTGTGTTGCTGGAGTTGGATGAATCTCGGGCTGTGGCGTGTTCGGCGGAACTGAATTCGACGCTGGTTTTGCGGGCGGATGCGTTGACGGAGAGTGCGATGGAAGAGGCGGGCATTCATGATCAAACCGCGTTCATTGCACTGACGGGGGATGATGAGAATAATATCATGAATTGTTTGTTGGCGCAGAAGATGGGGGCGGCGTTTACGGCGACGCAGATTGCGCGGACTGATTTTGTGCCGGTGGTGGAGCAGTTGTATTTAGTGAACCGGGTGGTGAGTCCGTATATTTCGACGACGCATACGATTTTGCATTGGCTGCGTTCGAAGCGGGTTCGGGCGGCGGCTTTGTTGCATAATTTGCCTGGGGAGTTGTTGGATATGGTGGTGGCACCGGGGCATGAGATTGATGGGATTTGTATTAAGGATATTTCGTTGCCGGAGCGGTCGGTGATCGCGACGGTGTTGCGTGAGCAGGCGGTGCATACCGCTACGGGGGATCTTCAGCTTTTGGCGGGGGATCGGGTGCTGGTGTTTACCCATGCGGATGAAGTGGGACATATTCGAACGATATTTCAATAGACGATGAATCGTAGAGCCGTATTTCAGTTGGTTTCATACCTGACGCTGGTCATTGGATTGGCGATGGTGGGTTGTGCCGGTATTTCGATTTATTATGCTGAGGCGTTGGCGTTGCGGTATAGCTTTTTGTTTGCGGGGGGATTGGCGGTCGTTTTTGCGTTGCTGTTGAGTTGGTTGACGCGGGGGCCAGTGAATCTATCGCGGCGGGATGGTTTTGGGGTTGTGACGTTTGGGTGGTTGACGGTTACGATTTTTGGTTCGCTTCCGTATCTGTTTTCAGGGGTGATTGCGCATCCGGTTTCGGCGTTGTTTGAGACGATGTCGGGATTCACGACGACGGGGGCTTCGGTTTTAAATAATTTAGAGTCGTTGCCGCGTTCGATTCATTTTTGGCGGGCGCTGACGAATTGGTTTGGCGGGATGGGTGTATTGGTTTTGTGTGTGGCGATCTTGCCTTTCTTAGGTGTGGGGGGGATGCAGATCTTCCGGGCTGAAATGCCGGGGCCTTCGAAGGATCGATTGACGCCGCGGATTACGACGACGGCGAAGTTGTTGTGGGGGGTCTATCTTTTGTTGTCGGTTTCGGAGGCGGTGTTGTTGCGGTTTGTCGGGGGGATGGGATGGTTTGATGCGGTTTGTCATACATTTACGACGATGGCGACGGGTGGCTTTTCGACGCGGAGTGCGAGTATTGGTGCGTTTAATAGTGCGGCGGTTGATTGGATTATTACCTTTTTTATGTTTCTTGCGGGGATCAATTTTTCGTTGCATTACCGAGCTTTAACGGGAAAACCGGGTGCGTATTGGCGGGATGCGGAGTTTCGTTTTTATGCGATTCTTTTGTTGGTTGTGATATCGGTGATTACGTTGAATGTGTATGTGGCGGATCTGGCTTCGTTTGGGGCGTCGTTGCGGCAGGCGGCGTTTACAACGGTTTCGATTGTTACGACGACGGGGTTTGCGACGGCTGATTTTGATCAGTGGCCGGAGGCGGTTCGTATTTTGCTGGTTGGGATGATGTTTTTTGGGGGTTGTGCGGGTTCAACGGGCGGTAGCATGAAGATTGTACGGGTCTATATTATCGTGAAGATGATGATTCGGGAGATTAAGGTTTTTATGCGTCCTTCGGCGGTGATTCAGCCGAAGTTGGGGGGCAAGCCGATTGAGCCTGAGATTATTGCACATATCTGTGCGTTCTTCGCGATATTTGTGTTGGTGTTTGCGTTGGGCTCTTTCATTATGACGTTTTTCACTCCGAATTTGGAGACGGCCGCTACCTCGGTGATTGCTACGCTGGGTAATATCGGACCTGGTTTAAATGCTGTAGGCGCGACCCAAAATTATGCGGCGATTCCGGTGGCGGGGCAGGCGTTTCTTACGTTCTTAATGTTGCTGGGTCGGTTAGAGCTGTACACGGTTTTGATTCTTTTCTTGCCGAGTTTCTGGAAGCGATAATCTGATCGTTTCTAGTTGGTATCTTTTTGCTTAGGTTGACCGATTGTTTTATGGTTTATGTCGAATGTTGATAAAGAAATTATCTATCACGGAATTAAAATCGGCGTGAGGTTCTTCGAAACCTTCGGTAATCAGAATTTTTCGAATGGAAACAACTTCGTTTATTTTACTTTGCAGAGTGGCTAATTCTTCACTGGTTGGAGGCGAGCTAAGAGCCTCGTTTAATTCACGTAGTTCTGTTTCCGCTTCAGTCAAACTCTCTTGGTATTGGGTGATATATCTTCTAAGATTATAGGTTAAAAAATCGTATAGGGCATCCTTGTTTTCCAGTACTTTTGGTATGGGTTTATGTAATACATCCGCAAAAATATCTGCATTATAACTATCGATTAAAAATAGATGCCCTTCTTTTTTAAAGACCAATACGGCATGGTTGCTTTGAAATACATAAACAGAGGTAGAATCTCCAGTTGAAATTCCCTGCATGCTTATAATAGCTCCTCTGTTTTCTCCGAGTCCTAATAGACTGTTTCTTAGATCTTCAATGTTGAATTTGACTTTATTGAATAGATTATACCAGTCTGTTGCGTCTATGAGATTTTTTAGTTCAGATTTTACGGTATCGTAATCACGACTGAGGAACCATTTTTTACCCAACTGTTGAAGAGTGAGTTTGGTTTTCTCATTAAGTGGTAAATCGTTATATCTTACGTCATACTTTTCAAGTGTGTCAAAAATGGTGGGTTCACAGTTACGTCGTCCCTTGGTTTCACCTTTGAATTTGATGTTTTCTTGCGCTTTTATGGATTCTTGAATATTTCGATCATTTTCGAGGATATCTTGCATAACACGTGCTCGTGCCTGGCATAGTCCTGTTGCATTACATTCCGTATATTCTTTATCAATGACCTTGATTTGATTATCCATCGCACGTTCAAAGCTGAGCGCGAAATAGGATTGTTCCTCTTTAGTAAGAGGAACGCCATTTCGATAATGTTCGGCTGCATTGCCGGCATCATCGAGCCCATCAAGATGTTCAATGGCTATGAGTTCAGTTTGGGTAAGATTACAAGCATACAGATTGAAGACACTGTTGATGAGTATAAAAAAAGTAAATAATATATATGCATTAAATTAATATATTAATTTTTTTAGTATAATTACAATGATTATCTTGTTAACGAAAATGAAACTATCTAGTTGCTGGGTAAGAGATGAATAGTAGTGTGTGTGGATGAGTGAGGAGCGATTATCAAAAATTATGGCGGCGCGGGGGATTTGTTCGCGGCGTGAGGCGGATCGTTATATTGAGCGGGGTTTGGTGCGGGTTGATGGGGTGGTGGTGGATCAGTTGGGGAGTAAGGTGTTGCCGGATGCTGAGATCGTGCTGAATGAGGAGGGGACGAATGAGCAGGCACAGTTGGTGACGTTTCTTTTGAATAAACCGATTGGCTATGTGTCGGGTCAGCCGGAAGAGGGATATCGTCCGGCGGCAGCGCTGATCGAGGGGGAAAATCGTTGGAAGGGCGATCGGTTGAAGCGGGCGTTTGGGCGGGATCAGTTGAATGGCTTGGCGCCGGCGGGGCGGTTGGATATTGATTCAACTGGGTTGCTGGTGCTAACGCAGGATGGTCGGGTGGCGCGGCAGTTGATTGGTGCGGATTCTGCGGTGGATAAAGAGTATTTGGTGCGGGTTCGGGGCGAGTTGGATGCAAGGGGGTTGAAGCAGTTGAATCATGGCTTGCAGTTGGATGGAAAGCCGCTGAAACCGGCGAAGGTGAGTTGGCAGAATCGGGATCAGTTGCGGTTTGTTTTGCGTGAGGGAAAGAAGCGGCAGATTCGGCGCATGTGTGAGTTGGTGGATTTGAAGGTGGTGGGCTTGAAGCGGATTCGGATTGGACGTATTCAGTTGGGTGCATTGCCTGAGGGGCAGTGGCGGTATCTGGGGAATCAGGAAACATTCTAAGATAGAGCGGTTGTTATTGGAGTGTGGAAATAGAAAGAGGTGAGGGTATGAAGGTTTTTTTGTTCGATATTGGCAATGTGCTTTGTGATTTCACCTATGAGCGGTTTTTGAAGCGATATGAGGAGATGTCGGGGAAGCTGGTGGGGATTCATGAGCCGGAGGATGAGGCGCTTTATCATGCGGTTGAGCGGGGCGAGATTTCGGATCAGGTGTATGTGGATCGAATGAATGTGCGTAAGCAGCTTCAGTGGCAGGTGGAAGATTTGGTGGGGGCTTGGCAACAGATTTTTTCGTCAAATGAGGTGGGGCGTTCGCTCTATTTTCATGCGATTGAGCAACAGATACCGGTGTATACATTGAGCAATATTACGGAGTATCATGTTCGTGCGATTGAGCGAGAGTGGGATGGTTTACTGGCTTCGGCGACGGGACTTTTTCTTTCGTATGAGATGGGGTGTCGTAAGCCGGAGTCGAAGATCTATGAAATGGCAATCGAACGGTTGCAGGTTCCGGCAGAAGCTTGTTTTTTTATCGATGATTTGGCTGAAAATATTGAGGCGGCTCGGGAGTTGGGTATGCAGGCGCACCAGTTTGTTCCTGAGAACTATGAAGTTGTGAAGGAGCAAGCGAGTGCGTTCTTTGATTGGGAATGCCGTCTCTAAAGTCTCTAGTCGGTTGCAAGTAGTTGGTTTAATCTTTTTGCGAATGCGGCTGGGTCTTTGAGTTTGGCTCCGGATGCGAGAATCGCTTGATCGTGTAGTATTTTTGTGAGGGCTTCTGCTTTTGGATCGTTGGCATCGGCGGCGTGTAGAGCTTGGACGTGTTGAACGAGGGGATGTTCGGGGTTGAGCTCAAGGACGCTTTCATGTTCAGGAACGGGTTGTCCCATGCGGCGCATCATCTCTTCGATATGGGGGCTCATGGTGTGTTCGTCGCCAACGAGAACGGCGGCGGAGTCTTTTAAGCGGGTGGTGAGTTTTACTTCTTTGACCCCTTCGAGTAGCTCTTTTGCGAAGCCGATGAAGCCTTCATAGGTCTTCTCTTCTTCTTTGAGTGCTTCGGTGTCGTCTTGTTCGCCTTTATTGACGGCTTTGAGTTTTTTGCCTTTGAATTCCATGAGTTGTGGGATGACAAAGTCGTCGATGGGGTCGGTCATCAGGAGGACTTCTTGTCCGTCGGCTTTGTAGCGTTCGAGATAGGGGGAGTTGGCAATCTGTTCGCGGTTTTCGCCGGCGAGGTAGAGAATTTCTTCCTGATCATCGCTCATGTTTTCGATGTAGTTAGCGAGGGTTGTTTTTTCGCCGGGTTCTTTGGTGCTGCTTTCGAAGAGGAGTAGATCGGCAATCTTTTCTTTGTTTGACCAGTCGGATTGCAATCCTTCTTTGAGCAGGGTGCCGAATTCTTCGTGGAGTCCGCTGAATTTTTCAAAATCTTTTTCTTTTATTTGAGCGAGGGTTTTGAGGATGCGGTTGACGAGGTTGTTGCGAATTTTTTCTAGTTGTGGGTTCTCTTGTAGGATTTCGCGGGAGACGTTGAGGGGTAGATCAGAGGCATCGACGACGCCTTTAATGAATCGGAGGTAGCCTGGTAAGAGATTGTCGAATTCGTTCGAGATGAAGACCCGTTGCACATAGAGATTTAGGTGCGCTTTGGGATCGTTGTTCATCATGAGGTCAAAGGGTCGTTTTTCGGGAATGAAGAGGAGGGCTTTGAATTCAATGGCGCCTTCGGCATTGTAATGAATGGTTTCGGCGGGATCGTTCATGTCGTGCGAAAGGTGTTTGTAGAATTCGCTATATTCTTCGGGTTGGATTTCATTCTTGGGTCGCAGCCAGATGGCTTTTTGGGAATTAATTTGCTCTTCTTTTTCCTCTTCGACTTCGGTTTCTTCGTCTTTTTGGGTGGTGATGAGTGTGACGGGATGCTCGAGGAAGTCGGAGAATTTTTTAACGGTGGAGCGGATCGTCCATTCGTTGAGGAATTCTTTGGCGTCTTCTTTGAGGTGTAGGGTAATGGTGGTGCCGCGATCGGTTTTATCGATTTCATCGAGGGTGAAGTTGCCGGTTCCGGTGGAGGTCCATCGAATGGCTTCGTTGCCGTGGGCTTTGGTGTCGACGACGACTTCGTCTGCGACCATGAAAGAGGCGTAGAATCCAACTCCGAATTGCCCGATGAGTTCGGGGTTTTCTTTGAGATCGGCTTCTTGGGCGCGGGCGAGGAAGGCTTTGGTACCGGAGTGGGCGATTGTGCCGAGGTTTTCGATGACGTCGTCGCGGCTCATGCCGATTCCGTTGTCGGAGAGGGTGAGGGTGCCTGCTTCTTCATTGGCACGAAGGGTGATTTTCCAGTTGGTGTTATCTTCGAGGTAGTCGGGCTCGGTGAGGCCTTGAAAGCGTACTTTATCGATGGCATCGCAGGCATTTGAGATGAGCTCGCGGAGAAAGACTTCTCGGTGGGAATAGAGCGAGTGTGTGATGAGGTGTAAGAGTTGTTCTAGTTCAGTTTTAAATTGCATTGTTTCTTTGGCCATGTGCGTTCTCCTTTTGAAGGCAAGGCGAGAATTTAGTGGAGCTTGGGTGGGGGTTCAAGTCTCTGTTTTAGAGAATTAACATGCAGTCGCCGTAACTGAAAAAGCGGTAGCGGTGGGAGATGGCTTCGTGATAGGCGTTCAGAAGAGTTTTTCGGTCGGTGAAGGCGGCCATCATCATGAGCAGGGTGGATTGGGGTAGGTGGAAGTTGGTGAGGATGGCGTCGGTGTGTTGAAAGGTGTGGGGGGGGTAGATGAAAATATCGGTGGAGCCGGAGGCGGGTTGGAGAGTGGGTAGGCTCTCGAGGGTGCGGACGGAGGTGGAGCCGACGGCGATGATGCGTCCGCTTTGTTCTCGGGCATGGCGGAGTTTCTCGGCGGTTTGTGGGCTTACTTCATAGCGTTCGGCGTGCATGGTGTGGTCGGTGATGATTTCGGCGGTGACGGGTCGAAAGGTGCCGAGTCCGACGTGGAGGGTGAGTTCGCAGGTGGTGATGCCTTTCTGTTTGAGGTTGGTGAGAAGTTCGGGGGTGAAGTGGAGGCCTGCGGTGGGTGCGGCGGCGGCTCCGGGTTGGCTGGCATAGACGGTTTGGTAGCGCTCTCGGTCGGTGGCATATTCATCGGGTGTAGCTCGGTGGATATAGGGGGGGAGTGGGGGTAAGCCGTGTTTGGTGAGAAGTTCAATAAAGGGTTTTGCAGATTCGATGCGGAGGAGTGCTTCGCCTTTTTCGCCGTCGGTGATCATTTCGGCCTGTGCTTCGCCATTGCAGAGGGTTAGGTGGCTGCCGGGTGCGGGTCGGCGGGAGCTTTTGAGGAGGACGCGCCAGTGATGGGGTTTTTCTTCGTTGAGCAGAAGAAGTTCAATTTTTCCACCGGTTTGTTTTTGCCCGAATAGGCGGGCGGGAATGACTTGGGTGTTGTTGAGTACAAGGCAGTCTTTGGGGGTGAGATAATCACCGATTTCACGGACGGTACGGTGTTCGATTTTGCCGGTTTGGCGATGTAGCACGAGCATACGAGCGTTGTCTCGCTGTTCGGCGGGTTGCTGCGCAATGAGATGTTCCGGCAGTTCATAATTAAAGAGGGCTGTTTCCATGGGGCTAGGGATAGCGGATTGGGGGCGTGGGTGATAGAAAAAAACGGGAGATTACCTCCAGTTGAAATTGTGGTTTTCATCTGGGGCTTGGGTGCGTATATTGCATGCTTTGAGGAGTTTTTAGATGAAAATTTTAGTGGTTGGTAGTGGGGGTCGTGAGCATGCGTTGGCATGGAAATTGGCGAATGATTCAATGCAACCTGAACTGTATTGCGCCCCGGGCAATGCGGGTACGGCTGAGTTGGGGCTGAATGTGAACCTTGCGGTGACGGATCTGGGGGGACTGTGTGATTGGTGTCATGTGGAGCGTCCAGATTTGGTGGTCATTGGTCCAGAGGCACCCTTGTGTGCGGGGTTGACGGATCGGTTGGAGGCAGATGGCTTGCGTGTGTTTGGTCCGAATCGGGCGGCGGCTGAGTTGGAGGGCAGTAAAGAATTTGCGAAAGAGGTTATGGCGGCAGCGGGGGTGCCGACTTCGGCGTATGAAAGTTTTACGGATGCAGATGCGGCGTGTGCCTATGTGCGTGAGCGGGGGGCACCGATTGTTGTGAAGGCGGATGGCTTGGCGGCTGGAAAAGGGGTGAGGGTGGCTGAGACCGTTGAACAGGCGGAGGAGGCGATTCGAGATGCACTGGAGGCGAATGCATTTGGATCGGCGGGTGGCCGCGTGGTGATTGAAGATTTTCTGGTGGGGGAAGAGGCGTCTATTCTGGCGTTGATTGATGGAGAGCATATTGTGTTGCTGGCGTCTTCGCAGGATCATAAGCGTATTTTTGAGAAAGATGAGGGACCTAATACCGGTGGTATGGGAGCCTATTCTCCGGCTTCGATTGTGAATGAGGTGGTGCGCGAAAAAGTGATTCGTGAAGTGTATGAACCGATGTTAGCGGAGTTGAAGAAGCGGGGGATCACCTATAAGGGGGTTTTATATGCGGGTCTGATGATTCAAGATGATCAGCCTGCGGTGGTGGAGTTTAATTGTCGATTTGGGGATCCTGAAACGCAAGCGGTCTTGGCACGTTGGGATGGCGATATGCTTCCGGCTTTGGAAGCGGTGGTGGATGGAACCTTGTCGAATGATTTGATTCATTGGAAGTCGGAGCCGAGTGCGTGTGTGGTGATGGTGGCGGGGGGCTATCCGGGGACGTATGCAAAGGGGCTGCCGATTGGAAATATTGCGTTGGCAAATGAGGTGCAAGATACAGTGGTTTTCCATGCTGGAACCGCCTTGGTGGATGAAGAGGTTGTCACGGCAGGGGGGCGCGTGTTAGGGATTACTTCGACGGGAGAAGATCTAGAGGATGCGCTATCGAAGGCGTATATTGCCGTTGAGACGATCAGTTATCGGGATGCGTTTTATCGAAATGATATTGGACATAGAGAATTAAGGAGAATGAAAGATGGCAGTTAAAAAACCAACAGTAGCAATTGTAATGGGAAGCAAGACGGATTGGACGACGTTGGAGCATACGGTCAAGACGTTGAAAGAATTTGGCGTGGAGAGTACCGTGAAGGTGATGTCAGCCCATCGTACGCCACATGAAGCAACGGCGTTTGCGGAAGGCGCGGCAAAGAGTGGGTATAAAGTGATTATTGGCGCTGCAGGAGGAGCCGCTCATTTGTGTGGTGTTTTGGCGGGGCATACGACGCTTCCGGTTATTGGTATTCCAGTAAAGGGTTGGGCCTTGGATGGATTGGATTCCTTGCTTTCAACGGTTCAGATGCCGAAAGGGGTACCGGTGGCTACGGTAGCGATCGGAAAAGCGGGTGCGATCAATGCGGCAATTTTGGCGGTACAGATTATGGGTACGGCGGATGCGACGCTGCGTCGTAAAATGACGGCTTATAAGAAAAAGATGGCGGCCGATGTCTTAGCATCTGATGCAGCATTGCAAGCCGAATTAAACGGCTAAGCAACGATTCATTTTAATACAACCGATACGGTTCCGGTTCATGATAAGTTTGAGATTAGTAATATGAAAACGTATCATGAGCTGATTTGCTTAGAAGTTATTTTTAACGGTGTGACGGAATATATTTTCTATCCCGAACAAGGAGAAGATCTCCTTTTTGATGAATCATCATTAGACGAAAAAAAGACAGCTAATTATGGCATGTACTATTACGATTATGCTCCCTTACAAGGAGGACGCATTCAGCAGTTTAATTCCTATTCAATAAGCGATTTAGAGGATTTGAGTCTTCCAGCTATCATTGAGGATTTTCAATAACATTCACTGATCAAAATGGAAATCAGCGGGTTCTTGGCTGATACGCCAATAGGCGGTGCCACCGATGGGGTGGCTGAGATAAAGTTGTTGTTTGGCTTGAATCGATTTGAGAGTTTCGTGATAGACCTCGATGGATACGGTTTCAGTGAAGGTGAAGTGGCCACCTGTTTCGAGATTGATTTGAGGCGTAATCGAGCGGTTAGTTATCTCTTTTTGCAGATCTCTATTTTTATAGGCTTTGGCAAGAGTCTTGGGCTGCCATGCACGACCGTAGAGTGGAATGCCCATAATGAGTTTGTGAGCGGGGATGGTTTGTCGTGCATATTCGTAGATGGATTTGCACCAGTCGAGGGAGGCGATCGGTCCGGGAGGACCGGTACGATAGTGTTCATCATATGCCATGATGATGATGCGGTCGGCAATGCGGCCGATGAAGGGGTAGTCGTAGGGATCGCGTGGATGTTTTTGTTTATGTGCTGCCCAGCGGGCCATGACGGCGACACTGAAGATTTTATCTTCTGGAAGAGTTTTCTTTAACTGAATGAGGAAATTAAGAAAAGCGGTTCCGTCGCG